>JAIFMG010000122.1 GCA_020048645.1 Bacteroidota bacterium | reverse complement strand
TATCTCCGGGTCGATGGTTATCCTTTCCAGATATTTCTCAACTTGCTTCATCGCGTCGAAAGCGTTTGGGTTTGCCCCCGCAAGATAGGGAAAATTGGTGACAGCCAAGTCCCAGAGAGGGCGACCCTTGCTCGCGCCTCCGCCTTGCGCGAGCCGCTTTTGTGCCCTAAGGTTGGGGAGTGCCCCAGATGTCGCGTCAAACGCTGGTTTTCGCCATGCCCAGCCGCCAAAACCGACAAAAGGTGCTATCTTTGGGACAAGGACCGGCATTCCGCCTTCGGGAAGAGCATCTGGCGATATTTTCCCGATGCGGTGGGTGTCCGTCCATCCGTTGGCTTTCCCACTAACTTCCATGGGCTTGCGGTTTTTGCCCAGTGCTGAAATCCTCAAGGCCACAACCCATCCCCACGACAACATGAAAGGATTCCATTACCTGGTGGACGACAAAGGCGAACGGCTCGCGGCGCAGATCGACCTGCGCACGCACGGCGCCCTCTGGCACGAGTTCCTGGCCTTCGCCGAGGCCCGCGAGAAGTACTTCCGCGCCCAACCCGAGGCGCCCCAGGCGGAGCCGCAGGCCGAGCCCGAGGCGCGCCAAAGCACCCCGCCCCCCCGCGACGAGAAGGGCCCCGAAGCGCAAAAGTCCGCCGAAGGTGGGCCCGAGGCCGAAATCCTCCGCAAGATCAAGGACTTGCAGGAGAAGCAGCAGTTCGCCACGATGAAGAAGGAGCTCAGCCAACTGCTCGAAGAAGAGGAGCGCCGCGAACGCGAAGAGGAAGAACGCCGCCGAAGGGCCGGCCTCTGAGCCAAGGCATCCCCCCAAAAAGAGAGCCTTCCGACCCGAGGAAAACGGGCGGAAGGCTCTTTTGGATTTCCGGGGAGAACGGCTCAGGACAGCACGCCCAACCGCTTGCCCACCTTCACGAAGGCCTCCACGGCCTTGTCGATCTGCTCGAAGGTGTGGGCCGCCGAAAGCTGCACCCGGATGCGGGCTTGGTCCTTGGGCACCACGGGGTAGAAGAAGCCCACGACATAGATGCCCAGCTCCAGCAGGCGCGCGGCGAAATCTTGCGAGAGCTTGGCGTCGTAGAGCATCACGGCCACGATGGCCGACTGCGAAGGCTTCATGCTGAAACCGGCGGCCTGCATCTTGCTCCGGAAGCGCTCGGTGTTGGCCTGGAGGCGGGTGTGCAGCTCGTCCGACTCGGCGAGCAGGTCGAAGGTGGCCAGGGCGGCGCCGACGACGGCCGGGGGCAGCGAGTTCGAGAACAGGTAGGGGCGCGAGCGCTGGCGCAGCATCTCGATGATTTCCTTGCGGCCGGTGGTGAAGCCGCCAATGGCTCCGCCGAAGGCCTTGCCCAGGGTGCCCGTGATGATGTCCACCTGTCCGCGCAGGCCGAAGTGCTCGGTGGCGCCGCGGCCCGTGGGCCCGACCACGCCGGCGGAGTGGCACTCGTCGATCATGACCAGGGCGTCGTAGCGGCGGGCCAGCTCCACGATCTGGTCGAGCGGGGCGATGTGCCCGTCCATCGAAAAGACGGCGTCGGTAACGACCAGGCGGAAGCGGTGCTGGCGGGCGGCCACGAGCTGGCGCTCCAGGTCGTCCATGTCGGCGCTCTGGTAGCGGTAGCGGGCGGCCTTGCAGAGGCGGATGCCGTCGATGATGGAGGCGTGGTTGAGCTGGTCGGAGATGATGGCGTCCTGCTCGTCGAAGAGCGGCTCGAAGACGCCGCCGTTGGCGTCGAAGCAGGCGGCGTAGAGGATGGTGTCCTCGGTGCCGAAGTAGTCGGCCACCCGTCGCTCGAGCTCCTTGTGGAGGTCTTGCGTGCCGCAGATGAAGCGGACGGAGGACATGCCGTAGCCGTGCGAGTCGAGGCTCAGCTTGGCGGCCTCGACCAGGCGGGGGTGGTCCGAGAGGCCCAAGTAGTTGTTGGCGCAGAAGTTGAGCACGTCTTGGCCCTTGCCCACGCGCACGGTGGCGTTCTGGGGCGAGGTGATCACGCGTTCGCGCTTGAAGAGGCCGGCCTTTTCGATCTGGGCCAGTTCGGCTTGCAAATGTGCCTGGAGTTTAGCGTACATCGGAATGGTTTTTTGAGGGGGGGGAGGGAAATGGCAGGGAAATCTTGAAAGGAATTGTTCGGGTGGGAGCGAAGGCGCGGCCTCAGGGGGCCAGCCAGCAGCGGGCGGCCTCGGGGTCGTCGAAGTACCAGGTGCGGAAGCCTTCGGGGCTGACGTCCTCGTAGAGGTAGGCCTCCTTGACGTGCTCGTAGAGCTCGGGCAGGAGGATGAAGGCGAACTTCTGGACGCTGGCCTCGTGGTAGCGGGGAAACATGGTGCGGTTGGCCCACTTCTGCGTCTCCTCGTCCATGATGAAATGGAAGGCCCGCGAGTCGATCAGCATGTTGTCTGGCTTGTGCTCGAGGACGAAGGCCATTTGCTGCTCGAGGATGTGTCGAAAATCGGCGTCCGTCATCTTGGCGGAATCGGGCAGCCAGGTGTAATGGAGGATCTTGTCCTGCGACCAGAAGTCGATCTGGATGAAGTCGTTTTCGAATAGTCTCATGGTTGACGGTCTTAGTAAGGTGTTTGGGCAGCCGGACAAGGCAAAGATAGGCTTTTTGGCGCAAAGGGCACGGCACGAAACGCCCCGCGCCCGTCCTTTCCGGCGGTGCGGAGAAGGACGGGCGCGGGGCGTCGGGTTTGCGGGCGCTCAGCCGGCCAGGTCGGACGGGCTCGGGGCCTGGTCTTTCCGGGGGCGTCCGGAGCGGGGCGCGTCTTGGAGGCCCTCCACGCCGAGCTCGTTCCACTTGGCCAACCAGACGCCGATGGTGTCGCGGTCCACGTCGAAGATCTCGGAGAGCTTCTCGATGGGGTATCCCTTGTCGCTCAGCAGCACGCAGTGGGCCCTGCGGCGCACCTTGTGCGAAGGGCTCGAGCGGAACAAGTCGGTCAGGATGGCTTTGACGTTGGGCGAGAGCGGATCGACGAACTTCATGGTCGGGGTGAGGTTGGTTGGAGGGGGGGCAGGCAGTCGGGCCTAGGCGCAGGCCATCTCGCAGTTGACCTGGGCCACGGCGGCCAGGGCGCGGGCGTAGGCGGCCAGGCCGGGGCTGGGGTCGGGTCCGTTCCAGCGGAGCAGCACGCGCCGCCCGGTCTCGGGCCGGGCCAGGGTCTCGAGCATCAGGATCAGCAGCTTGGACTCCTCGTCGGTCTTCTCCTCGAGGCGCACCTCCAGGATGGTCTTGCCGGAGGCGTCGCGGGCGGCGGCCCGTGCGAACCAGTTGGCCAGCGACTGGTTTCGGCGGCGGAAGTCGCCATCGATCTGCTCGCGCAGGAGCCTGAGCCTCCGCTGGGCCAGCCGGAACTGGGCCTCGCGCTGGGGGTCGATGTCGCCAATGTGGATCAGTTCGGTCATCTTGTACTGCATTAAGGTCAACATTTGTGGCTAGGTTTTTCAGGGTGAGACCTTCGGGCTGGGCATCTCGGCCGCGTCGTCCTGCCAGGGCGCCATGCCCCGGGGCGACTCCACCCAGGCGAAGGCCGAGAAGGCCTCCGGCCCGGAAGCCGCCGCCGCCCGGACGGCCAGGCCCTCGAAGTAGTCGCGGGCCGAATCGTGGCCGTAGTGGGCCTCGCGGACGGCCACCGGCGGATGGAAGACGGGCAAGGCCTGCGTGAACTCCAGCGAGCCCCTGCCGACCGAGTGGACCCGGACCAACAGCACCACGCAGCCGATGCGGCGGTCCAGGGGCACGGGGCAGAGCAGGCGGAGGCTGGTGTCGCGACTGCCCCGCAGGTCCAGCTCCGTGCGGGTCGAGCGGCCCTCGGCCAGCATCCAGGTGGCCTCGAGCCGGCCCAGGCCCTGCGCCGAGGAAAGCTCCAGGCCCAGGTCGAGCACCTCGCCGAAGAAGGCCGGCAGGCGGTTGTTCACGACCAGGCTCCCCCGCAGCTCGTCGCGGCTGGAGCATCCCCCCAAGGCCCAAGGCAGAAGGAGGAGGGCGGCGAAAAACGTCAGTCGGGGAAAGGTCATGTGCATGGCGGATGAAGGTGGCGGTTGTTTCCAAAATTACGTCATCTGCCTAGCTTTTAAGGCCTTGCGCACGTCTTTCGCGGGCTTTGTTTTCGCGTTTTTCTAGCTTATTTACCCCGCGGGCCAGGCCCCTGGGCCCCTGGGCGAACCGCCCCGGGCCTCGGCCAAGGGCTGGCCGCCGTCCTTCGCTGCCGCTTGTCAGACAAGCGGTTGCGGGCAGCACCGGGCGCGGGCGCGCCAGGCTGGCCACGGGCTGGCGGCGGCGCCTGGCGCGCTGTTGGGCGCCGGCCTGGGCTTAAATGATTGGGCAAGGCGCCCAAAGTTTTTCCAAGCGCGGGTCGGAAGCCACGGCCAAGGCCAGGGCTTGCCGCGCCCGCCTTTTCTTAGACTAAATTCAAACTGCCCCCGCGGGGCTCCGAAACCTACCTTGTTGGACGAAAAAGCCGTATCTTGCCGCTTGTCAACCCAAGTTCCCCTTCGACCCATGATCAAAAGTTGTGAAAACTGTCTGCACAAGTGCGAGTCGTTCGACAAGCTGCAACACCGCGAGCTGGCCGTCATCAGCGCCAAGAAATGCCAGATCGACTTCAAAGCGGGGGAAACCATCGCCAAGATGGGGACTTTCGCCACCGACATCATCACCCTGGAAAGCGGCTACGCCAAAGCCTATTACGAAGAAAAGTTGGGCGGCGAGCGCATCGTCAAAATCTACAAGCCCAAGGAGCTGATCGGGGTCTCGGCCCTGTTCAACGGGCACAAGCACCCGCTGAGCGTAGCGGCCATTACCGACGTTACGGCCTGCATGCTCGACTCGGGCTCGCTGCGCGACGCGGCCCTGGCCAACCCCAAGTTCGGCGAGGCCCTGTTCGGCAACATCAGCGGCGAGTTCAACTACACCGTCCGGCGCTTCGCCGAGGCCACCCAGAAGCAGATGGCCGGGCGCATGGCCGACGGCCTGCTCTACCTGAGCCAGCAGATCTTCGAGGCCGAGGAGTTCGACATGCTCATCTCGCGGCAAGACCTGGCCAACTTCACGGGCATGGCCAAGGAGAGCGTCTCGCGCCTGCTGCGCACCTTCAAGACCGACGGCGTCATCGACCTCGACGGGCGGCGGGTGCGCATCCTCAACATGAAGAAGCTCAAGCAGGTGAGCGACCTGGGCTAGTGCCAGCCCAGCCGATCGAGCAGGAAGCGGGCGGCCTCGCGGCTGGGCACGAAGGCGAACGAGTAGGCCGGAACCCTGGCCAGCAGGCCCCGGAGGTTCTCGACCATGCCCGCCAGCAGCAGCGGGTCGTGCGCGTGCACCACCGTGTTGGCCAGCAGAAGCGGCAGGGCCTGCGGCGGCGGCAAGGCCCGCAGGCTGTTCTCCGGCCCGTGCGAAAGGAAGAAGATGCTCCGCAAAGGCGCCTGCCCCACCGACTGCGGATAGAGCATCGGCGTGTTGTGCGCGAAGGCCTGCCCCTCCTGCACCCGGAGCGCCAGCCGGTCGTCGTTCAGCACCCGCGCGCCCACGCTCGCCCAGATGCTCGCCAGGGTCGTCTTGCCCACGCCCGAGCGCCCCAGGAAGACCATGCCCCGCCCGCGGTGCTCCACGCCCGAGCAGTGCGCCAGCACACCCTCGCGCCGCCAGAGCAGGTAGAGCAGCAGCATCGTCCCCAACGGATAGACCAAGGCCGGAAGCACCGCGGCCGACGAGTCCACCCGAAGCTCAAGCTCCGATGGGCCAGGCAGTTGCAGGCCATAGGCCGGAAGCCCCGGCTCCAGCGGCTCCAGCCGCAGCCACGACTGGCCGCGGATGCGCCAGATGCTCCAGGCATGGCGCGAGATGTTCTGGAAATAGCCCAGTTGCTGGTGCGGCGCCCGCAAGACCTGCTGCCCCGAGGCCCAGTCGGGCTGGCCGCGGCACACCCGCACCACGCACTCGGGCGAGGCCGGGCGCTCGCGCAGGTAGGGCACGTAGGTGGGCGGGACCTCCAGCAGCAGATCCTCCTGGCCCGACTCGAACGCGATCGGGAAGCCCGCCACCTGGCAGCAGAACGAGGGCGATGGCTCAGGGACGAGCATGGGCCAGCACGTTTTCGATGGAAGCCAGGAAGTCCGAGACATCGGCCCGGGCCTGCTCCAAGCCCACCTGGAACTCCTGGTGCAGCAGCTCCGACAGGGCGTGCCCATCGCGGCGGCCATCCAGGCTTTCCCAGAGGAACTGGGCCGTGCCGTTCAGGCTGAACACCTTCGACATGTCGGCCACATCCTCCACCAGCGGAACCACCAGCAGGCCCTCGCCCGTGGGCGTGAGGAACAGGCCCTCATTTTTCGCGAACACCCGCGCCAATCGGTCCATGCGGAGACGTTTTTCTTGTGTGGAAATGAACTTCAAAACAGGCATCTGCCCCAACCAAAGGTACGCAAAAAAGCCCGCCGAGTGCCAAACGGCGAAAAAACCGCAACTTCGCGCCTGCCGAAAACCCCGAACATGGCCCTGACCCCGGAAGAAAGCCTGCTGCTGGCCTGCGCCTCCGGCCAAGCCCCCGCGGCGCCCCCCGCCGACCTGCGCTGGGAGCGCTGGCTGGAGCTGGCCCTGGCCAACTCGCTCGACGGATTCGCCCACCGCGAGGCCCTGCGCTGGGCGGAGGCCGTCCCCGCGCCCATCCGCCAAAGGCTCGCCCGGCACCGGCTGGCCAGCCAGGCCTTCCTGCTGCGCCTGCGCGCCCTGCGCGACCTGGCCCTGGCCCGCCTCGAACAGCAAGGCCTCGAGCCCATCTGCCTCAAAGGCGCCTTCCTGGCCGAGGCCCTCTACCCCGAGCCCGCCCTCCGGCCCATGAGCGACCTCGACCTGCTGGTCCGGCCCGAGCACTTCGACAAGGCCGCGGACGCCCTGCGCCGCCTGGGCCTGCGCCCGCCCGCCAGCAAGAATCCCTTCCTCGACGGCCTGCGGCTCAACCACAACCTCCCGTTCGCGGCGCACGGCCTGCAAGTGGAGCTGCACTGGCAGCTCTTCCCCCCGCACCAGAAGAACGCCCTGCTCCTGCCCGACCTCTGGCACCAGCCCTGGCTCCGCGAAAGCGGCGGGCGGGCTCTCCGCGGGCTGCGCCCGGCCCTGCTCCTGCCCCACCTCCTGCACCACCTCCAGAAGCACTGGCAAACGGGCGAGTTCCGACTGGTCTGGTACCTCGACCTCGCGCTGCTCTGGCAAAGCATGGCCCAGGGCGACAAGGACGAGGCCCTGCGGCTGCTCGAGGCCAACGCGCTGCTCGCCTTCTGGCACGAGACCGCCCACCTGCTCGACCTCCACTTCCGCGCCGGGATCGGCGGCCCGCGGCCCGCGCTCGCCCAAGAGCAGGAGCTTCGCTTCGAGAGGCTGCTCCGCGGCCAGTGGGAGCGCCTGCCCCGCGAGGGCTACCTGAGCTACCGCAAGAAGCTGGCCCTAGTGCCCGGCCTGGCGCGCAAGCTGCGCTTCCTCTGGCACGAGCTTTTCCCCGACTGGGCCTACCTGCGCCAGCGCTTCGGGCAGGAGCTGGCGCCCGCCGCCCTGGCGCGCCTGTGGCTCAAGGAACTTCTGGCCAAGGCTCCTCGGCCAGGCTGGGCGTGCGCACGCCGTGCCGGCGGTCGAACTCCTCGACCAGGAGGTTCGAGCGCTTGATCGTGCGGCGCAGCCAGACGTTCATCAGCTCATGGGCCTCGTCCTCCGCCAGCCGCCAGGGCAGATCGCTCTGCCGGAGCTTGAGGCTGAGGTGGTGCAGCACAATGGCCGCCGAGACCGACAGGTTGAAGCTCTCGGTGAAGCCGAGCATCTCGATGTGGACGAACTCGTCGGCCTGGTCGAGCATGTTCCTGCTCAGGCCGTGCATCTCTGTGCCGAAGAAGAAGGCGGCCTTGCCCTTGGCCAGGTCGAAATCTTGCAGGGCCACGCCGCGGGCGTGGGGCGAGGTGGCCACGATGCGGTAGCCCTGGCCGCGGAGGTGGGCGATGGCCTCGGAGGTGTTGTCGTGGCCGCGGCTGCCGTGCTTGCGCAGGGTCAGCCACTTGTTGGCGCCGCGGACCACGTCGGGGTTGATGTTGTAGGGGTTCTCGTTCTCGATGACGTGGACGTCCTGTATGCCCAGGCAGTCGCAGGTGCGCAGCACGGCGCTGGCGTTCTGCGACTGGTAGATGTCCTCCAGGGCGATGGTCAGGTAGCGGGTGCGCGGAAGCAGCCCGCGCTCCAGCACCTCCAGGCGCTCCGGGGTGAGGAAGTTTTTGAGGAACTGGTTTTGCTCGGATAGGTACATGGGCGGAGGTTCAGCGTTCGCGCCAGGGCCTGAAAGCGCGAAGCCCGCCTAGTGGGCGGGGCCTCGCGCTGTTTCAGCCTGCCCTTGGCAAGGCGCGTCCGGGTCAAAAAAAAAGGGAAGCCCAGCGGACTCCCCCTGTGGAACGCGAAAGGAGGTCCAATCACTGAATGTCGCTCGAAAGCTCGGTGCCGGGCTTGAACTTTACGACCTTCTTGGCTGGAATCTTGATTTCTTGCCGGGTCTGGGGGTTGATGCCGGTGCGAGCTTCGCGCTCGGACACGGAGAACGACCCAAAACCGATCAACGTGACCCGCTCGCCCGTCTTGAGCGCCTTGACGGTCGTGGTGATGAACGCGTCAAGCGCTTTTTTGGCATCGGCCTTGGAGATGCCCGATTCGTCGGCGATCGCGTCAATGAGTTGTGCTTTGTTCATGTCCAACAGGTTTATAGTTATCGAATGGTGTAAACACTTGCAAATATAGGCTATTTCGGAGCTTGCGCAAATGCAGGGCATTACAAAATCGGATGTTTTTTTGGGCTGGTGCTTTTTTTGCATTGGTGGGCCACGCGCTGGCTCGCCCAGACAATCCTTTTTCAAGAAATTTCTCGCGAAACGCTTGCAGATTCGAAAAAAGAATCTACATTTGCACCCGCAATCGGAGAGATGGCAGAGTGGTCTATCGCGGCGGTCTTGAAAACCGTTGAGGGTCATACCTCCGGGGGTTCGAATCCCTCTCTCTCCGCGCAAGAAGCAAGCCCCCAAAAGGCTTGCTTTTTCGTTTCGAAGGGTCGCGTCCGGCTAGGCGTCGGCTTCGCCCGGCTTGGGGCTGGCCATGAGCAGCCGCAGGTCGCGGAGGTTGACCAGCCGCGCCAGGAAGGCCAGGTCCAGGCCCAGTATGCCCACGGCCAGGACGGCCATCAGCCAGTTGCTGGCGTGCGCGCGGGCCAGCCAGGCCAGGGCCCAGACCCCGAGCACGAAGGCCGCCGTGGCCAGGGCCAAGGCCGGGCGCACCCGGAAGCCGAACACCCGCTTGGCCAGCCAGAACTGCCCCGCCGCCGAGAACGACTGCGTGAGCACGCTCGAGAGCGCGGCGCCCCAGGCCCCCCAGCGCGGTATCAGCCAAAGGTTCAGCCCCACGTTGGCCGCCAGGCTGGCCAGGGCCAGGCCGTTCAGCAAGCGGAGGCTGCCGTTGGCCGTCAGCAGCGTGCCGAAGGTGTAGCCCACGCTGATGGGCACGAAGCTCAGCATCAGCAGCCCAAAGACCTCCGCCGACTCGTCGAGATGCTCGGTGTAGAGCAGCCCGATGATCGCGTGGCGGAAGTAGAACGAGACGGCCACCAGGATGACCGCCGGCACCAGCAGCATGAAGGCCGAGAAGCGCAGCAGGGCCCCAACGGGCTCGCCCCGCTGGAGCATCCGAGAAAAGATGGGCAGCAGCAGGCTGGCGAAAAGGTAGGCGAACATCGAGGCCGCGTCGAGGATGCGGAACGAGTGCGCGTAGATGCCCACCTCCAGACTGCCCCGCGGGTGAAGGCGTTCCAGCATCACCGAGTCCACCCGCCCGTAGAGCCCCATCAGCAGCACCAGCAGGGCGAAGGGCAGGCTGCGCCTGGCGATCGCCAGGAAGAAGGGCCAGTCCCAGTGCAGGCGCAGCCGCCCCGAGCGCCGAAGCACCAGCCCCAGCGCCAGCAGCGCCGTGAGCGCGTAGGCCAGGGTCTGCGTCCAGACGAACCACTCGACCCGGAAGACCTCCACCCGGAAGGGCCCCCAGAGCATCGCCCCGCAAAAAAGGATCATCAGCACCCTGTCCATGACCGAGACCAGGCTGTCGGCCCGGAAAAGGTGCAGCCCCGAGAGGTTGGAGCGCAGGAACAGGATCAGCGAGACCAGCACCTGGTTGAGGCCCAGCAGGCCCAGCAGGCCCCACTCCTGCCGCTTGTAGCCGATGCCCCAGGCCAGCAGGGCCATGCCCAGGGCATAGACCAGGGCCAGCAGGAACTTGAGCGAGAGCAGCTTCGAGAAGTGCTTTTCGAGCAGTTGGCTGTGCTGGGCCAGGTTGCGGTTGTTGAAGTTGGTGATGCCGAAGTCGAGGAAGATGCTGAACAGGAACGAGAAGTTCAGCAGGGCGAAGTAGAGGCCGTAGTCGTCGGCCCCGACAAGGTTCTGGACGCCGCGGTCGATCCCGAAGATCCAAAACGGCTTGACCAGCAGGTTGAGCACCACCAGCAGCGCCAGGTTGGCCAGGAAGGTCTTCTTCAAAACGCTTTGCGGGTTAGGAGGGCCAGGGCGCCGGCTCCCTTATTGGGGCTTGCCGAAGATGTTGGCCAGTTCGCGCGAGAGCATCTCCCCGCGGAGGTTCTTGGCCAGGATGCGGCCCTGGGGGTCGAGCAGGAGGTTGCTGGGCAGGGCCTCGACCTTGTAGAGCACGGCGGCGGGCGAGCGCCAGCCTTGCAGGTCGCAGACGTGGGCCCAGGGCAGGCGGTCGTCCTCGATGGCGCGGACCCACTGGTTCTTCTGGTGGTCGAGCGAGACCTGGTAGATCTCGAAGCCGAGGTACTTGTAGATCTCGTAGTTTTCGAGCAGGTTGGGATGCTCCTCGCGGCAGGGGGCGCACCAACTGGCCCAGAAGTCGAGCAGGACGTGCTTGCCGCGCAGGCTCGAGAGCAGGATCGTGTCGCCGTTGGCGTTGGGCAGGGCCAGCTCGGGGGCCACCTGCCCAATCGAGAGGCGCTGCTCCTGCTGCTCGGCCAGGAGCTTCTGGTTCTGCTGCTTGAGGATGTAGTTGTGCAGGGCCTTGACGTAGTCGGAGTTGGGATGCAGGCGGGTCAGGGCCGTGTCCACCATGTGGTAGAACTCGAAGTTCTCGACGGGGTCCACCACCAGCTCGCTCTGCCCAGTCTGCTGGAACAGGGCCAGGACGGCGGCCATGGACGTGTAGTTGTCGCGGATGAACTCGAGCGTGAAGCGCTTCTGGGCCTCGATGGCCTTGAAGTAGGCGCTGTCGAGCAGGGGCTTGATGCTGTCTATCTCGTCGGTGTACTGCTTTTCGAGGAACACGGCCGAGATGGAATCGACCACGTCCAATGTCTTCTGGATGCGCAAGTTGAGGCCGCGGACCTTCTCGGACGACTCGGAGCCGCTGACCTGGTAAGTGGTGGCGAAGTCGTCGTAGTGGGTGCCCAGACGGACGTGCTGCCCCGGCTCCACGAGCAGGGTCACGCGCTGGTCGTCGAAGGTGCGGAGCATGAAGAAGGTGGGCGCGGTGATCTCGCCCTCGAAGCTGAACTTGCCCTGGCCCCCGACCTTGACCGAGTCGAAGGGCACCAGCGCGTCGGTGTTGAGCACGTCGAGGTAGATCATGTAGCCGCTGTAGTTGTCGATCTGGCCTTCCACCTCGAAGGCGTTGGGCGAGTCGGGTCCGCATGAGGCCATTGCCAGCAGAAAAGGCAAGGCCGTAAGGAAGCGAATCTGTTTTTTCATTTTCATGGTAGTTGTGAAGCCGGAGGGCTAACGCTCAGAGGACGGCAGCGATTGCTCTTGCTCGTCGTCCTTGAGCTTGAACCCGTCGCGGGTCTCGATCTGGTTGTTGACCTTGGCCATGTCCACCAGCAGAACTTTGGCCGGCGAGTCGCTCCGCTCGGCGTGGAACTCCTCGAGCAGCCGGATGTAGGCGGAGACCCGGCGGTGGTCGGACAGCTTGGGCGGCATCAGCCCGGCCCGCTCGATGCTGTCGATCACGCTACAGACGCTGAAGGAGCCGCTGTCGCCCAAGGGCACGTAGCCGACCTGCTGCTGGTCGTCGTCGTTCAGCTCGGCCACCAGCCCTGCCCGCAGCAGCCTGCGCACCGAAAGGTGGACGTAGGCCGGATGCAGCCCCGTGCGCGCCACGATCTGGGCCTCGGTCGGACCCGGCTCGCGCCGCTGGAAGCTCTCGACCACTTCCTCTAGCACCGAGAGCAGCACCGCGTCGCGCTGAAGCCGCGAGGCCTTGTGGATGGTCTGCGCGTAGCGGGACTTCTCGGGGAGCTGCATCGTGGCGGCCATCTCGGCCCCGAACAGGATCAGCAGCCAGCTCAGTTGCAGCCAGGCCATGAACAAGGGCAGGGCCGCGAAGCTGCCATAGACGGCGTTCTGGCTCGACACCCCGACCTGGAACTCGATGTAGATCCACTGGATGAGCACATAGACGAAGCCCGTCAGCCCGCCCGAGACCATGGCCGGGCGCAGGGCCACCTTCCGGTTGGGCAATACCGTGAACAGCAGGGTGAAAATCGCCCAGATCAGCAGGAAAGGAATCAGCTTGGCCAAGACCAGCAGCACCGGCCGGGCCATCAGCATCGCCCCGCCTCCGGCCTGGGCCTCGTCGATGCTGGTGCGCAGGAAGACGTTCAGCCCCCCCACCACCACCAGGGTCAGCGGAGCGAAGACGATCAGGGCCACGTAGTCGGACAGCTTGCGGGCCCAGTCGCGGCCCTTGGCCACCATCCAGATCTCGTTGAAGATCTCCTCGATGTTGCCCAGCAGCTTGATCACGGACCAGAGCACCAGCGTCAGGCCAACGCCCGCCACCAGCCCCCCGCGGGTGTTGGCCAGGGTCTTGGAGGTGAACTCCAGCAGGGTCCCGACCAGGTCCTGCTGCCCGCCCAGGGCCTCCGACAACTGCCGCTCGATCAGGGCATCCAGCCCGAAGCCCTTGGCGAAGCCGAAGAGCACGGCCAGCACCGGCACCACCGAAATCAGCGAGTAGAAAGTCAGCGCCTGCGCCTTGGTCGAGCAGCGGTCTTGCCGGAACTCCGACACGGCCGTGACCAGTGTGCGCAGCACCCCGTAGCGGAAGGTCTCGTACTTCGAGGCCCCCTCAAGGTCCTTTTCCCAGAGCTCCCAGTCCAAGAAGAACTTGGCCTTCTCCACCCTCTGCTTGACGGGCACCTTGGTCTTTTTACTTTCGGGATCTTGGCTCATGCGCGGGTCGGTTT
Organism: Bacteroidota bacterium; assembly: GCA_020048645.1. Lineage (GTDB taxonomy): Bacteria > Bacteroidota > Bacteroidia > Bacteroidales > UBA6013 > UBA6013. Next base: position 17,807 of record JAIFMG010000122.1, on the reverse strand, counting down.
AGGGTTGTTCGGCCAAATGAGGAGGGACGCGGCCAGCGGCTCAGGCTCCGGCGGCCTCGGCCACCAGCCGTTGGCGCACGGCCTCGTAGGCCATCAGGGCCGAGGCCACTGAGACGTTCAGCGAGTCGATCTTGCCCCGGATGGGGATGCGGCAGAGCGAGTCGGCCATGCGGATCAGCTCAATCTCGATGCCGGTGTCCTCGGCGCCCAGGATGATGGCCGTGGGGCCGGTCATGTCCACCTGGTAGAGCAGGTCGGCGCCCTTCTCGGTCGCGGCCACGATGCGCAGGCCGCTCTCCCGCAAGAAAAGCAGGGTCTGCTTGAGGTTCTGGCTGCGGCAGACGGGGATGTTGTGCAAGGCCCCGGCGGAGGTCTTCATGGCGTCGGAGTTGACCAGGGCCGAGCCCCGGCCGGGCACCACCAGCGCGTCCACCCCGGCGCACTCGGCCGAGCGGGCGATGGCCCCGAAGTTGCGCACGTCGGTAACCCGGTCCAGCACCAGCAGCAGCGGCACCCGCCCTCGCTCGAAGATCTGCGGCAACAGGACCTCGATCGGGCTGTACTCGATGGCCGAGACGTGGGCCACCACGCCCTGGTGGTTCTTGCGGGTCAGGCGGTCCAGCTTCTCGGGTGGCACGTACTGGTAGGGCACGCCCAGCTCCTTGACCAGCTCGAACAGCTCGTTGAAGAGCATTCCTTTGAGGCCGCGGCGCACGAGCACCTTCTCGATTTCTTGTCCGGCCCTGATGGCCTCGATGATGCTATGGAAGCCGAAGATGATGTCTTTGTCCATTCGGATTTTGGGGTTGGTGCCGCGCCAGCGAGGCCAGCGCAAAGCGCGAAGGTAAGCAAATGTGCCGAAAAGGCCTTTGCCGTCCGAGCGGCTACGGACCGGGCTCGAAAAGCCGGCGGTTGTCGTCGAGCGACCGCGGATCGCGCAGGACGCGCTCGGCCTCGGCGCGGGCCGCGGCCGACAGGGCGCGGTAGCCCTCGGCGCCGAGCAGGGCGCAGGCGCGCAGGCGCGCGGCCCAGCGCGCGGGCTGGTCGAGCGGCAGCAGCCAGCCGGCGCCGCGGGCCTCCAGCTCGGCCCAGGGCGTCTGGTCGCTCAGCAGCACCGGGCAGCCCGCCGCCAGCGCCTCGGCGATGACGTGGCCGAAGTTCTCGTTCAGGGTCGGCAGCAGCATGATGTCCAGCTCGCCGAGCAGGGCCCGGGCCTGCTCGGGCGGCAGCCCGCCATGCGCCCGGACGGCGACACCCGCCCCGCGGAGGCGCTCCAGCAGCGGCAGGCACTCCTGCCAGTAGTCGGGCTCCTCCACCGGGCCCACCAGGTGCAGCTCGCCCGCTTCGAGCCTGGCTTCCAGCATCCTTTCCAAGGCGTACTTCAAGTTTTTCTTCCTGCTTATCCTCGAAAAGAAGAAAAACCGGGGCGGATGGTGCAAGGCCTTGCCGGGCGCGGGCGGCGCGGGCAGTTCGGCCAAGTCGATGGCCACGAGCACGCTGGCCCGGGGAAACTGCCGGAGGATCTCCTGGCGCTCCAGCTCCGAGGAGGCGTGCCAGAGCAGACCCCGGTACAGGCCCAGCAGCTTGGCTGCGGCCAGGAAGATCCGCTTCTTGCCTGCCTTCAGGGCCAAGGCGCCCTGCCCGAGCATCCCCCTGGGGGCCAGCACCACTCGCCCCGCGAAGCCCATCTTCCGAAGAAACAAAAGCGGCTTGATGGTGAACTCTTTGGAAAAGAAGCTGTTCAGATAGATCACTTGGGGCGATGCTTCTGCCACTGCCAGGCGAAAGCGCTCCCGCGAGAGCCTGCCCTGGGGCAGGTAGAACACGCGGAAGCCCTGGTGCGTGGTCCAGCGCCCCGGCTCGATGCCCTCCAGGGGCTCCGCCTGGCCGAAGTCGCGGTCGGAGGCAAGGATCCAGAAGGACAATCCCGGGCCCTCGAGGGCGCGGACCAGGTTGGCCACCGACGGAATCTGCCCGCCGGCCCTGAAAGCCGGCAGGAACCAGTCGAGCAGGACGAGCACGCGGGTCATGGCCTTCCCTCCCGGAGAATCTGCTCGGCCTCGGCGATGACGCGGGCGGGGTAGATGCGTTTCATGCAGAAGTTGTTCTGGTCGGGACAGTCGCGGAAGGCGCACATGGCGCAGGGGATGCCCTCGGAGCGCAAGGCCCTGTTGAAGCGGCTCTTCGGCGGGAACCACTTGCCCGGATACTCGCGGCTGCTGAAGATGCCCAGCACGGGCGTGCCCACGGCGTAGGCCAGGTGCATGGGCCCGGTGTCGTTGGAGATGACCAGGTCGCAGAGGTGCATGAGCAGGGCGGACTCCAGGGGCTTGAGCCTGCCGCAGAAGCTCACCACTGGGCTGAGCTGGGCCAGCCGCGCGGCCTCCGCCTCGTCCTCCGGGCCACCGACGACCAGCACGACGAAGCCCCGCTCGATGAAGTGCGCGGCGACCTTCTGGAAGTACTTGAGGGGCCACTTGTTGCGCTGGATCTTGCTGCCAATGGCCAGGGCCAGCATGGGCTCGCCCTTGGGGCGAAGGCTGTCGGCCAGGCGCTGCACGTGCTGCATACCGGGGTCGAAGACGCCCAGGAGGTAGTCGCGCTCGGGGGGGATGGGCACGCCCTCGCGGGCCAGGATGCCCAGCAGGCGGTCGGTCTCGTTGGGGAATCGGCGGTGGCGCTCCTGGTGGCGGGGCAGGAAGTAGGTGGTCGAGACCCTCCAGCCGAAGGCGCTGGGGATGCCCCAGAGCCTGGCCGCGAGCAGGTCGCGCGCCTGGCGCCACCAGGGGGCGTCCACCTGGGGCAGTTGCACGAACAGGTCGAAGCCCTCGGCCTTGAGCCTGCGGCCCAGCGCACGGAACGACATTCCCTCGTAATCGACAAGGCCCGCGAGGATGCCGGGGCGCAGCAGGTCGAGCGTGCCGACCCTGCCCTGGCCGCCGGTGCGGGTGAGCAGGTGCAGCTCGGCCTGGGCGAAGTGCTTGCGCAGGGCGTCCAGGGCCGGGAAGGCGCAGAGGTTGTCGCCCATGGAGCCGGTGCGGAACACCAGCAGCTTGCGCACCTGGGCCGGGTCGCCGATGGGCTTGAAGAGCAGGCGCCGCAACAGCCAGAGGCTGGCGTTCTTCCAGGCGTAATCCATGCGCACCAGCCAGTCTTTCAGGCTTTCCAGAAGGCTCATCAGATGTTGATGTTTAAGAATCGCTTCATCCCGAAGAAAAACGCCCAGACCACGATGATAGCCTTGAAGAGGTAGTTCATCGTGGACGCGAAGTCGGTCTCGGCCTTGACCGTGTGCAGGAAGATGAGCGGAATCCAGAGGATGAGGCTGGGGTGGCGGATGGCCAGCAAGAACACCCGCATGAAAAGGAAGTTGAAGAACAGGCCATAGAGGAACATGAAGACGGCGCCGCCCTGGTTTCCGTAGTTGGCGTAGGCCTCGCCCAAGACGCTCAGGTCCATGCTGGTACCCTTGGCCAGGCGCAAGCCGGTGAACCGCTCGAAGTAGATGCTGTATCCGGCGAAGGTGGTCTTCTCGCGGATGATGCTGGGCAGCAAAGCGTCCATGATGCCCGTGCGGATGGTCTCGCCCTCGGCGAAAGGCTCGAAGGTGGGCATATGGGCCAGGATGCGCGAGATGATCCAGCCCTGGTTCATGCGCACCACGGTGCTCGACAGGTAAACCTCCGAGAGCAGGTAGTCGCCCTCGACCTTCTCCCCGGCCACCTGGCCCAGCACGTCCAAGCCGCGGTTCGAGGCCGAGAAGGTCCGCAGGCTGTACTTCACGGCCTGGACGGAAACCCCCAGGAAGAAGAAGCCGACCATCAGCAGCAGTTTCGTCCGCACGGAGAACTTGTAGATGAAGGCGACCATCGTGAAGATGAAACCCAGCCAGAGCAGAAGGTCGTGGAACATGGCCGTGCGCAGCGCGGCGGCCGCGAAAAGCCCGAGCACCACGGCGAAGATCAGCCACTTGAAAGGCCTGTCGTTGAGGATCAGGAAGTAAAGCCCCACGAAGCGCATACTGGAGAATAGTACCATCACGAAACGCAGCACCCCCGGCACGAAATCGACCAGCTCATAGGCCACCAGGCCCACCACGATCAGCAAGAAGTCGATGTTGCGGTAGCGCTGGCCCAGGATCTTGACGTAGTGCAGGAGGTAGTCCTCATGGACGTATTTCCGAAAGATGGGCAGGTACAGCCCCGCGATGAAGGCGAAGGTGGCCGGGACCACGTAGGCCATGTAGGTCTCGATGTCCACCGACATGTAGAAGATGGGGTCGTCGGGGAAATAGGTGTAGGCCAGGATCGGCCCGACGATCCACTGCAGCAGGGCCAGCAGGATCATGATGTCGCGGATCTCGATCTTCTCGCCCAGCTCGACGAAGTACTTGGCCGCGAAGAAAAAGAAGGTGGCGAAGCCCACCTGCGCCATGACGGGAATCTCGCCAAAGAGCGAACTGCCCAAGACCCAGGCGAACAGGCCCATGGCCCAAGGCAGAAAACGGACGCGGCTTTGCACGGAGATGGGGAAGTTTGCCGCGAAAATAAGCCAATCTGCCAAAAACCAGCCCATCCGGCGGCGAAAGCTGCCCCGGCCGCCGCCCGTAAACGTTTGCGACCTGCCTCGAAAATGATACCTTCGCGCCCAAACGGGGGCCCAGCCAGCCCCGCCACCCGAAAAAAGTACCGCAATGAAAACCATCCTGATCATCGGAGCCGGGCTCTCATCGTCCACGCTGATCCGACAACTGCTCGAAGACTCGGTCGCGAACGACTGGCAGGTCGTCGTGGGCGACCTCTCGCTGGCCCTGGCCGAAAGCAAGCTACAAGGCCACCCCAGGGGCCGCGCCCTGCGCTTCGACGTTTTCGACGACGCCCAGCGCGAGGCCAGCATCGCCGGGGCAGACCTGGTCATCTCCATGCTCCCGGCCCGCTTCCACTTCCTGGCCGCCAAATCGTGCGTGCGCCACGGCAGGCACCTGGTAACGGCCTCCTACGTCTCGGACCTCATCCGCGAGCTCGACGCCGAGGCCAAGGCCAAGGGCGTGCTGCTGCTCAACGAAATCGGCCTCGACCCCGGCATCGACCACATGTCCGCCATGCGCCTGGTGGACCGCATCAAGGCCCAGGGCGGCCAGATGCAGGCCTTCCGCTCCTACACCGGAGGCCTGGTTGCGCCCAAGCACGACAACAACCCCTGGAACTACAAGTTCACCTGGAACCCCCGCAACGTCGTCCTGGCCGGCCAGTCCACCGCACGGCTCATCGTCAACGGCAGCTACAAGTACATCCCCTACCACAAGCTCTTCACCCGCTACGACCGCCTCGAAGTGGACGGCTACGGCGAGTTCGAGGTCTATCCCAACCGCGACTCGCTCACCTACCGCGGCGTCTATGGGCTCGACGACATTCCCACCATGGTCCGGGGAACCATCCGCCGGCCCGGCTTCTGCCGCGCCTGGAACGTCTTCGTCCAGCTCGGCGCCACCGACGACAGCTACACCCTCGAGAACTCCGAGACCATGACCTACCGCGAGTTCATCAACACCTTCCTCCGCTACGACACGCGCATGAGCGTCGAGGAGAAGCTCTCGCTGGCCCTGGGCATCGCCCAAGACTCCGAGATCATGTACAAGCTCCGCTGGCTCGGCATCTTCGACCGCCGGCCCATCGGGCTGGCCAACGCCACGCCCGCCCAGGTGCTCCAGAAGCTCCTCGAAGAGAAATGGACCCTCGACAAGGACGACAAGGACATGATCGTCATGCAGCACCGCTTCGAGTACCTGCTGGGCGGCAAGGCACGGCGCGTCACCTCGTCGCTGGTCGTCGAAGGGCGCGACCACGTCCATACCGGGATGTCCATCACCGTCGGCATGCCCGTGGCCATTGCCAGCAAGCTCATCCTCAACGGACAGATCAAGGCAACGGGAGTGCAGTTGCCCGTGGCGCCCGAAATCTACGACCCCATCCTGGACGAGCTCGAGCAGCACGGCATCATCTTCCACGAGAAAGAAGAAGAAATCGCCGCCCAGAACTGAACGGAAGAGAAACCGCCCCGCCGAGGGCGAGATTTCGACAAAAAAAGAGAGAGCCCGTTTCCGGGCTCTCTCTTTTTTTGTGAGGAACGAAAAGAACTTCCTTATTGGATGATCGTCTTGAAGACCTGGTCCTCGAAATACTTGAGGAACTCCATGTCTTGCTTGGCGTAGTTCTTCAAGGCAGAGTCCTTGGAGATGGCCGTGCGCAGGTTGGTGAAGACCAGGTCGCCGTTGTTCTGGCGGGCACCGATGACGGCGCGCAGGTAGTAAACGTAGGCGGCGTCCTTGTTCTCGACGCAGTCGAGCTTCTTGAGGGCCTGGGTGGCGTCGCCGTTGAGCAGGCTGGCCAAGGCGGGGTTGAAGCCGCACTGCTCGGCCGCGAAATACTGGACGGCCTCGCTGTATTTGCCTTTCATGATGCTGATGACGCCGAGGTTGTACTTGATGGCGTCGGTGCTTTCCTTCTCGGCAGCGCGGGTGAAGTAGTCTTCGGCCGTTTCGGCATCCCATTTGGCCAGGGACACCACGCCGAGGTTGTTCAGCACGGCGGCGCTTTCCTCGAGGGCCAGGGCCTTTTCGAAGTAAGATTTCGCGCCATCGAGGTCGCCGTCGTAAAGCTCAAGCACGCCCAGGTTGTTGGGGCCGCGCCAGTCGTTGGGGAAACGTTGGCTGAAGTTCTCGTAAATCTTGCGCTTCTTGGCCCTGTCGTCGGTCAAGGAGGCGGCGTAGATCATCTGGGTGGCGTCGAGCTTGGAAGGGTCGTTCTGGGCGAAGTTGAGGATCTGCTCATCGGTCAGGCCCTTGGGGGCGAAGGTGATGCGCATCTCGGAGCGGCGGATGGCGGGCAGAACCTCGTTGCGCAGCTCGGTGTAAACGCTGGCCAGGTCCTTGATTTCCTGCTCTTTCTGCTCGTCAGACTTGCCGGGGGTGTCCACCACGCGAAGCACGAGCTCCTTGTCGCGGACGTTGCTAGACTGGAGCAGGCGCTTGAACTCGACCCAGTCCTCGCCGCTGCCGCCGGGGGTGGTTGACTTCTGGAGGCTGGCGTTGTCCCAGCCGGCCACGCCGAGGGCTTTGAGCTGCTCCTTGAAGAACTCCATGGCGGCCTTGCCGCGGTTCTCGGCCAGGCCCTGGTTCATGCTGGCCTCGCCGTCGGGTGAGGCGGCGCTGTAAATCTCGAAGCCTTTGAAAGCGCGTCCATCGGCGGCAGCCTTCTGGATGGCTTCAATGAAAGTTTTAAACTCGGCCTTGGATTTCTCTGAGGCCTTGATGCTTGACTGGTGGATGTCGTAGTAGATGACCGAGCGGTAGGTCTCGTCGGCCAGGGGGGGCAGGGTGGCCTCGGCCATCATTGTCTGGCCCCAGGCGCTGCCGTCGGCGTAGCCGGCGCCGTTGTCCACAGCCATGCCTTCGCGGACCAGGCGGGGCGTGGTAACGATGCCTTGGGCCAGCATCTTGTCCTGGTCAGCCGTCAGCTCGAAGGTGCGGCCGTTGCGCTCGCCAGAAAGGCGCAGCTCGACGGTCGAAAAGCGCATGGCATCTTCGTAGTCGAAATCAGACTGGTATGAAAAATTGCCGCCGTTGTCGAAGGAGACCACGTTGGTGTAGTTCTCGGTCACGCTTTCGCCCGCGAAGCTCATGGGCTCGAGCTGCATTTCCTGGTCGCCATACTTGATGACCGGAGTGCCGGTGACGACTGACTTCTTGTCGAAGTATTCGGTGGGGAAAGTGACCGAAATCGAGAAGGAGACCTTCTCACCGTGCATCTCCAAGGGGCTTGGGGTGACGGTATAGCCAATTTCATTGGCCCTTTCGACCATCTTCTTCCATCCGCTGCAGCTTCCCATCAGGAAGATGGCCAGAAGGAAGGCTGCCAATTGGGTGAAACGAATTGTTTTCATAATTAGGGATTCAGTTGTTGTTGGATTTTCTTTTGAATGAACAAGCCTTTTGAAGGGGCAAAACTAATAATGTTTTCAAGAAAAAGAAAACGGGAGCCCCTTTTCGCTAGGGTCGAGTACGGATCAGGCCTTGGGCTCGAGGTTCGTGGAGAATCTTGTGACGAACGCGACGATAGTGCTCATCATCCCCAAGAAAATCAATGCCCTCCATGTCCAAAATCATCGCTGGAAAATCTTGATTGTCAGCCAGGAAATCAAAATAAGCACGTTCGATTCGGGCCAGGTATTCCGCTTCGAGTCCTTGCTCGTAGCCCCTGCCTCGCTTGGCGATGTTCGCCAGCAGGCTGGGCACCTCGCGGTGGAGGTACACGTAGCGGGTCGGCTGGGGCAAATCCTTGTGCAGCAAGCGAAAAAGGCGTCGGTACAGGTCCATTTCCGCGGACTTGAGCGTCTGGCTGGCGAAGATGAGCGACTTGGAGGGATGGTAGTCGGCCACCAGGGGCCCTTCGGCTTGGCCTGCGAGGCCCGCGAGCTGCTCGCGCCGCTCGGCCAGGAAAGACATCTCCAGCGCGAAGGCGTGGCGCTCCGGGTCTTGGTAAAACAGTGGCAAAAAGGGGTTGTCCTCGAATTTTTCGAGCAGCACCTGGGCCCGGAGCTCCTGTCCGAGCCGCCGTGCCAGGCTGGTCTTGCCGGCTCCGATGTTGCCTTCAATGACGATCAGGGGGTTGGACATGGGGCGCGATGGGCTAGGAAAGTTCCGAAAGGCGGGGCGCCGCCCGGGGCCTTTCGGAACGTCCAGGTTGCTGGTTGTCAAGGATATTTCGGGGCCAGGCCCATGTTGTCGAAGATGAAGGCCCACTTGTCGGCCTCCTCGGCGATCTGCTTGGCCGTCGGCTTTCCGGCGCCATGCCCGGCGTTGGTCTCGATGCGGACCATGACCGGGCGCTGGCCCTGGTAGCTGTGCTGGAGCTGGGCGATGTACTTGAAGGAGTGCGCCGGCACGACGCGGTCGTCGTGGTCGGCCGTGGTTACGAGCACCGCCGGATACTCGGCCGTCGTGCTGATGTTGTGCAGGGGCGAGTACTTGAACAGATGCTCGAACTGCTCGGCATTGTCGCTTGACCCATAGTCGCCTACCCAGGCATAGCCGATGGTGAACTTGTGGAAGCGCAGCATGTCGAGCACGCCCACCGAAGGAATGGCCACGGCGAAGAGGTCGGGCCGCTGGTTGGTAACGGCGCCCACGAGCAGGCCGCCGTTGGAGCCGCCGTTGATGGCCAGGCGGTCGGGGCGGGTGAACTTCTGGGCGACCAGGTGCTCGGCCGCGGCGATGAAGTCGTCGAAGACGTTCTGCTTGCGCTCCAGGGTTCCGGCCTTGTACCAGTCGATGCCGTACTCGCCTCCGCCGCGCAGGTTGGCCACGGCGTAAACGCCGCCGTTTTCGAGCCAGACCAGGTTGCTGGTGCGGAACGAAGGCTTGAGGCTGATGTTGAAGCCGCCGTAGCCGTAGAGCAAAGTGGGGTTGCTGCCGTCGAGGGTGATGCCTTTCTTGTGGGTGATGAACATGGGCACCTTGGTCCCGTCCTTGCTGGTGTAGAAGACCTGCTGGGTCTCGTACTGGCTGAAGTCGAAGTCGAGCTCTGGGGCCTTGAAAACCTCTGTTTCAAGCGTTTCCATGTCGAGCTTGAAGATGGTGGGCGGCACCACGAACGACGTGAAGGTGAAGAAGGCCAGCGGCTCGTCGTGCTGGCTGCTGAGCCCGTCCACGGCCCCGATGGTGGGCAGTTCGACCTGTCCGAGGGCCTTGCCGTCCATGTCGAAGACCTGTATCTGGTTGTGGGCGTCCGTCATGTAGGCGGCCAGGATCTTGCCGTTGGCGAATCGGGCGTACTCGAGCACGTGCTCGCCCTGGGGCAGGATGTCCTGCCAGTTTTCGGGCTGGGGCTTGGCCGGATCGACCCGGACCAGGCGGTACTTGGGCGCCTCGCGGTTGGTGAGCAGGTAGAGCATCCCCTGGTGGCTGCCCACGACGCTGTTCTCGGACTCGAAGTCGGCAATGACTTGCACAAAATTCGAGTTGGGCTTGCCCAGTTGCTTGAACGAAAGCGTGTTGCCGTAGGTGGTCTCCTGCTGGGTGATGATCAGGAAGTCCTCCTGCTGCGTGAGGTCGGCGTTGCAGAACCGCTTGGGATTCTGGGGATCCTCGAAGACGAGCCGGTCTTGGTCTTGCGTGGTGCCGAGCTTGTGGTAGTAAACCTTGTGGTTCTCGTTGAGGTTGGAAAGCTCGGAGCCTTCGGGCTTGTCGTACCGGCTGTAGTAGAAGCCGTCGGCCTCCCATTGGGGCGAGGAGAACTTGACCCACTCGATCAGGTCGGGCAGGTCCTTTCCGGTCTGGGTGTCGCGGACGCGGATCTCGTTCCAGTCGGAGCCGGCGCGGGCGATGGCGTAGGCCATGAATTTCCCGTCCTTGGAAAAGCTGTAGCCAGCCAGCGCGACGGTGCCATCCTCGGAAAGTGCGTTGGGGTCGAGGAAGACTTGCGGCTGTCCGTCAAGGCCTTGCTGGAAGTACATGACGCTTTGGTTCTGGAGGCCGTCGTTCTTGAAGAAGTAGTAGCGCTCGCCTTTCTTGACGGGTGCGGAAAAGCGCTCGTAGTTCCAGATCTGGTTGAGCCGGGCCTCGATGCCGGGGCGGAAGGGGATGGAGTTGAGGTACCCGAAGGTGAGCTCGTTCTGGGCCTTGACCCATGCGGCTGTCTCTTCGGAGCGGTCGTCCTCCAGCCAGCGGTAGGGGTCGGCCACGGAGGTTCCGTGGTAGTTGTCCACCACGGAGTCGCGTCGGGTTTCGGGGTATTGGAATCGGCTCATGGGTTCAGGTTCGGTTTTGCAGGACGCCAGCGCCAGCAGCACCAGCGCCAGGTTCAGGAATCTTTTGTTGTGCATGGTCTTGGATGAAATCAAAGGTTGAATTGTGAGGGTGCAAAGTCTTATCGTTCAAGGGGAAAATCGTGCAATCCCCCTTTCCGCGGGAAGGATTTTGTGGGCATGGAGTCCAGGCGCGAGCGCATGAACCCGTTGGCACCGTTGAGCAGGGTGTAGGCGTCGTAGCCCAGGAGGCGAAGGTAGGCGGCGGCGTAGGCGCCTTGGAAGCCGGAGTGGCAATAGACGGCGATGGGGCGGTCGTTGGGCAGGCGCTCCAGCTCGGCGCGCAGGGCCAGGTCGTCGCCCAGGGCGATGTTGAAGGCTCCGGGCAGGTGGCCGAGGCTGTAGTAGTCGTCCTCGTACATCATGGCCACGAGCTGGAAGCTGTCGGGCTTGGCCAGCAGGTCGTCGATGGACAGGCGCGCGGGGGCGAAGCCTTGCGCCAGCAGCTCGCGGACGCGGGCTTTGAGCAGGCTGGCGGTGTCGCCCAGCTCGCCGGGCACCAGGGGCAGGTCGCCCTTGGGCGGCTTGGGCACGGTGGTCTGTTCGACCATTGCCAGGGCGGTGTCGGAAAGGGCCGCCTGCCAGACTTTCACGGCAATGGCGGGCGACCAGGCGCTCATGCCCCACTTGAGGGCGCTGACGTTCTCGTGCCCGGAAAGGCGGGCCAGGGCGGCGGCGTAGGTGGCGCTCTGGCCGTTTCCGCAGAGCATGACCACGCGCTCGTAGCGGCGCAGGCTGTCGGACTCGAACCAGCCGGCCAGCTCGCCGAAGCCGAGGTTGACGGCCCCGGCGATGTGCCCCTGGGCGAAGGCCTCCGCGGGCCGGAGGTCGAGCAGGAGGACCGAGGCGGGGGCCGAGTCGAGGGCGGCGCGGAGCGTGGGGGCGTCCACCATCTTCGGCGCCAGGCCGCCGTGGAAGGCCCGGTCTTGCAGCCACTCGGCCAGGGCGCGGGCGTTGGCCGAGCTGTCGGTGGCGACGGCTTGGGCCTGGTTGACAGCATCTCGCGGGCCGGAGCAGGCCGCGAGCGAATGGGCCGCGAGCAGGAGGCCGAGCAGCGCGACGGCCCAGCGGCTGGGAGTTTGTCTTGTGGTTTTCATGCCGCGAAGTTAACGTTTTGGCCTTGCCAGAGCATGGGCGGAGGCTTTTTCGCGCCGGGCCGGCCTCGCGCGGGCGCGAACCTTTGGCCGTATTGGCGAAAGCGTTACCTTTGTGGAGAAACGGCAAAAATCGGAGGCACACGGCCTCGACCCGCCCCAATACAATCGCTTTCGCAACCATTCCCCATGGATTACAACACTTCCCGCAACCGTCTCATTTTCCCAGAATACGGCCGAAACGTCCAACGCATGGTAGAGCACGCCAAGACCATCCAGGACCCACAGGAAAGGCTGAAGGCGGCCAAGACGATCATTGAAATCATGGCCACGCTGAACCCACAGCTTCGGCAGTCGGGCGACTTCGAGCACAAGCTCTGGGACCACCTGGTCATCATGTCGCGCTTCGAGCTGCAGATCGAGGGCCCCTATCCTGCCCCGCAGCCCGAGGACCTGGACAGCAAGCCCGAGCGCATCCCCTATCCCAAGCACGACATCAAGTACCAGCACTACGGGCACCTCAGCCAGGCTTTCCTCGACAAGGCCAGCACCCTGGAGGAGGGCGCCGCCAAGGAGAGCCTGGTGCGCAACGTGGCCAACCACATGAAACGCGCCTACCTCACCTGGAACAAGGACAACGTGGATGACCAGACCATCTTCGACTCGGTGCGCGAGCTCTCGGAAGGCAAGATCGAGATGGGCATCGACTTCGACCTCGAAAAAAACCCCGAAAAGCTGGAAGACCCCAAGAACCAGAGCGCCTGGAAGTTCAAGAAGAAGAAGAAAAAGCAGTGGGTGCGCAAGAGCAACTACTGAAAGCCAACTGCCCCAGCGCCCCTTTCGTCCGAAAATCGCTATCTTTAGTCCATCAAACTCCCAAACTCCAAACCCAAAACTTTCCTCAAAATGAGCGCCCAGACCCCCGCACAACCCCAATGGCTCAACATTGACGAAATCGACTTCAAAGGCAAGAAGGTGTTCATCCGCGCCGACTTCAACGTGCCCATCAAGAAGGGCGTCATCAAGGACGACACCCGCATCCGCGAGACCCTGCCCACGATCCGCAAGGTGACCCAGGGCGGCGGCATGGCCATCCTGGCCTCGCACCTGGGCCGCCCCGAGGGCGTTACCCCCGAGCTCACCCTGCGCCCCATCGCCGAGCACCTGTCCAAGCTCCTGGGCCAGGAAGTCCACTTCAGCACCGACTGCATCGGCCAGCCCGCCGCCGACGGCATCGCCCAGCTCAAGGAAGGCGACGTGCTGCTGCTCGAGAACCTCCGCTTCTACAAGCAAGAGGAAAAAGGCGACATGGAGTTCACCCGCAAGCTCGCCCAGGGCATCGACATGTACATCAACGACGCCTTCGGCACAGCCCACCGGGCCCACGCCTCCACGGCCCTGATCGCGCAGTTCTTCCCCGAGGCCAGCATCCCCGGCTACATCATGCGCAACGAGCTCGAAAGCCTCAACAAGGTGCTTTTCGACGCCAAGAAGCCCTACACGGCCATCCTGGGCGGAGCGAAGGTCTCCACCAAGATCACCATCATCGAGAACCTCCTCAACAAGGTGGACAACCTCATCATCGGCGGAGGCATGACCTACACCTTCATCAAGGCCATGGGCGGGAACATCGGCAAGTCGCTCGTCGAGGACGACCACCTCGACACCGCCCGCCAGATCATGGCCACGGCCAAGCGGCTGGGCGCCCAGATCCACCTGCCCATCGACAGCGTCAACGCCGACAAGTTCGACAACGAGGCCAACATCAGCACCTCCGACATCGACCAGGTGCCCGACGGCATGATGGGCCTCGACGTCGGACCCAAGACCATCGAGCTCTTCAGCCGCATCATCGGCGAATCGGCCACCCTCCTCTGGAACGGCCCCGTCGGCGTGTTTGAGATGAGCAACTTTGCCAAGGGCACCCAGGAAGTCGGCAAGGCCATCGTCGAGGCCACCGCCAAGGGCGCCTTCAGCCTGGTAGGCGGAGGCGACTCGGTCGCGGCCGTCAACCAGTTCGGCATCGCCGACAAGGTCAGCTACGTCTCGACCGGAGGCGGAGCCATGCTCGAGTTCCTCGAAGGCAAGGAGCTGCCGGGCATCAAGGCCCTCATGCGCTAAGCCCTGGCTTTTCCCTAACCGCTTCTGAAAGCCCGAAACCTGTGCCAACGCGTTTCGGGCTTTCTTTCCTTACCTCGACCGCAACATGGAAACCATCCATAACACCAACGAATCCGAACTGTATCGGCTGCTCGAGCGCATCGGCTTCAACACTCGGCTCAACCAGTTCTTCTATTGGCAGAGCACGCTCAGCCTCGACAGCGACAGCAAGCTCAGCCCCAGCACCTTGCAGCATGTCCGCGACGGCGAGCAGATCAACATCACGGCCTTCCTGAACGCGAAGTCCGACGACTTCACCGCCATCTTCTCGCTCTTCTACCACCTCGACGGGCAGTTCGACGAGGGCATGCTCGTGCCGCAGCTCAAGCTGCAACTGGCCCCGACCCTCAACCTGAAGCTCGCCCGGAAAGACCAGATGTACATCATCAAGAACGAGAAGCACGCGCAGGTCATCCTCGAGAACTACTTGCGCAACATCCCCGACTGGCAGTCGTGCCAACCCACCACCATCACGGAGGATGAGCTGCACCTGCTTCTGCCGGAGGCCGAGGAAGAAGAGGAGGAAGAGTACAGGTTCCTGCCCCTGCTCATCAATGTTATCCTGCCTGACATGAAGGCCAATTCCAAGAAAGCCCTCCAGAACATCGTCAACGAAATGTGGCACATCCCTGTCGAGGCCCTGCAAAGCATCCGCAAGGAGCTGGAAAGGCTGCGCCAGGAGCTGGGGCCGGCGTGGTCCGACCCGAAGGTGCCGATGCCCTTCAAGCACGACCGCATCTCCGCCAAGAAGCTGCGCCAGATGATCGACTGGATGGATCATGTCTCGACGGAACACCTGGCCATCCGAGACAACGCCCCGAAGATCTTCAAGCACAAGGTCCTCAAGGAGTCGGCCTACAGCACCAACGTGTACTGGGAAATGCTGATCTCGCCCATCGACCGGCCGGACGTCATGCGGAAAGCCATCTTGCCAGGGTCGTTCAGCCTGGCGTTTATCGAGGCCCTGATCGAGTCCACGCTCTCCTTCGGCAAGCCCAGCTACAAAAGCCTGAACGCCAAGAAGCTCATGCGCCTGAACAAGGGAAAGCAGCTCAGCAAGCCGGCCTTCGCCGCCCTGGAGGCCGACAAAGAGCGGGGGCCGGACGAAGCCCCGAAAGAGGGAACCATCTACCACTTCCGGTCCAAGAAGTTCGACTACTACGCCTTGGACTTGGTTGACAAAGGCATGGAACTTCCGCCCCCCCTGTTCATCGCTTCCGCCGGATTCACCGACAGGCCCACATACAAAGCCAGTTCGGGCCAAGAGCCCGTCTTCCTCGACCTGGTCTCCGTCAACGAACAGCTCGCCCAGCTCTGGGAGAGCGACATCTGAGGGCCTCGGCCCCACCAAAACCCAAGCCCATGACACTTAGGCCGCAACTGGCCCTCCTGGCCGCCCTACTGCTCCTGGCTCCCGCCCGCCTTTCCGCGCAGGTGGCCCCCAAGTACAGCAACGAGTTCCTGAACATCGGCGTCGGGGCCCGCAACCTGGCCATGGCCGGCAGCACCAGCTCCAGCACCCGCGGCGTCGAGAGCGCCTTCTGGAACCCCGCCGCCCTGGCCGGAGCGCCCGCCCGCTGGGAAATCGGGGCCATGCACGCCGAGTACTTCGCCGGCATCTCCAAGTACGACTACCTCGGCGCGGCCTACGCCCTGCCCGACTCGGCCCGCCTGGCCTTCTCGGCCGTCCGCCTGGGCATCGACGGCATCCAGAACACCCTCGAAGTGTTCGACAGCCAGGGCAACATCGACTACAACCGCATCGAGCTCTTCTCCGTGGCCGACTACGCCTTCGTCTTCAGCTACGCCCGGCCCAGCCCCCTGCCCGGCCTGAGCATCGGCGCCAACGCCAAGGTCGTTTACCGCGACGTCGGCAAGTTCGCCCAGGCCTTCGGCTTCGGCCTCGACGCCGCCGCCCGCTGGGCCAAGGGCCGATGGGCCGCCGGCATCATGGCCCAGGACATCACCGGAACCTTCAACGCCTGGAGCTTCGACCAGGAGGCCCTCAACCCCCTGGCCGACACCCTGCTCAACCCCATCCCCGACAACGCCCTCGAGGTCAGCCTGCCCCAGGTCCGCCTCGCCGGATCCGGCCGCTTCCAGATCAACCCCGACATGGGCCTCCTGGCCGAGCTCGCCCTGCACGCCACCTTCGACGGCCAGCGCGCCGACCTGCTCACCACCTCCTGGGCCAGCTTCGCCCCCGCCCTGGGCCTTGAGCTCGACTTCCGGGGCATCGTCATGGCCCGCGCCGGCGTCGGCAACTTCCAAAACCGCGTCGATTTCGACGGCAGCCAATGGACCAGCTTCCAACCCAACATCGGCCTAGGGCTGAAAATCAAGAACTTGCGCATCGACTACGCCCTCACTGACATCGGCAGCCAGGTCGTCAGCTACTCCAACATCTTCTCGCTGGCCTACGCCTTCCGCTGAAAGGCCCCGGAAAATCGCTAAATTCGCGGCAAGCCTGACCATTTCCCCCCCCTCCCTGCCATGAAAATCGCTGTTGACTTCGACGGAACCATCGTGGAGCACGCCTACCCGGCCATCGGGCGCGAGATGCGCGGAGCCTTCCAGGCCCTCAAGAAGCTCCAGGAGCAAGGACACCAGCTCATCCTCTGGACCTACCGGGCCGGGCGCACCCTCGACCTGGCCATCCGCTACTGCCAGCAGAACGGCATCGAGTTCTACGCCGTCAACGCCAGCCAGCCCGGCGAGCGGTTCCCCGAAGACGGCGTGCCCCGGAAGGTGGACGCCGACCTCTACATCGACGACCGCAACGTCGGCGGGTTCATCGGCTGGCACCGCGTCCTCCAAATTGTTGAAGAACTCACCAAAAAAGCATAGCCGTGCCCTTCCCCCTCACCTACCAGCGCGAAAGACATACTTGGGTCATGGAACCGGAGGAGTTTTTCAAGGAACTTGTCCGCGAGTTCCAAGTCCACCTCGACCAAGGACACATCCGGCACCGCAAGGCCCAGGGCACCAAGCTCTGGTTCAAGGGCGACATCTTCCGCTTCATCTGGAACGGGCTGCACTTCCTCAACGGCATCACCGAGGCCGAGATCGAGGTCGTGCCCATCGAGCAGCGGCAAGCCGGGCGCTACTACGAGCGCTTCGACCAGGAAGTCGTCGTGCGCCTCAAGCTCAAGTTCACCGAGGTATTCTTCTGGTGCCTGGCCTTCATGCCCATCCCCCTGGCCATCTGGCACCCGCTGTGGTCAACGCTCTACACCCTGATCATCTGGGGAGTGGCCTACCTGGCCAACTACCTCCTGGCCAAGAACCGGTTCGAGCAGCGCCTCGACCTCATCGTCGCCCGGCTCTACAAGAAGGAACTTGAGAAAGTCAAGCAGGCCATGATCGAGCGAGTCGGCTGAGGAATCGTCGATAGCGGAAGCAAGATTGGGCGCGGTCCAAAAAGGTCATTTCAAAATTCGCTTCCAAAGATTATTTTTGATTATCAATTGGTTGCAAATAGAAAAATGCAAATAAAGGTTTTTGTGCTGGACTCACACTTGCTTATCGCATGTGGTTTTTCCTTGCCAATCGCCGTCCCACCCATCCCCTCTAATTTTGATTTCAAAAAAATTTCGTCCCCTTCGTGCCTTTCGTGGACAAATCCCCTCCAAGGACAAAAATGGGCGCGGTCCAAAAAGGTCATTTCAAAATTCGCTTTCAAAGATTATC
>JAIFMG010000205.1 GCA_020048645.1 Bacteroidota bacterium | reverse complement strand
CCCCTTCGGGGCTATTGTCGTGGTTTGGGCGTGCGTTCCAGGGGCGTTGCCCCTGGCTATGTTGTTTCGCCCCTTCGGGGCTATAGCCCCGAAGGGGCGAAATGATTGTAGATACCGCGATTCGCACGCGGACAGAGCCCCGAAGGGGCGACATGATCAACGCGGCGATGGAAAACGTCCGCCGGGCCGTCCTTGGCCCCGGGTTGGCGTTTCCAAGTCCGCAGGCGGGGAAGGTGGAAAGTCGGGCGGCCATCACACTCCGGCGGTGTTATGGTGCCTTGCCCAGCATCTTCTCGCGGTGGACGAAATAGGGCAGGAGAGGGGCGAATTGTCGGAAGGGAAGTTTTTCCGTATCGCTTTTTATTGCGACATTGCGAGGCATCGTGCAAGGCGACGCCTTTTCTTCCACCCAACCCCTTCAGCGCATGGATACCTTCAACGTTCACAGCCGGATCATCGGGCATTACAAGCAGTACATCAAGAGCTTCTCCCATATCGCGGACGAGGAGGTGCAGGCCTTCGTGCGCGCGAAGATCGAGCAGGGCGAGTTTTGGCCCGAGCCGCTCCTTCAGTTCAACCCCAACTTCAAGAAGGGCCAGAAACTCGCTGATCTGGTGGAGTCGCACGGGCTGTCGGAGGCCGTTCCGGTGGCCATTCCGTTCGCGCTCTACGAGCACCAGGTCGAGGCCGTGAAGCTGGGCATCAAGGGCAAGCCCTTCGTGGTAACGTCGGGCACGGGCTCGGGCAAGTCCTTGACCTTCATGACCACGATCTTCGACCATGTGCTCAAGCAGGGCAAGGGTGGCGCGGCGCCGCGGGGCATCATGTCCGTCATCGTCTATCCGATGAACGCGCTGATCAACTCCCAGTCCGAGGAAATCAGTCGCTACCTGGATTCGGACGCCCTGCGCGGCAAAATCACCGCGGAGCGCTTCACGGGACAGGAGGGCCCGGACGACAGGAACCGTTTGCGCGAGAGTCCTCCGAACATCTTGCTGACCAACTTCGTGATGCTGGAGTACATCATGACCCGCGAGGGCGACTCCGTGCTGCGCGAGAGCATCGCCCAGAACCTGCGCTTCCTGGTGTTCGACGAGCTGCACACCTACGGCGGCCGGCAGGGTGCAGACGTGGCCCTGCTGGTGCGCCGCGTCAAGGGCCTGCGCGGCAAGGACAAGGTCGTCTGCCTGGGCACTTCGGCCACCATGGCCACGGCCAGCACCCGCGAGCAGCAGCAGAGCATCGTGGCCGACTTCGCCAACCTGCTCTTCGGCCAGGAGATGCCGCCCGAGAACGTCATCGAGGAGAGCTTCGAGCGGCCCATCGACCACGCCGCGCCCACCACCCGCGAGCTGGCCGACGATCTGCGCCGCGGCTACGCCGACTTGCGCGAGGAGACCCAAGTGAAGGACTCCGCACTGGCCAGTTGGCTGTACGACAACGCCATCTTGGAGGATGACAAGGGCTGGGTGCGCCGCAAGGCCCCCATGACCATCACCGAGCTGGCCGAGCCGCTGGCCAAGGATTCGGGTCTCGAGCTCGACGAGTGCAGGCGCATCCTCCGGAGCTTCCTCGAGGCCTGCGCCCAGCTCAACCTGGTTCTGGCCCCGCAAAGGCTTTCCTACTTCCAGTTCCGGCTGCACCAGTTCATCTCGCAGACCCGCGGTTTCGCCATGACCCTCGACAAGGAGGGCAAGACATTCGAGCAGGAGCTCTACTGGGGCAAGGAGGCCAACTTCCTTTATCCTGTGGTGTTCAGCCGCATCACCGGCAGCCACTTCTATTGCGTCCAGCGCCGCGAGGGCCTCTTCGAGCCCAGACCCTTCCTGGGCGATGGCGGCCGTGCCGACGACGAGCCAGAGGACCAGGGCGATCTCAACGACGGCTACTTGTTCGAGCAATACGACGAGCAAGCCTTCGAGGACGTCAAGCAGGAACTGCCCGCCAGTTGGTTCGACAGCAAGGGCAACGTCAAGAAGGACAAGCAAAAGCGCCTGCCCGCCAGGGTCTATTGCTCGCCCGATGGCCGATGGTCCGAGCGCGCGTTCGAGGGAGCGCGGCCGATGTTCTACATGCCCGCGCCGCTGGTCTTCGACCCGTCGTGCCATGCGTTTTACCACTTCAGCACCAAGGACAACTCGAAGCTGCTGGAGGTGGGGGGCGACGCGCGCAGCTCCAGCACCACGCTGATTTCCCTGCTGTCCATCGACCAGCTTCTCAAGGGGCAGCCCAAGGGAGCGATTGCTGGCGAGCGCGATCCCTCCAAGCTGCTCAGCTTCACGGACAATCGGCAGGACGCGGCCTTGCAGGCGGGGCACTTCAACGACTTTTTCATGACGGCCAAGATCCGCGGGGCCATTGCCAACGCCGTTCGGGGCAGCCGGGGCTTGTTCTTCCCGGATCTGCTCCGGGTGGTCAAAAGGCAGCTCGAGCTCCGGTTCGAGGACTACGCCCTCAAGACCGACTTGGGTTCTGGGCAACGGGCGCGTGTCGAGGAGGCTTTTGAGCAGGTGCTGCGCCTGCGCGTCCTCGAAGACCTCAAGCGCACTTGGCGCTATGTCCTGCCCAATCTCGAGGACTGCGGCCTCCTGCGGATCGAATACCAGGACCTGGCCGAGCAAGCCGCCAAGAACGGCATCTGGCCCGAGCCGCTGGAGCAGTTGGACCCGGAGGTGCGCCGCGAGATCCTGCACGACCTGCTCGACTACTTCCGTACCAGCCAGGCTGTGGTCTCGCCCAACCGGCGCGATCTGGCTTCGAGCGCCGAGAAGATGCTCAAGGAAATATGGCAGATCGAGGCCGAAGGTTCCAAGCCCACTGCCATGGCCCTGGGCAAGCTCGGCAAGCGGGTCGAATACGCCGCCACCAGCCTGGGCAGCATGACCACCTGGGCCAACTACCTGCGCAAGCGCCTGGCCGAAAAGTTCCCAAAGGGCGAGGCCTATGTCCAGATGATGCGCGACATCCTCATGCGGCTAGACAACATGGGCTACCTCCACAGGCCCGAAAACCTGCTGGACGACAAGGGCTTCCCGCTCTACCAGCTCGACACGACCGCCCTGATGTGGATGCCTGGCCACGGAAAGGCCGCCCTCGACAGGGTGCGCGTGCGCGCGTTCAAGTCCAGTGAAAGGGAGGGAAACGCCTTTTTCAGTTGGTTGTATGCCGACATGATCGGCCCAATGCCCTGGTTCAGGGGCGCGGACCACACCGGGCAGGTCTCGAAGAGCGATCGCGAGTGCCGCGAGGATATGTTCAAGGAGGGCAAGGAGCTCCGCGTGCTGTTCTGCTCGCCCACCATGGAGCTGGGCGTGGACATCAGCGAGCTGAACATCGTCCACATGCGCAACGTGCCCCCGACGACTGCCAACTACGCCCAGCGCGCAGGCCGCGCGGGCCGCAGCGGGCAGGGTGCGCTGGTCTTCACCTACGCCTCGGGCTACTCGCCCCACGACAAGCACTACTTCAAGCAGCGCAAGAAGATGGTGCATGGCCGGGTGGACGCCCCCCGCATCGAGCTCGACAACCAGGACCTTGTGGTCGCCCACGTCAACGCTGTCGCTCTTTCGATATTGACCATCAAGCAGTTGGGCACCAAGATTCCTGCCATGGTCCAAGACCTCCCCGACGGGAGCTGGCCCCTGGCCCAAGACGTTCGCGGCCAGCTCGAAATGATGCTCCAGCACGGTTTCCGACTACAGTTGGCCGAGGCCATCCACGGCTATTTCCAGGACTGGAAGGACGGCACGGCGCCCAACTGGTACAGCCTGGCCTGGGTCGTCGAAAGGCTCCTCCTTCTGCCCAAGAATTTCGACAAGGCCCTGGAGCGCTGGCGCGGGCTGGTCCGGTTCTACCAGCTCATGATCGAGGAGTTGGAGGCGCAGTCCAAGCAAAAGTCGATTCCGCAGTCCGAGAAGATTGGCATCGTCAAACAGATAGCGAGCCTGAAAACCCGGATCATCTACTTGACCGACCCCGAAGGCATCGCCCGCGACGAGATGTACCCGCTGCGCTACCTGGCCTCGGAGGGCATCCTGCCGGGCTACAACTTCAACCGCCTGCCCCTGCGGGTCTTCTTGGGCTCGCGCGACAGCGACAGCCTCGAAGAAATCAGCCGCCCGAGGTTCCTGGCCCTTTCGGAGTTCGGGCCGCGCAACATCCTCTACCACAAGGGACAGCGCTACCGCGTGGTGCAGATGATGCTCAACAGCATGGGCCTGGAGCTACAAGAGGCCACCGTCTTGGACGCCACGGGCTACCTGCTCGAAAAGGAGGAGGCCCGCGAGGACCATTGCCCGCTGACCTTCCGGCCCACCAGCGAGGCCCAGCCCACCGCGCTGGCCAACCTCCAGGAAATGCGCGACATGAAGGCCATCAGCGTCAACAACATCACCCTGCAAGAAGAGGAACGCACCCGCGAGGGATACAGCATCAAGACCTACCTCTCGAAGGGGCGCAGCGACCGCGCGCCTTCGAGGGCCTGGGTGCGCGAGGGCGAGGAGAACCTGCTCGAGCTCGTCTATCTGCCCGCCGCCAAGCTCCACCGCATCAACAGCGGCTGGCGCAACGCGACCGAGCAAAATGGCTTCCCCATCGGCAAGATGGGCAGCTTTGTCCACGAACCTGCCGCCAAGAAGCCGGCCAAGGGCGGCAAGTACGAAGACCAGAAGGACGCGCCCAGCCTGGCCCGGCTCCGGGTCGAGCTCGTGTCGGATGTGCTCTACCTCATGCCCCAGGAGGCCCTCGGCATCACCGGCCAGGATGCCTCGCTGACCTTGCAGTACGCCTTCAAGAAGGCCGTAGAGCAGGTCTTCACCGTGCAAGGTTCCGAGCTGGCCGTCGAGCTCATGGGAAAGGACGGCCCCAACTTCATGATCTACGAGGCCACCGAGGGAAGCCTCGGCGTGCTCAAGGCACTGGCCTTCGACCCGGGCAAGATCAAGGACGTGCTCGCCAAGGCCTTGGAAATCTGCAAGTTCGATGATGAAAGCATCTCGCCGAAAGCCTCCTACGACGACCTGCTCTCGTACTACAACCAGATCCACCACCTCCAGATCGACAAGCGCCTCATTCGCTCGGCCTTGGAGCGGCTCAATGGCCCCAAGCGCGGCATCTGGCTGCAAGGCCAGACTTCCGAGGACTTCGAGCGCCTGCTGCGGCAGACCGACCCCAGCTCGGAGCTGGAGCGCCGATTCCTCCGCGAGCTTTGGAACCAGAAGCTCCGCCTGCCCGACAAGGCCTAGCACAAGTTCGACGCCGAGGGCGTTTACGCCATGCCCGACTTCTACTACTCCGAAGGCCGCGTCTGCGTCTTCCTCGACGGCACGCCGCACGACCAGCCCAGCGTCAGCGGCAAGGACGCTGAAAACGACAAAATCCTGCGTGCCAAGCAGTTCCAGGTCTTGCGCCTGCGCTACAACCAGGACATGCTGGCCTTTATCCGGAAGAACGCCCAAGTGTTCAGCCCCGCGAGGTGTTGAGCTTTTTCCTTAGCTTAGCGCCTCGATTGCCTTTGCCTTGAACCTTTTGAACCGCACTTCCCATGAGCAGAAATCCCGCACCTTCGTTTTGGGCGGCCCTCCAACCCGGTATCCTGGTCAAGACCCGCGGCCGGGTCTGGGTCGTGCAGCCCTCCGAGGACCCCGAGAACCTCCTGCTGCTCGCGCCCCTCGACGGGGCCGAGCAGGAATCCATCGGCCTCTACTGGCCCGTCGAGCAGGCCAAGTGCAAGAAGCTCCAGGGCCACCATAAGGAGTGGCTGGTCAAGACCACCCACTTCCCACTGCCTTCGGCCGCGCAGTTGGGCAGCGCCGAGGACCTGCGCGTCCTCTTCGAGGCGGCCCGGCTTTCGTTCCGATCCGCCGGAGGGCCGTTCCGCTGCATGGGCAGGCTTTCGTTCCGCCCCCGGGCCTACCAGATGGTGCCCCTGGTCATGGCCCTCAAGCTCGACACCGTGCGGATGCTGATCGCCGACGACGTGGGCGTGGGCAAGACCCTCGAGGCCCTGCTCATCGCCCGCGAGCTCCTGGCCCGCAGGCGCGTCAGGCGCTTGGCCGTCATCTGTCCGCCCCACCTTTGCGACCAGTGGCAGGCCGAAATCCGCGACAAGTTCAGCCTCGAGGCCGAAATCCTGCGCACCAACACCCAGTCGGCCCTCGAACGGCAGCTCCTGGGCGATGAAATGCTTTACGACAAGTTCCCCATCCTGGTCATTTCCATCGACTTCATCAAGGCCGAGAGCCGTCGGCGCGCCTTTTTGGGCCGTGCCCCCGAGCTGGTCATCGTGGACGAGGCCCACACCGTGGCCAAGCCCAAGGGACAGAGCCCCGGGCAGCAGCAGCGCCATGCCCTGGTGGCCGAGCTCGCCCGCGACAAGGCCCGCCACCTCATCCTCCTGACGGCCACGCCCCACAGCGGAAAGCACGAGGAGTTCCTCTCCCTGCTCGGCCTCATCCGCCCCGAGTTCGAGCAATGGGCCGACGACTGGAGCGAGCCCCAGCGCAAGGAGCTGGCCCGCCACTACATCCAGCGCAAGCGGGCCGACGTGATGCGCTGGGCTGGCGAGAACGTCAGCTTCCCCCGCCGCGATAGCAACGAACTGATATACAGTGGCGACGGGCTTTCCGCCGACGTTTTCCGCCGCGCCACTGCCATTGCCCGCGAGGTCATCGGCCGCACGCAGGGCAACGCCAGCTCGCCCTTGGCCCGCGGCGCCTACTGGACCGCCTTGAGCCTCTTCCGGGGCATCAGCTCTAGCCCCGCCGCCGGGCTGGCCATGATCGACAACCGCCTCCAGGAAGTCGAGCGCCGAAAGGCCGCGCAGAACGAGCCCAGCGAAGCCCCGGCGGCAGAACGCCCCGACGACGAGCTCTCCGAGGAGGGATGGTACAACCACAACCGATTTTCGCAGGACGAGGACGCACAGGACGACGACCAGGAGGCCGCGCGCCTCTACCTCAGCCTCGAAAGCGAGCGCGGACAGCTCGAAGCGCTGCGCCTCCGGCTCGAAGAAATGGCCCTCGACAAGGGCGACATCAAGCTCCGCAAGCTGCTCGCCACCCTCGAGACCTGGCTCCGCGAAGGGCGGCACCCTGTCGTCTTCTGCCGATTCATCAGCACCGCCAAGTACGTGGCCGAGCGCATCCGCGGCGCGATGGGCAGCGGATTCAAAGACCTTGAGGTGCAGGCCGTTACCAGCGAGATGGTCGATGAGGAGCGCAAGGCCAAAGTCGCCGAGATGGCCCTCCACAGCCAGCGCGTGCTCGTGGCCACCGACTGCCTCAGCGAGGGCATCAACCTCCAGGACGCCTTCAACGCCGTGGTCCACTACGACCTGCCCTGGAACCCCAACCGCCTCGAACAGCGCGAAGGACGCGTGGACCGCTTCGGACAGAAGGCCCCCGTGGTCAAAAGCCTGCTCATCTACTGCCAAGACAACCTCATCGACACGACAGTCTTCGAGGTCATCATCAAGAAAATCAAGGACATCCGAAAGGCCACCGGAGTTACCATCGCCCTGCCCGAAATGGAGATCCAGCTCATGGATTCCCTCTCGAAGGCCCTGTTCGCCCAAGGCCAGAGCCCCAGCCAGCTCTCGCTCTTCGACCAGGCCAAGGAGACCGTCGGGCAGGCCCTGGGCAAGGCCAGCGAGCGCGACAAGCAGTCCCGAGGCCTCTTCGCCCAGAACGGCATCCGCGCCGAGCAGATCGAGGACGACTTACGCGAGCTCGACAACAGCATCGGCACGCCGAAGAGCATCGAGCAGTTCGTCGGCATGGCCGCGCCCAAGTTCCGCATCGAGCTGGGCAGCCGCCGCGACGGCCGCATCAGCCTGGCCTTCCACAACGCCCAGCCCGCCCTGGCCGAGCCCTTCCGCAGGGGCGACCAGGCGACGCCCCAGCGCGTGGCCGTCTGCTTCGACTCGCCCACGCCCGAGGGGCACTCCTACCTGGGCCGCAACCATCCCTTCGTCGAGGCCCTGGCCCGCGCCTGCCTCAGCCAGGCCAACGGCATCGACGGAAAGGCCCTGCCCCGCGTGGCCGTCTTCCGCTCGTCGAAGGTCGAAGCGCAGTGCCTGCTCCTGCTGCTGCGCGTGCGCATGCGCATCGAGTCCAAGGCCGATGGGCAGGTCATCCTGGCCGAGGAGATGCTCATCAAGGCCTGCCGCGGACTGCCCAGCGAAGGCCAATGGCTACCCGACGACCTGGCCAGCGACATCTTCCACAACGCCCGCCCCGAGTCCGGACAACTGGCCGCCATCGACCGCGAAGAGCGCCAGCGCCTGGCCCGCGAGATCCTGGCCGCCTTCGAGGCCAATACCGCAAACGCGCAGATGCAAGCCTTCGAGGCCATCGCCCGCGAGCGCGCCGAGGCCCTGGTCCGCTCGCACCAGCGCTACTCCGGCCTCACCGCCCGCCCCGAGCTGTTCGTCCCCGTCGAGCCCGTCCTGCCCATCGACCTCCTCGGACTGGCCATCCTCCTGCCCAAACCCGCCCAAGCGGCCCCGGATTTCAGCCCAACATTGTTCTGAGCCGCCGCCGACAGCCGCCCCAACCACACGATGAGACTTTCCAACGTCCCCGCCAGGGGACTTGGAAACGTCCGGCGTTTTCCGAGGCGGGAAACGCTTCCGAGTGGCGATCGCCTCGCCTTGGGATCGCTTGCTTTTTCGCGATTTTGTTTGTAGCTTTGGTTTTGTCAAGTCCAACCCGCCGATGAATAGGCCTTCGCCTCAATTCGCATAACAAACATGGATATGCAAGAGCCCGACAACAAAACAGAAGTGAAGGAAAAATTCATCAATCCATTTACGGATTTTGGATTCAAGAAGATATTTGGCTCTGAGCCCAACAAAGATTTGTTGATTGATTTTCTAAACGAGCTTTTAAAGACGAAAGAGAAAATCAAAAACTTGACGTACAAGAAAACAGAACATTTAGGATCAACTGACGCTGACCGAAAAGCGATTTTTGACTTGTATTGCGAAAATGAAAAGGGCGAAAAATTTATTGTGGAATTGCAGAAAGTCAAACAGCAGTTTTTTAAAGACAGGAGTTTGTACTATGCGACTTTCCCGATACAAGAACAAGCCTTGAAAGGCGAATGGAATTATGAACTAAAATCAGTTTATTGTGTTGGGATACTCGATTTTGTATTTGACGACCAAGACAAAAACAAGTTGGTTGTTGACGAAATCAAGTTGATCAGCACAAATACAGGAAAAGTTTTTTACGACAAATTTACTTTTGTGTATGTTCAAATGCCAAATTTCATAAAAACCGAAAGCGATTTAGAAACGCATGAAGAAAAATGGTTCTATTTGTTGAAAAACCTTCATAAATTTGATAAAATACCTGCAAAACTAAAAAACAAGATTTTTATCAAGGTGTTTAAAATTGCCGAAATCGCCAAATATTCACCCGATGAAAAACAACGATACATTGACAGCTTGAAACTCTATCTTGATTTGAAAAATTCATTGGATTACGCAAAAGAATACGCAAGATTGGAAGAGAGAATTGAAATAGCAATCAAAGGAATTAAAAATAAAGTTCCTAGAGGAACGATAAAATTATTGACCGATTTGAAAGACAATGAGCTTGATGATTTGTACCAACAGTATGGGAATGAGTAGAATACATCGACTAGGCAATAGGCGATAACCGCTGGCTTTCGCGGATCAGCGAGCTTCTCCCATTCGGTGGCCACAAAAGCCGAAGCCTCGAAAAGGCCGAAAGCCGCCGCCCCATCGCCCCCGAGTTTTCGTCGGAGCGATGCTAGATATGGATACGATTTGGATAAGATATGGATATTCGATAAGTTTGCACCAAACCGATCCAGGAAGATATGGATAATGCCCTCAATAGAAAGTTGAACTTCGCGCTCAAGACCAGCAACTTGATTTTGAAGAAAATCAGTTTCATCGACACTTTCAAGGGGAGATGGAATATTATCGAAAACAAGGAAAACAGATATTTGAAGGAACTGCGCAAGGTGGCCACGATCGAGAGCGTCGGATCATCGACAAGGATCGAAGGTGTAAAACTGACCGACAAGGAAATTGAGAGAATAATCGAAGATGTAAAAATTGACAAGCTCAAAACAAGAGACGAGCAGGAAGTCGTTGGATACTGGGAAGCGCTCGACCTCGTGATCGATAACTTTGAAAACATCGGCATCACCGAAAACTACATCAAGCAGTTTCATGGGATCCTACTGAAATACAGCGACAAAGACGCGAACCACAAGGGACGGTACAAACAGTTGAGCAACAAGGTTGTAGCAACATATCCTGACGGCACGCAGAAAACCATTTTCAATACGACAGAACCGCTTTGGGTCGATAAGGAAATGTCGGAGCTGATTTCGTGGGTCAACGCGACTTTTGAAGAAGAAGAGATTCACCCGCTGATAACGATCGCTGTGTTCGTCTATGAATTTTTGTCGATCCATCCGTTTCAAGATGGAAATGGCAGGCTCTCGCGGCTATTGACTACCTTGTTGTTGTTGCAGCAGAATTATCTTTTCGTGCAGTATGTATCGTTTGAAAAAGTCATTGAGGATAGCAAGAAAGAATACTACAAAGCCTTGATGGAGGGACAAAAGGATAGGGATGCGGACAAAGAACAGTTGGACAATTGGGTTTTGTATTTTCTTGACTGCATGACAATTCTAATACAGCGTTTGGAAAACAAGTACGAGGTTTTCAAAAATGCCGGCAGTTATTTGAGCGACAGACAAAAAATTATCAAAGAATTGATAATCAGAAATCAACCCATCAAGATAAGCGATTTGATGAAGTTTTTGCCTGATGTTTCGAGAAACACACTGAAAAAAGACTTGGCCTACCTGAGAAATGAAAATGTGGTTGAGGCAATTGGCAAAAACAAAGGAACCTTATACTTGATGAAAAACGAAAAGCAAGAATAGACCAAACTCCTTCCCAAGGTCCCCGCCAGGGGACTTGGAAACGTCCGCCGCCGAGGCGGCCCTGCCCAAAGCCCGAATGCACCCAGAAAACACGGAATGCCGCCACCCCCATCGCCCCCGAGTTTTCGTCGGAGCGATGCCAGATATGGATACGATTTGGATACGATATGGATATTCGATATGTCCACACATGCCGCTACTACAATCATGTCGCCCCTTCGTTCCAGGGGCGTTGCCCCTGGCTATGTTGTTTCGCCCAGCCGGCGGCGGCAAAATCAATTGCGGCGGACTTCAGTCCGCCGACGACGGGCCACGATTTTGCAAGCCCTGAAGGGGCGTCATAATCCCGGCATAGCCCGCCACCTGTTTCGCCCCTTCAGGGCTTTGTCGTGGTTTGGGCGTTCGTTCCAGGGGCGTTGCCCCTGGCTATGTTATTTCGCCCCTTCAGGGCTTTGTCGTGGTCAGCCGGCGGCGGCAAAATCAATTGCGGCGGACTTCAGTCCGCCGACGACGGGCCACGATTTTGCAAGCCCTGAAGGGGCGTCATAATCCCTTGCGAGGCCCTCCGCAGGTTGGTTATTTCGCCCCTTCGTTCCAGGGGCGTTGCCCCTGGCTATGTTATTTCGCCCCTTCGGGGCTTTTTTTGTGGTTGGGCATTTGTTGCTACAATCATTCCGCCCCTTCGATGCTACAATCCTTCCTCCCCTTCCGGGCTGCCTTCGCTCGCCGAGCGCTAGGATTGTGATGGCGGTGCTGGGAAAAATGGTAACTTTCCCGAGCTTTCCCCAAGGGCGCGGCGCGAGCTGGCGCTTTCCTGAACTTCCTCGCCTAACACCTTGACAGCATGGCTTTTGACTGCATTAAGACCCAGGGGCCCATCCTTTCGCCCGACTACATCCTGCGCCTGGCCGAAGAGGGCGAGAACAGCAAACTTGGGCAGGCTGCCAAGGATTTCGAACTGCCGCCGAGGGCCCGCGTGCGCGACCATGTCGCCGCCGTATGGGGCGAGCTGCTCCACCGCTGGGAAATCTTCAAGGCCCGGCGTGCCAGGCTCCCCGAGGGCGACTCGGGCGCGGCCCTGACCCGCAAGGAGTGGCTCATGCCCCTGCTCGCCGCGCTCGGATTCCAGCCGACGAAGGCCGCCGCCGTCTCCATCCTCGACAAGTCCTTCGCCATCAGCCACATCGACGAGCGGCGCGAGGGGCTGCCCCTGCACCTGATGGGATGCAACGACCTGCTCGACAAGAAGCGCGAACTGGGCGGGCCGCGCGTTTCGCCCCACGGGCTGGTCCAGGAATACCTCAACTTGGCCGAACACCTCTACGGCATCGTCAGCAACGGCCTGAGCCTGCGCATCTTGCGCGACTCCAACCGGATGCTCCGCCTCACCTTTGTCGAGTTTGACCTCGAGCGAATGTTCGACGGGCTGCATTTCGCCGACTTCGCCCTCATGTTCCGCCTGCTCCATGCCACCCGCTTCCCCGCCAAGGCCGAGCTGGCCGACGACTGCTGGCTCGAACGCTACCACATCAGCTCGCTCGAACAGGGCGCCCGCGTCCGCGACCAGCTCAGCCTGGCCCTCGAAAATGCCATCGTCGAGCTGGCCCAGGAACTGCTCCGATGGCCCGAAAACGGAAAGCTCCGAACGAACATCCAAGAGTACGGCCCCGAGAAGGACGGCCTCAAGTTCTTCCAGCTCCTGCTCGACTTCTTTTACCGTGTCATATTCCTTTACGTCGTCGAGGAGCGCGACTTGCTGTTCACGGACGAGGCCGACGCCAAACACCGCGAATGGTACCGCGAGCACTATTCCGCGACACGCTTCCGCCTCCGGGCCATGCGCCCCGAGCTGGCTTCCGTGGAGGCCTACGACCTTTGGCTGGCCCTGCTCGAAACCCTCGTCCTGCTCGAAGACCCCGGCATGGCCCAGGCCATCTCGCTAAGGCCCATCGCCACCGGACTTTTCGCGCCCGACAAGCTCGGCGTGCTCCAGGAATGCCGCATCGGCAACCGGGCGCTGCTGCGCGTGCTCCGCCACTTCAGCCTCTTCCGCGCCCAGAAGGACGGCCCGCTCGTGCCCATCAACTACCGCCTGCTCGATTCCGAGGAAATCGGTTCCATTTACCAGAACATCCTGGAGCGGAAGCCTTGGCTCGGCCCCACGCCCAAGGGCCTCGAGTTCCGATTCGAGCAGGGCGACGAGCGCTCGCGCACGGGCACGCACTACACGCCCGAGGTGCTGGCCAAGCCGCTGGTACAGCACAGCCTGCCCCACCTCTTCCAACAGATCCGCCTGCGCCTGGCCCTGCCCGAACTGCCCGCCACGCCCCAGGACCGACAGCGCCTGGCCGACGAAATCCTCCGCCTGCGGGTCTGCGACATCGCCGCCGGAAGCGGGCACCTGCTCATCAACGCCGCCCGCGCCATCGGTTTCGAACTGGCCCGCGTGCGCACCGGCGAGGAGCAGCCCGCCCCCAAACCCCTGCGCGAGGCCATCCGCGATGTCATCCAACATTGCATCTTTGGCGTGGACCGAAACCCCATGGCCGTCGAGCTTTGCAAGATCTCCCTCTGGCTCGAAGCCCACGTCCCCGGAATGCCCCTCAACTTCCTCGACCACCGCATCAAGACCGGAGATTCCGTCGTCGGTTTCGCCAGCCCCGACGAGCTCTACAGCGCCTTCCCCCGCATCCTCAAGAAGCTGCCCGGCGACGACAACGCCATCACCACCAGGATCAAGAAGCGCATCGTCGAACAGCTCGGAAGCAAGGACGTCTTGCTGGTCTGGGGCGAAGGCACGGCTTTCAAAACGGCTTCCGAGGAATTGCGGCAGCGTTATGGCCAGTGGCAGCAGATGCCCGAGCACAGCCCCGAGCAGGTCCACCGAAAGGAGGCCGCCTACAAAACGCTCAAGCAATTCCTCGCCGAGGGGCCCATCCAACTGGCCGCCGACTGGCTTTGCTCCGCCTTCTTCTGGCCCAAGACCCCGGACATGGAAAAATTCTTCCCCACGCCAATGGAACTCCAGCATATCGGTACCGGAGACATGAGCAAGCAGATCCCCGGCAAGGTCGATGCAATGGCATCTAAACACCGCTTCTTCCACTGGTTCCTCGAGTTTCCCGAAATCATCGACCCCCAAAACCCCAAGCAGCTCCACGGTTTCGACCTGCTTATCGGAAATCCGCCTTTCTTGGGAGGCTTGAAGATTTCGAGCCTGATGGGCGACCATTACCTCAATTTCCTGCACCAAAACTACGAGCCCGCGGGCGGAACCTGCGATTTTGTCGTCTATTTCATGCGCCGCGCCTACCAGTTGGCCCGCGATGGCGGATTTGTCAGCCAGATCACCTCCAACACCGTCGCGCAGGGCGATTCGCGCACCGGAGGCCTCGACTTTGTGCTCCAGCAAGGAGGATCCATCGCCTATGCCTTGCCTTCCACCGTTTGGCCCGGCGCGGCCGCCGTCCATGTCTCGATTTTCAGCCTTTTCAAGGGAAAATGGGAAGGCCCCGCCACCCTGCGCCACCGTAGCGTCAGCCAGATTTCTTCCTATTTGGATGAAGGAGGAAATGTCCCCGATCCTGTTCCTTTGGTGGATAACCAAAGCAAGGGTTTCATAGGCTCATTTGTTTTAGGAATGGATTTTATGTTGGATGACCAAGATCGGGAGGATCTTTTGTCGGCCTCGCCCCATGAGGAGCGGGTGATCCAGCCCTACCTGAACGGCCAGGACCTGAACAGCCGCCCCGACCAAAGCCCCAGCCGCTGGGTGATCAACTTCCGGGACTGGCCCCTGCGCCGGGCGGGCGCCGAGGAATGGGCCAAACTTCCGAAGAAGGAAAAGACAGAGATCGAGGAAAGGAGCAAGCAGGGCCGCCAGGTGGAAATGGCCCCGCCCGACCACCCCGGACCCGTGGCCGAGGATTTTCCCCTCTGCCTCCAAAGGGTCAGGGAGCTGGTCAAGCCCGAGAGGGATGTCTTGAAAATGCAATCCCGCAGGGAACGCTGGTGGATTTATGGTTCAAACACACCGAGCTTAATAGCGGCCATTAAAAAGAACCAAAAGGTGCTGGTAACTGCCATCGTCACGAAGACCCATGCGTTTACTTTTGTGGACGCGAAAATGGTTTTTACCAATAAGTTGGTTGTGTTCTCCTACGAGGACTTCGCGCATTATGCGGTCCTGCAAAGCAGCGCGCACGAGCATTGGGCCTGGAAGTATTCCTCGACCATGAAGAACGATCGCCGCTATGCGCCTTCGAACTGCTTCGAGACCTTTACGTTTCCGTGGCGTGCGGGGGAAGGGTTGCCGGGGGATCTGGAGGCGCTGGGTCGGCAGCACCACGATCTGCGGGCCAAGCTCTGCCGGGCGCATGGCCTGGGGCTGACGGAGCTCTGGAACCTGTACCACAGCGAGGCGCTGCCCAGCCTGCGCGCCCTGACCGACGCGCCCCAGCCGCCCGACCCGCGCTCCGAAAAGCCCAAGGAGCTGGACAAGCGCTACGGCCGCGCCATCAGCAAGCTGCTGCGCGAGCTCTGGGAGAAGCTGCCCCCGGCGCAAGCCCAGGCGGAGCTGGAGGATCTGCTCAGCGGCCTGCTGCGCCTGCGCCGCCTGCTGGCCCAGATGGACCAGGCGGTCTTCGAGGCCTACGGCTGGCACGACCTGGCCCCCGACCACGGCCTCCACGAGCTCGAATACCTGCCCGCGGAAGGCGACAACCAGCGCTACACCATCGGCCCCCAAGCCCGCCGCGAAGCCCTGGCCCGCCTGCTGGCCCTCAACGCCAAACGGCACCGCGCCAGCCCCTGAGCCCCCGACGCCGCGGGACCCCCCCGGCGGCAGGACCCCCCAACCCCCTGAAAGGGGGAGAAGGACAGGCAAAATCAATAGCGGCGGACTTTAGTCCGCCGCGACCCGAAGGCAAAATCAATAGCGGCGGACTTTAGTCCGCCGCGACCGTTCCGCGCGAGCCCGCGGCGGCAAAATCAATAGCGGCGGACTTTAGTCCGCCGCGGAAGGGCGACGATTTTGCAAGCCCTGAAGGGGCGGCATAATCCCGGCATAGCCCGCCACCTGTTTCGCCCCTTCAGGGCTTTTGCCGTGGTTTGGGCGTGCGTCCCAGGGGCGTTGCCCCTGGCTATGTTGTTTCGCCCCTTCGGGGCT
>JAIFMG010000062.1 GCA_020048645.1 Bacteroidota bacterium | reverse complement strand
CCAAGATACCAATAATCTTGCACTTGGCCAAAGAAAATTGGACTTAATTTCTTGAAATCTAGTCGATTGCGGGCTTTTCAGCAGACCCTAACTAATCAAGAAGAGTTTGATTTACTCTATGTTGATTGGTTGACGGAGCAAACAAAACGATTTGAAACTTGGTTACAAGACCAATCGGCTAATTCAGTTGCCGTAACAGGACAAATTGGTTGTGGGAAAACTACTTTTATAAAGAGAGCTTTTTTCAAAACGCTTACAAAACCTGATATTACTATCAATCTGGAGTCCATATCATATATTTCGGCAGGTAGTTTTTGGGCTGCTTTTTTGCTAGAATTATTAAAATATGCCAAACAAAATAATATTGAAACACAAAAATACGGATTTCATATTCTTTACGATTCTGTAATTACTAGCATCGAAGAATTTATAGCGATACTCGAACCAAGCATAAACTTAGAATTCCTAAAACGGCAAGAAATAATTTTTTCAAAAATTGAAAATAATGTCCATCACCTGAAAATTGTTATTTCTGATTTGTGTAAAAAAATAGAAGAGAGGTTAGGAAGAAAAATTTTTATTTACGCAGAAGGTGTAGATAAATTTAATACTTCTGAATATTTATATTTACTAAATAAAGAGTTGCTCAACTTTCTTCATAACTTTAAGACTTTGTATGAAACAAATTTAGTACATGTATTTTGCAACGATGAATGGCGAATGAATACAGAGCAAATTGTACTTACTACGGCATCGAATCAGGTAATAAAAGAAATGTTTAAGAAACGTCTTGGAATTTATGCTATTGAGTTTGAAGCAGTAATGCCTGAGTTATTCAAACTATCCGGTGGAAATTTCAGACAAGCATTGAGGTTACTAACTTCGTATGAATTTTCTATTCGGAAAATTCATACGTCTAAAACAGAGGCATTAGAATATGCTGGAAAAGTTGTCAGGCAAGATTTATTAAGCATAAATAGCTCTGATATTGAATTACTAAAAGTGATACATAAAGATGGTTATATAAAAGATTCTACAATTATTAACGACCGCAGCGGAAATTTAGCTGTTTTCAGTAACCAAATTTTTATTACATCTGAAAAAGACAAGTCTAACAATTGGCAAGCAATTGCAAATCCATTATTGTGCGAAACAGTTAATAATTTCCGCGCAACAGTTAACGAAGATTTTGAGATTGAAAATTATGGACAAATTGCAAAATTTGAATTAAAAAGAATTTTCAACTCTCTTGCGTCATATTTTTTAAACAAGGGAAGAAACGAGATTAATGTTATAGCTTATAATGATTTAGAAATTGCAAAAATTTTAAATGATTATTTGGTTGGCAGAGCGGGTGCTTACGATGAACTTTTATATCAAGATTTTGAAATATCCAATACCAATGTTCACGAATTATACAATACAGAAGATAAATACTACGATGGGATAAGTTGCTTTTTCTTAGAAGATTTGGACAGCGAAAACATAAAATTATTAGAAATAAACCGGAATCGTTTGATCAAGAGAAACATGATTTGGTGGATACATGAAAATCATATCTACAAGTACATTAGTGAATGGTTTCATCTGAGACAGTTTATGCGTTTTTTTAATTTGGAAACCGATATTGTTAGTAGAATTGAGATACAAGATGTAGAGCAGGATATTGAAGATTTGGAATTGCTTGATTATTCGGAAAATGATAGCAAGATAATCAAATCGAGATTAGATAAAGTGTTGGAATATTTAAAATCAAAAGAAGATGCCTGATAGAATTACATACATATACATCTGGAAAACAATCGAAAGAATTGCTTTTTTGCCGAAGGGGGATAAAGACATTAAAGTATGGTTCAAAAACTACCAGAAATTTGTTTTGAAACTTTGGCAAAAAAATCAAGAATTTCACAATGGCAAGATTTATACTTTTGTAGTAAACAATTTTACAAAAATATCATTTGAACTACCTTTTGATCTGCCAAAATTTAGTGTTGATTTTATCTTTAATGAAGCACACCAAAGTTTTCATTATGACAATCAATATATTTCAGAATTGGATTTGGAGCAAATATTTCATAGTGGTGTAGAGAAGTCATTTTTTAAAAGTCTAAAAGCAACTACTATCAATAGGAGCGAAATCGAAACTATTTTACGAGACATTATTGCACATCCAGCTAATCATGTTCATTTTGAACAAGTTTCCCACAATGCAAGAAAGTGAATTAAAGAAGAATGAATTCAATAGATTAGTTGATATTATCGAACAGAATATTAAGGAAAGTACGATTTCAAGCGGAGTATTGTTTGGAATAAAAAAATAAAATGTTTGAACCATCTTGTCAAAATGAACTTCGATGACAAAAATTGGGCAGATGCGCAAGGATAAGCCATTGGAAATCAACGCTTTTTCAACTTCTATTCTCAAACACGCCAGCAACAGGGCGCTGGAGCCTTCGTCCGGCTTGAAGCCTTGAGGCGCGGAACCGCTTGGCGGGGTGGCCGACAAAATCGCCGTGCCTGGAAATTCCAGGTTCTGCTGGGCCGGATAGGAGTTTCGTCCTTTTGTCGCCGGCTTTGGGCCTGGCTCAAGAATTACGGCTAACTTTGGCCCCGGTAGAACCGGGGCCCAAAGCGGGAGCACCGCCCGCACCGGCGTATTCACTTCCACAAACCAAGGCCTGGCCCCGCGAGGCGCTGCCTGGAAAAACGAGCATGATGGACGAACTGGAGCAAGACATAGATAAGGCGGCGGAAATGCTCCGCCAGGCCAAAGCGGTTGTGGCGCTGACCGGGGCCGGGGTCTCGGCGGAAAGCGGCGTGCCGACCTTCCGGGGCAAGGAGGGCCTGTGGGAGAAGTTCGACCCCTCGACCCTGGAGATCGGGAACTTCATGAAGAACCCGCTGCGGACCTGGCAGGTGCTCCGGGCCTTGTTCGAAGGCAGCCTCGGGCAGGTGCGGCCCAACGCGGCGCACGAGTTCCTGGCAAGGCTGGAAACGCAGGGCAAGCTGCTGGGCATCGTCACGCAGAACATCGACGGCCTGCACCAGAAGGCAGGCAGCCGGGTGGTACACGAGTTCCACGGCAGCATGGAGTGGCTGGTGGCGCCGCGCTCGGGGCACCGCTACCTGGCCAAGGACTTCGACCTGGGCCAGCTTCCGCCCATCTGCCCCAAGAGCGGCGAGGCGCTGAAGCCGGACTTCGTGTTCTTCGGCGAGGCGATTCCGGCGGCGGCCATCCGGGGGGCGCAGGAGCTGCTGACGCGGGCGGACCTGCTGCTGGTGGTGGGCACGGCCGGGGTGGTCTGGCCGGCCTCCGAACTGCCCCGGCTGGCCAAGCTGGGCGGCGCGCGCATCATCGAGATCAACCCCGAGTCGGCGATGACCCGCGAGCTGGGCATCAACGACCTGTGGCTGCGCGGCCCGGCGGGCGAGCTTTGCGCGCGGCTGTCCGAAAAGCTGTGGCCATGAGCGGGCCCGGGAGCAAGGAGGGCCGCGAGGGCTTCGGGCGCAAGTTCGCGCGCGAGCTGGCCAACGGCGGGCTGGGCTGGCTGGCGGGCCTGGCGGCGGCGCGGCTGGTGGGCGAGTTCTTCACCGAGCGGAGCTGGCTGAACCTCTGGGGCGCGGCCACGCGCAAGACGGCGGTCGACGCGGTGACCTTCGAGGTGCTGGGCGTGCTGGCCGAGGTGCTGGTGGGCTTCGCGGTGATGGTGGTGGCCAACGAGTACGTGATGGCCCCGCTGCTGGCCCGGTGGCGGGCCCGGAAGGCCGACGGAACAGGAAAATAAGGCCCCGGAAAGCCGGGCGGCGAAGGCTAGCGGACTAGTCCTCAAGGCAAAAGATAGCTTTTGTTGAAAAAAAAGAACAAGTAGGTTTGATTATTTGGTGGAAAATCACGTTATTTGCACTCCTGTTTTGTGAAAACCGAAAACAATCCCTGTCCATAAGAATCCCTCCACACCATGAAAGTTTGCCAAATCACCGGAAAGAGAGCGCAAGTGGGGAACCACGTCTCTCACTCCAATCGAAAGGTCAAGCGCACCTTCGAGCCTAACCTGTTCAAGAAGCGGTTCTACATCGTCGAGGACGACCGCTGGATCAGCCTCAAACTGTCAGCGCACGGTCTGCGCATCATCGACAAGATTGGCTTGGAAGCGGCCCTCAAAAAAGCCCGCGAGAAAGGCTACCTCCCCAAGTAATAACCCCTAAAAGCATCAAGCTGAAATGGCCAAGAAAAAAGGAAACCGTGTCCAGGTGATCTTGGAATGCACCGAACACAAGCAATCAGGCGTGCCAGGGACTTCGCGTTACGTGACGACAAAGAACCGCAAAAACACCCCTGGCCGGATGGAGCTGAAGAAATACAACCCCATCCTCAAGAAAATGACCGTCCACAAGGAAATCAAGTAACACGATCTGAACCATGGCTAAGAAGACCGTCGCATCGCTCCAAAAAAAGCAAAAAGGTGTAACCAAGGTGATCAAAATGGTCCGCTCCGAAAAGACCGGTGCCTACACCTTCGTCGAGGAAATCATGACCGATGAAAAGGAAAAAGATTTCCTCAACAAGAAGTGAGACTCGCCCTGCCGAACCAAGGCGCCCGCAAAGCACTTGGCTTCCAATTCTTTAGGCAATCATCTTTTCACTCAAGCTCTCTTCTTTTTTGAAGAGAGCTTGTTTTTTATTTTTTTTGCTGTCAAAATCTCATTTCCATCAACACCTTTCGACATGGGTCTTTTCGACATCTTCAAGAAGAAAAAAAGCGACACCCCCGAGACCAAGGCCCCGCAAACCGAGCCGGCCCCTGGCCTCCAGCAGCAGCAGCAGCCCAGCCCAAGCCTGGAGCCCGCCGTGGCCAAGCCTGTCCCTGCCGCCGAAGAGCCGAGCCTGGAGTTCGTCAAGGCCAAGGAAAGCCTCAACAAAGGGTTGGAGAAGACCAAGAACAACGTCTTCCAGAAGCTCACCCGGGCCGTGGCCGGCAAGAACCGGGTGGACGACGAGGTGCTCGACGAGCTGGAGAACGTGCTCATCACCTCCGACGTGGGCGTTGACACCACCATCAAGATCATCCGCCGCATCGAGGAGCGGGTCTCGCGCGACAAGTACTTCGGCACCAAGGAGCTGAACCGCATCCTGCGCGAGGAAATCGTGGCGCTGCTGAGCGAGTCGAGCGCCGACCCGCTGGAGAACGTGCAGTTCTCGAACGCCTCGGGCAACCCCTACGTCATCATGGTCGTGGGCGTCAACGGCGTGGGCAAGACCACCACCATCGGCAAGCTGGCCCACCAGTTCAAGCAGATGGGCAAGAACGTGGTGCTGGGAGCGGCCGACACCTTCCGCGCAGCGGCCATCGAGCAACTGGTCATCTGGTCCGAGCGGGTCGGCGTGCCCGTGGTCAAGCAGAAGATGGGCTCCGACCCGGCCTCCGTGGCCTTCGACACCGTGAACTCCGCCCTCAAGCAAGGGGCGGACATCGTCATCATCGACACCGCCGGCCGCCTGCACAACAAGGCCCACCTCATGGAGGAGCTCTCGAAGGTGCGCAGGGTCATGCAGAAGGTCATCCCCGAGGCGCCCAACGAGGTGCTGCTGGTGCTCGACGGCTCGACCGGGCAGAACGCCTTCGAGCAGGCCAAGCAGTTCACCAAGGCCACCGAGGTGACGGCCCTGGCCCTGACCAAGCTCGACGGGACGGCCAAGGGCGGCGTGGTCATCGGCATCTCCGACCAGTTCAAGATTCCGGTGAAGTACATCGGCATCGGCGAGGGAATCAACGACCTGCAGATCTTCAACCGCGAGGAGTTCGTCGATTCGCTCTTCAAGGGCGACCTAGGCTGAGCCCTGGCCCCGGCGCGCGCCTTTCCCGGAAGAGCCCCGAACATCTGGCCGCCGATCCCCTGCCCCATTCCAAAGACCTCCCGATGAAAACCCTGCACGACAACCCCTTCAGCTCCATCGTCTGGAAACCCGAAAGCCGGACCCTGCACGTGACGCGCAAGGCCCAGACCGAATCCATGACCGACAAAGAGTACCAGCTTGAGCTGGACATCTGGGCCCGCCTGAGCCTGGATACACGGCCCGCCCAGCAACTGATCGACCAGCGCCAGATGCGATTCGCCGTGGCGCCCGCCGTGCAGGAACTGGTACAGCGCCGCATCCTGGAAGTGGTGGCCCAGCTCGGCATCGAACGGGTGGCCATCGTCCGCAGCGACGACATCTTCGCGATGGTCTCGGTGGAGCAACTCGTCGATGAAATGGCCGTGGGCTTCGAGCTGCGGCAGTTCGACCACTTGGCGGAGGCGGAGGCTTGGCTGGGGCTGGCCTAGCCGCGGCTTGGAGGATGCGCGGGAAAAGATTAGCTTCGCGCCTTCAACTCACCCCCCATTCCTAAGCGCACCATGGACAAACTGGAACTGCTCTACGAGGGCAAAGCCAAGAAACTGTACCGCACCTCGACGCCGGGCCTGCTCTGGCTCGAATACAAGGACGACGCCACCGCCTTCAACGCCCAGAAGCGCGGAAGCATCCAAGGCAAGGGCGTGGTCAACAACCGCGCATCGGCCATGATCTTCGAGCGGCTCGAGCGCGAAGGCATCCCCACCCACTTCCACGAACTGCTCTCCGACCGCGAGATGCTCGTTAAGGACGTCCGCATCATCCCTGTCGAAGTCGTGGTCCGCAACATCGCCACCGGCTCGCTCACGGCCCGCTTCGCCATCCCCGACGGCACGCCGCTGCGCCCCACCGTGCTCGAGTTCTGCTACAAGAGCGACGCCCTGGGCGACCCGCCCATGAACCGGGACATCATCCTGGCCATGGGCCTGGCCACGCCCGAGCAGATCGACGCCCTGGCCGACTACGCCCACCGCATCAACGCGATGCTCCAGGCGCTCTTCGACCAGATTGGCCTCACGCTCGTCGATTTCAAGCTCGAGTTCGGCCTCCTCGACGGGAAAGTGGTGCTGGCCGACGAGATCTCGCCCGACACCTGCCGCCTCTGGGACAAGGCCACGCACGAACGCATGGACAAGGACCGCTTCCGGCGAAGCCTCGGAGGCGAGGCCGAAGCCTACCAGGAAGTCCTCAAGCGGCTGGAAGGCCTCCTTCGGAAATAGCCCTTCGCGCGTCTCGAAAGCCCTTGGCCCGGACGCGCTTTTTTTTTGTCCTCCGCACAGCTTTTGCCTGCCCATCCCCAAAAAAAAACAACCCAAGCCGCGGGCCTGCCGCCCGCATCCCCACCCATGAGCGAAGACAAATTTCACGACGAATGCGGCGTTGTCGGCATTTTCGCGCCCGGACAGGCCGAGATAGCACAACTGATCTACTACGGCCTCTACGCCCTGCAACACCGCGGGCAGGAAAGCTGCGGCATCGCCGTCAGCAAGGATGGCCTGACCCGCTACCACAAGAGCATGG
This sequence comes from Bacteroidota bacterium, assembly GCA_020048645.1. Classification (GTDB taxonomy): domain Bacteria; phylum Bacteroidota; class Bacteroidia; order Bacteroidales; family UBA6013; genus UBA6013. Next base: position 3,855 of record JAIFMG010000062.1, on the reverse strand, counting down.
GACTGGTCTCCGAGGTCTTCTCGGACGAGGTCCTCGGCCAGCTCGAGGGCGACCTGGGCATCGGCCACGTCCGCTACTCCACCACTGGCGAGAGCTTCAAGGCCAACGCCCAGCCCCTGGTGGTCAAGTACAAGAAGGGCAGCATCTCCCTGGGCCACAACGGAAACCTGGTCAACGCCCACACCATCCGCGAGATGCTCGAGGACGAGGGCGTCGTCTTCCAGACCACCATCGACACCGAGGTCATCGCCAACCTCATCGCCCGCAACTACCAGCGGGGCCTGGTCAGCGCCATCAAGAAGACCATGGAGCTCGTCAAGGGGGCCTATGCCCTGACCATCATGACCGAGTCCACCCTGGTGGGCGTCCGCGACCCCTTCGGCCTGCGCCCCCTCTGCCTGGGGCGGCTCGAAAATGGATACGTCCTGGCCTCCGAGACCTGCGCCCTCGACACCATCGGCGCCGAGTTTGTCCGCGACATCGAGCCCGGAGAAATCGTCATCATCAACCACGAAGGCCTCCAGAGCCACCGCAGCGACAGTTGGACCAAGCAGCGCTCCTGCATCTTCGAGCTGGTCTATTTCGCCCGGCCCGACAGCGTCATCGACGGCATCAACGCCCACACCTACCGCTTCAAGACCGGGCGCGTCCTGGCCGAGGAGTCGCCCGCCGAGGCCGACTACGTCATCGCCGTGCCCGACTCGGGCATCCCCGCGGCCATCGGCTTCTCCGAGGCCAGCGGCATCCCCTACGCCATCGGCCTGATCAAGAACCGCTACGTGGGCCGCACCTTCATCCAGCCCAACCAGAAGCTCCGCGAGCAAGGCGTCCGCATCAAGCTCAACGTCCTGAAAAAGACCGTCTCCGGCAAACGCGTGGTGCTGGTGGACGACTCCATCGTCCGCGGCACCACCATGCCCAAGATCGTGGAGCTGCTCCGCAAGGCCGGCGCCCGCGAGGTACACGTGCGCATCAGCTCGCCCCCGGTCACCAACCCCTGCCACTTCGGCATCGACACCCCCGACCGCGACCAGCTCATCGGCGCCCGCATGGACGTACCCCAGATCAACGCCTTCATCGGAGCCGATTCGCTGGCCTTCCTTTCCATCGACGGGATGCAGAAGGCCACCGCAAAGCCCAACGGCTTCTGCCGCGCCTGCTTCGATGGCGACTACCCCATGGAGGTGCCCCGCGTGGGCGACAAGTTCCGCTTCGAGGAAAAGCCCAACCCGGTCAAGCCCATCGCCTGAGCCCCCGGCATGGACATGACGCCCCAGGAAAAAGACCGGATCAGGCTCGAACTTGCGCGCGCTTACGGCCGCGGCACCCTCGGCCAAGTGGTCGTGCTGCTGGTGCTGGCCGTGGCCGGATCCTTCCGAGACCGCCAGACCTTCGCGCTGGTGCTGCTGGTGGGCGTGTTCCTGCTGCTGGCCCGCTTCGCCCGCTCGGCCCGGCAGAAGGTGGCCCTGTTCGACCTGCTCGACAACCACCCGGCCTCCATTCAGGAGGTCCGCGCCACGGCCAAGCCTGCCCGGCTCTTCTTCCTGATCCCCGTAGGCACGCTCCACCAGGTGGAGCTCGTAGCCCAGGCGCGGACCTTCGCCCTGGTCATGCCGAGCCAGGCGGCCGCCGCGGAGCTTTCCGCCGGCCTTCGCCGCTGGCTCGGCCTTTAGGCCTGCGCCTGGCGGGCATTGACAAATTCGGGCCGTTCGGACAATGTCCAACGCCGGATTATTTCGCCCTCTCAGATCTTGGGAATGGTTAGCGTCCGAATTTCGATGGGCTTCACCCATCGCTAGGACATTGCGCTCCTTCGGGGCTTTCGCGGCGAAGTCGGCACGAACGAAAGGGGCGTGGCCCTGGCATCTTCGTAGGATTGCAGCCCCGCCCATCTTCGATAGGGGCGTAGCCCTAGCCTCTTGCGCCAAGTTGCGTTCGGATATTCCACCTTTGAACGCAACTTGTTATCACCATCGAAAGCAACTTGGTATCCGCTGCGATCATTGATCAACCAAGAGAATAGCTTATTTCTGGATACCTATTCCTGAAAAAATGTCCTTTGAATTTGTGCAACAAAAAAGAAGTGCAATTGATTTCATGGTCTATCAAAAATGAACTTGCGATTGATTTGTCTTCATTTTCTTTTACCATTCTCATTACAAAATTCGGACTTATCGTAACAGATTCAATAAATTGTCTTATCGCATCTTGCTCATCTTCTGTCAAGTTCATTCCTCTTTTCTCAAATCCTCTTTTTACATCATCAAATCCTGACATTATTTCTATTCCTTCGCCAGGATTGAAATAAACAGCAACACCATCATTCGCATTCAGTATATAGTCAGGTAAATTCATGTTTGGAAATGGATTTTTTGAACTTCTTTTTTTCATAAGCCCATTCAATTTGTTCTTTGGTAATTTCTCATATTTCTCATATTTCTCTTTATCTTTTTTATACAACGCGGCCGCCATGGTCAGTCCGTCTTGAAAGATAACCAAATCATTGTCGAAAAAACTTTTAAAATCTGAACAATGCGCTTCTATATCTTCAAGCGCTTTGCCCAATAGATTTTTATCATATCTGTAAACAATTCGCGTTGATTTTGTAACAAAATCATTTTTTGCCTTTCTCAATTTATCCTTAGTTACTTTGCCAAAGCGCTGTTGAACTCCTGACCAATAATAGGATTCGCCATAGGGAACAATTCCACCAAAAACGATGTCCTCATTCCTAAATACATTTTGGTCATTTTCCAAGTGGACTTGATACACTTGCTCATTGATAATATTTTCTAATTCTAAAATATTGTCCTTCAGAGAAATTACTCTGTAAAATGAAACTAATCTTTCATACCAACTGCGAATGTCACTTTGTATCTTTTCTGGTAATTCTAATGCCTTTGCTAAAATATCAATTACTCCTAAACCTGACCAATAAGTATTTTCTTGACAAATAAAATCATCAATGGTGGCAATATCCATTTCACCATTATTTTCTTCTTGGATATACCGATAGCAACTGTATCGAAACAAATAGGAATTTAATCCAACCCAAACCAATTTTCTTTTGAAATCCCAACCATAGTCATTCGGTTGGGATAAAAATAATTTGACTCCCGAATCTTTTGGAACAGATTTAAATTTAAGGTTTAAGAAATTCGACACGCCTTCCGCAAGTATTTTTAAATCTCTATGTTCAGGCGATATAATTAATTCATCATCAAATTCATGAAAAATTGTATAAATAAAATATTTGATTCGATGAATATCAAATGTGTCTTCGATTTTACAGTTTTCATTTACAAACAAAGGCAATGGTGTATTGAACATTGAGTTGTTGTAATCTTCAATGCTTTTCCACAAGCCAATATCATTGTGCAAATCTTCGGCAAATTCAATCAGCAAGTTTGACATTATAAAATTTTGGCTTTTATCAAGTTTCAACGTATCGAAAAAGTAAACTTTTTCTACTTGCGAAATAACTTTTGACAATCCTTTTATCAGCGGATACAAACGATCATCTCCACTTCCGACAAAATCTTTTGGTCTAAACTGTTCAAATTGAGTTTTCATTGTTCATGAGTTTTGGTAGTTCTCCATCATTGCCAACGGATATCAATGGAAGATATTCCATTCCGCCTTTTCGTGCGTCGGGCTTTTTCACGGTGACAAAAGCGGGATGGCATGGCCTTCGTGTTGCGTTTCATGATGCTTTTTTTATCCTTCCTTCAGCAATATCTCGACTTCTACTTTAAGTCTAGGCAAATGATTTATTGTTCTATTCCTTAAAGATGTGATTTGGCTGTAATGTGTTGTAATTCTTGTAGGTTTCGAATGTGTTTCTGTGCCTTGGAT
>JAIFMG010000191.1 GCA_020048645.1 Bacteroidota bacterium | reverse complement strand
GGATGTAGAGACGCGATTCAATCGCGTCTCTACATCCGAACACGCTACATGGCTGAACCAGGGAACGCGCTCTTACGCCGGCCCGGCCACGACCCAGAAGGCGCCGACAAGGAGGGAGGCCACGGCGGCCCAGCGGGTGAGCTGTTGGCGGCAGTGGGGCCCGCGGCACAGCCTGCCGAGGATCGTGGTGAAGAGGCCCATGCTGAGCAAGGTCCCGGCGGCCAGGCCTAAGACGAAGAGCAGGCCCTCGCCGAGGCTTTCGAGGGCCAGGAGCGGCAGCATGGCCAGCCAGTGCGAGGCCCCGGCCAGGCCGTGGACGAAGCCGACGGCAAAGGAGGTGCCGCCGTGCGCGTGGGCCTGGCTCCTGCCCAGCAACACCCAGAGGCCCAGCGCGATGAGCACGAAGCCGACGAGCGTCTCGCTCCAGCGCGAAATGGCCTCGATGGGCAGGTTCAGGCGCAAGCCCCAGAGCGCCAGGCCGATGAAGAGCAGCGAGGCCAGGTGCCCGAGGCCCCAGAGCAGCCCGCTCTGCCAGGGCCTGGGGCTGCTGGCGGCCAGCGGGGCCACGGCGGCCAGGTGGTCGGGGCCCGCGAGCACGTGCTGGGCGCTGCTGAAGAAGCCGACCAGCAGGGCCCGGGTCATGGCTTCGGGGGTTTGCCGTGCTCGGCCTGCTCCAGCTCGTGCTTGTCGAAGGCGTCCACGATGTGCTTGACCAGGCGGTGCCGGACGATGTCCTTGGGGTCGAAGCGGACGGTCTCGACGCCCTCGACGCCGCGGAGCAGCCGCTCGGCCGTGACCAGGCCGGACTGCGACTTGCGGGGCAGGTCGATCTGGGTGAGGTCGCCCGTTACGATGTACTTTGTGCTTTCGCCCATGCGGGTCAGGAACATCTTGAGCTGGTTGAGGGTGGCGTTCTGGGCCTCGTCGAGGATGACGAATGCCTGTGCCAGTGTGCGGCCGCGCATGAAGGCCAGCGGGGCGATCTGGATGACGCGGTCCTTCATCAGGAGCTCGAGCTTCTTGGGCGGGATCATGTCGTTGAGGGCGTCGTAGAGGGGCTGGAGGTAGGGGTCGAGCTTGTCCTTCATGTCGCCGGGCAGGAAGCCGAGCTTCTCCTCGGCCTCGACCGCCGGGCGGCTGAGGATGATGCGCTTGACGACCCTGTCGCGCAAGGCCCTGACGGCCAGGGCGATGGCCATGTAGGTCTTGCCCGTGCCGGCGGGCCCGATGGCGAAGACCAGGTCGTTGAGCCGGGCCTTTTCGACCATCTCGACCTGGTGCTTGGTCTTGGCCTTGACCACGCGGCCCTCGGTGCCGTAGAGCAGGGCCCTGTCGGGGCTGAAGCTGGCCAGGGCCGAGAACCCGCCCTCGGCCTCGAGCAGCTCGCCAATTTTCTCGACGCTGAGCTCGTTCTCCTTCTGGAAGTGGTTGACCAGGTGGAATATCTTCTCCTCGAAGAAGGCGGTCTCTCCCGGTTCGCCCAGGGCCTTGATCACATGGCCGCGGGCAATGATTTTGAGTCTGGGAAAATAGCCCTTTATCTTTTCCCACTTGAGGTTGTTGACCCCGTAAAGGTTGATGGGCTCGATGCCTTCCAAGATGATGACCCTTTCGTCCATGCGCTTTTCCGATATTGTTTTACATTCGCGAAGCAAAGTAGGAAATTCTGGCCAGACGGCAAAGCCGCGACCAAGGCCACGGCTCCTGCCCCGCGACCCAAGCAACGAATCCACGGATGCCACTGATCACGCTCACTTCCGACTGGCAACGCGACGACTACTACGCCGCGGCTTTCAAAGGGCAAGTCCTTCGGGCCGCCCCCGAGGCGCGTTTCCTGGACGTCAGCCACAGCATCCGGGCCTTCGCCTTCGACCAGGCGGCCTTCGTGCTGCGGGCCGCGTACCGGCACTGCCCGCTGGGCGCCATCCACGTGCTGGCCGTCAACAGCGAGCGCGGGCCCGACCAGGAGCACCTGGCCTGCTTCTACCGCGGGTACTACTTCATCGGCACGGACAACGGCCAGTTCGGGCTGATTTTCGAGGAGGAGCCGGAGGTCGTGGTGGCCATCGAGCGCTTCGAGGCCGAGCGCCAGCGGCTGCCCAGCTTCCAGGGCCTGGCCGTGCTGGCCAGGGCCGCCGCGCACCTGGCCGCAGGCGGCGAGCTGGAAGACCTGGGCGCCCGCCGCGAGAAGGTGCGGCGCCTGACCAGGCTCATGCCCCGCCACAACGGCAACGCCATCATGGGGCAGGTCCTCCATGTCGATTCGTTCCAGAACGCCGTGAGCAACATCACCCGCGAGCTGTTCGAGCGCGTGCGCGAGGGCCGGAAGTTCAGCATCTTCGTCAAGTCGTTCCGCAACCGCGTCAGCCGCATCAACGAGTACTACGGCCAGACCACGCCCGGCGAGATACTCGCCCTGTTCAATTCGCAGGACCTGCTCGAGCTGGCCATTTCCTTCGGAGACCTGGCCAAGCTGCTCGGAGTGGAGGTGGGAGATACCATAACCATCAAATTTGAATAGCTTCAAATCAATCTTCCCGCTGGCCTGCGCTTTTCCCGCTTTTTGCTTTTCGCGATAGCCAATTTTCATCCGGGGTGGGGCGAAATCCACCCTCCGATTTCTTCTTCCGGGCGAGGGCTGTGCGCGGCTTTGATGGCCGGACAGCAAATGCTCCGCTTGTCCTGTCGAATGCCTGTCCTGATTGGTATGCCTAGGCCAATGCCAAGTCGCGTTCAAAGGTGATGGATCGCCTTGAAGGCTCGCCCAACCCCGGAGGGGTGCCATGATTGTGGAAAGCAGAGCCAAGCCAAAGAAGACAACCCCGAAGGGGTGAAATTGTCCTGGTCGGGAGGAAGAGCCAGATAATGCCACCCCTTCGGGGTTCCGCTCCATCGCACGCTTGGCTGGCTGCAACAATTCCATCCCTTCGGGATTCGCCCGGAATCTTCCAAATTTCGCCCGACGCCGGCGATTGTCATACCACACCATCGAAAGCAGCTTGGTATCAATCCCCTCTGGGCTGGGCAGGGCAGCCCGATTTTGAGGGAAACGGGTGCGTGGCATTTTTCAACGCCGCAAGCGGCTTGGCATCAGTCCGCTGGGGTCTCGAAGCGCAGGCGCAGCAGGGCGGTGGTCTTCTGGTCGGAGGTACGGAGCAGGCGGACCAGGCTGGCGCCCGGGTCGGCCTGCTCGGCGGTCTGGACATCGAGCGGGTCTCCTTCGAAGCACTCGGCCAGGAAGTTGACCTCGAGCGAGGCGAGGTGGCCTTGGCGGAAGCGCTGGCTGGGGAAGGCGTCGAGGGCCCAGGCCATGAAGCGGATGTTGTTGAGGTGGCCGTTCATGTCGATGTCGCCCATGCGCACCTGGGTGGCGTAGGCGGTCTGGTACTGCTCGGCCGGGTGGATCTTCATGGGGGCCTCGGCCAGGCATTCCCTCTGGGTTACGTAGGGCGTTCCGTCCACGAACTGGGCCAGGGGGACGGGCCTGCGGGTTTCGAGGCTGAGCAGGGCCCAGGTGCTGGAGGCGCTGGCTAGGATCAGGCCTTGTGGGTCGAGCAGGTTGAACTTCCGGACGGAAAACAGGCTTTCGAGGCTGTCCACCCAGGTTTCGACGGTTACGGGTTCCATCCATCGGGGGTACCTCCGGACGCGGACCAGGAAGCGGGTGAGCACCCAGGCCAGGCTGTTGGCGCGGAGGTCGTCGAAGCCGAAGGCCCTCTCGCGGGCGTGCAGCCCGGCGGCGTCCTGGAAGATCTCGCAGAGGGCGGCCATGGAGGCCTGGCCTCGGGCGTCGGTATGGAAGGAAAGGATGGAGTAGGGGTAGTGTCCGATCTTTTTCATGGTGGGGTGCGGGGGGGCGTCAAATCTTGCCCGAAATTAGCGAAAATGCGCAAAACGCCAAGCCCCCTGGCAGCTTGGCCAGGGGGCTTGGGGGGTGAGGAAGACGATTCGCACGTTGGGCCAGGCCCTTAGCGGCGCCTGCCGAAGGAAGAGCGGGAGCTGCTCTTGTCGAGGGTGTAGGTGGCCGTCACGTTGAAGAAGAGGTAGGCGTCGTTGTACTCGGCGTCTCCGCGCTGGGCGCCGCTGGCCACGGGCTCGCCTTCGCGGCGGTCGGCCAGGGTGGCGGCCAGGTCGCCGTAGGTGGCGCGGATGCGGTCGTTGTCGTAGTAGAATCCGCTGACGTCGTCCACGTAGTCGGAGCCGGTGTAGTGGCAACTGAACTCGGCGCCGGCCGCCCAGTTCTTGTTGATGTAGTAGCGGAATCCGACGCCGATGGGCACGGACAGGGTGAAGAGGCGGTACGGCTCGGGGTTGGCGTCGATGCCCTGGCCCTCGGTGCCCAGGGGTTGCAGCTCGTACCAGACGCCTTCGAGCTCGGCCTTGGGGTTGAAGTGGACCAGCCCAGCGCCGAAGAACGAGTAGATGTTGACGTTCTGCTTGGGCCGGTTCCGGCGGAACATGTAGTAGCGGTGGCGCTGCTCGGGCAGGATGGTGGCCTCGACGCGCACGGAAAGCTCATAGATGTTGGACTTGAAGCTCAGGTTCCTGCTACGCCGCTCCGGAGCGGTGGTCTCGGCGTCGCTGGCCATGACGATGCCGTATGAGAAGTTGCTGCGGAATGCCAGCCATTCGGTGGCGCGGTAGCGGTATCCCATGTGGAACGAGGGCCTGGTGACGGCCAGGTCGATGTCGGAGACGCCCAGGAAGTGCTTGGACTCGGAGGGGCCTCCTCCCAGGTCGCCCATGAACATGCTGGTGCCGATGCCGCCCACCAGCTCGTGCCGGAATTCGTACCAGGCCGAGTTGGCGTGGCGGTAATAGCCCTGGGCCATGGCGCCGGTGCCCAGGAGCAGGAATGTGATTGCCAGTATTTGTCTTTTCATGTCGTCCTTTTTGTTTCGAATGCCGATTTCTAGTTCTCAAAAATTGGGCCTGTTTTCGTTTTTTTAACAGTGGGCAACCAAGCCCCTGGCCAAAAATAATGTTTTTTATCGACCAGAGCCTAGCAAAATGGCTTTGATGGTCTTGAGGATCAACACGAAGTCGAGCTTGAGCGACCAGGTGTCGATGTATTGCAGGTCCAGGCGCATCCATTCCTCGAAGGTGGTGTCGTTGCGGCCCGAGACTTGCCAGATGCAGGAGATGCCCGGCTTCATCGAAAGGCGGCGGAGCTGCCAGCGCTCGTATTGCTGGACTTCCTGCGGCAGGGGCGGGCGCGGCCCGATGATGGACATCTCGCCCCGGAGCACGTTGAGGAACTGCGGGAACTCGTCGAGGCTGGTCTTGCGCAGGAAGCGGCCGATGGGCGTCACCCGGGGGTCGTCCTTCATCTTGAAGACGGGGCCGTCCATCTCGTTGGCCCCGACGAGCTGGGGCTTGAGCTGCTCGGCGTTGACGACCATGGTGCGGAACTTGAAGACCTCGAACTGGCGGCCCCGCAGGCCCACGCGGGTCTGCCGGAAGATGACCGGCCCGGGCGAGCTGAGCTTGATGGCCCCGGCGATGCCCAGCAGCAAGGGGCTGGCCAGCAGGAGGATCAGGCCCGCCAGGAGGTAGTCCACCAGCATCTTGGTCTTCATGGCGATGTGGTCGGAGGGCGTGTTCTTGAAGGTCAGGAAGGGATGCTCGCCGAAGTGGCTGATGTGGGCCTTCGAGGCGGCCATGTTGAACAGCTCGGAGCGGTAGCGGAACACCACGCCGACCTCCTGGCAGGTGAAGACCAGCCGCTGGATGGCCGGCTCGGTGTAGCCCTGGCTGTCCATGATCAGCTCGTCGATGGCCTGGCTGTCCAGGATCTGGCCCACGGGGTACAGGGGCGAGTACAGCGTGTAAAGGTGGCCGTACGGCTCGAGCAGCACCGGGTCGTCGGTGATGATGCCCTTGATGATGTAGCCCCAGACCGTCTCGGCCCGCAGCTTCTCGATGAAGGGGACCGCGTGGCGGTCGGCCAGCAGCAGCACGTTGCGGGTGTTGAAGCCCTTGGCCCGCAGGCTCTTGAAAAAGGCGTAGATGCCCAGCGAGGCCCCGAACAGCACCAGCAGGTTCAGCCCGGCGAAGATGGCCAGCAGGATGCGGCTCACGTCGTCGAGCTTGAGCAGGAAGATGAAGAAGAAGAGCGTCATGGTCGCCCCGGCCACGAGCTTGAGGTGGTCCAGCAGCACCCACGAGAACGGCTGCGTCCGCTGGAACTTCGAGATGTCGAGCACCTTCAGGAAAACGAACCAGATCGGGATGACCAGCACCCCGACCACGAGGTACTCCGTGCTTTCGAGCAAGGGGGCCTCGAAAAGGTGCTTGCGCATGGCATAGGCCAGGGCAAAGGTGCCGACCGAGAGTGTCAGGTGGACCATCACCAGCAACTGGTGGAAGGTCTTGGCTTTTTCTTTGAGCATGGCGGGGCTTTTTTCGGGGAAATGGTGGGGAAATGCTATTTTCGTGCGAATTGAACAAACACAAAAAGACATGTTTCTAGGAATTTCTTGGGTCGAGTGGGTCGGGTACCTGGCATCGGTGACGGTGGCCGTATCCTTGACCATGAGCTCCATCGTCCGCCTCCGCTGGCTGAACATGGCCGGGGCCCTGGTCTTCACCGCGTATGGAACCCTGATCGAGGCCTGGCCGGTGGCCTTCCTCAACGGCTTCATCGTGGCCATCAACATCTACTACCTCCGGGGCCTCTACGCCCGCCGCGAGGACCTCCAGCGCTGGGACCTGCGCGAGGCCGGCACGTTCATCGACCACTTCCTGCGCCAGCACCTCGACGACATCAAGGCCCACAACCCGGGCTTCGAGCCGGCGTCCATCGCCCGCGCCGAGGTGGCCTTCTTCGTCCTGCGCGACCTCTCGGTGGCCAGCCTCTTCGTGGCCGAGCGCCTGGACGGCGAAAGCCTGCTCATCACGGCCGACTACGCCACGCCGCCCTACCGGGACCTCAAGCCGGGCAATTTCATCTACCGCGGCAACCTCTCCCTTTTCAAAGACCTCAAAGTCCGCAGACTCCTTGCCATCACCCATAACCAAAATCATACCAAATACCTTCTCAAGATGGGCTTCATGCCTTCCAACTATCAGGGAACCAGTTATTTGGAAAAAATTATCTAAGCCATGAGCTTCTGGAACTCCAAGCCGCTGGTCGGCATGGTCCACGTCCGGGCCCTGCCCGGAACGCCCAACCACCAGCTTCCCCTGGCCGAAATCGTCGAGAAGGCCTTCGAGGAGGCCCGGACCTACCAGCGGCTGGGCATCCCCGCGCTGCTCATCGAGAACATGCACGACGTGCCCTACCTCAAGAAGCAGGTCGGCCCCGAGATCGTCGCCAGCCTCACCCTGGTGGCCAGGGCCGTCCGAAGCCTGGGGCTGCCCTGCGGCATACAGGTGCTCGCCGGGGCCAACCAGGCCGCCCTGGCCATCGCCCAGGCCGCCGGGCTCGAGTTCATCCGCGCCGAGGGCTTCGCCTTCGGGCACCTGGCCGACGAGGGCTGGTTCGATTCCGACGCCGCCGAGCTCCTGCGCTACCGCAAGCTCCTCGACGCCCGCGACGTCAGGGTCGTGGCCGACATCAAGAAGAAGCACGCCTCGCACGCCGCCACCGCCGACCTGGCCATCGAGGAGGTCGCCCAGGCCTGCCAGTTCATGCAGGCCGACGCCGTGGTCGTTACCGGCGCCGCCACCGCCCAGCCCATCCTGGCCGACGAGCTCCGCCGCGTCAGGCAGGCCGTCTCGCTGCCCGTCTGGTGCGGCTCGGGCATCACCAGCGGCAACCTAGGCCAGTACTTCGACCACGCCGACGCCTTCGTCGTCGGCTCGTTCTTCAAAAAGGACGGCAACTGGAAGAACGAGCTCGACCCGCAGCGCGTCATGGCCCTTGTCGGGCAGTGGAACAGCCTCCGCGACAGGCAGGCCCGCGAAAGCTGACGGCCCGCGCCCATCGGCCATTCCCCATTCCATGCCCAGTCGCGCTCGATCGTGAAAGATCCGAGCGCGATAAGATGCCAGGGCTACGCCCCTTTCGATGGTGCCGGGGCGGCGCGATCCTACGAAGATGCCAGGGCTACGCCCCTTTCGGAGGCGCTGGCTTCGCCGCGAAAGCCCCGAAGGGGCGAAATATCTTTTACCATTTGCGTTCATGGGTGAAATGTCCCAAGCGCCAGCGTCCGACAAAATCGGGCTGCTCCGCCCATCCCGAAGGGATGGAATGTGGATAGCCCCGGATGAAATCGGGGGGGAATGAGACCCACCGCGACCTAGAACCCCGTAGGGGTTCAATGCGAAAGCAAAGACGCCTCAAGGCAGTCCATCACCTTGGATGGGGTTCTCTATAAGAGCGAGTGGTTATCGCAAAAAGGGTCGATTCGGGTAAAAGCAAGTTTTCTGGTCAAGACGCACCATCTGTTCCTCAACAGCGTGCGCGGCATACCTCCCTCGAGTTCCAAAAAATCGACAAGGCGCTTGTTTTCCAAAGTACAGTATGTATCTTTGGCTATCGTCAATTTCCCCCCCCGATGATCAAGCTACCCTTCAAAACCGCAGATGTCCAGGGCCAAAGCCGGCAGTCAAACTTCCAAAACCTGTCGATTCGAAAGTTTGACGGACTGGCGCGGATTGTGGAGGTGTGCATGAAATTCGTACTTGCACAATTGTGCTTTTGGGTAAGAATTGAGGATGGTGGAAGTAATGACGTTAGGCATTATTAAATAAACTAAATATATGAAAAATAAGATTTTCTATTTTACATTATTGATTCTAATATCAGTAAGTTTGTTTGCTCAAGATCAGAAACAAACCGGAAATGATTTGAATTATTTTCGATTAATGAGTAATTCAAATAACGCAATAAAGCAAAAGTTAGATAGTGCCATCTTTGAAAATTCACATAAATCAAATTACACTTATGATACAATTGGAAATTTAACACAAGAATTGTATTATAACTGGAATGTAAACGAAAATGATTGGATACCAACAGGAATAAACGAATACTTTTACAATTCTGACGGATATTTAATACAAGACATCAACCACTGGTGGGATTATATTATAACTATCTGGCATCAAACAAAAACCGAATATTTCTTCGACAATAATTGGAATATTATTCAGAAAATTATTACAGAATGTGGTGATTGTGAAAATAACCCTGTGTGGGAGAATCAAATGAAACTCGATTTTACTTATAATGAAGAAGGATATAAGACAAGTCAGACTGAACAACTATGGGATGAAGAAAATAGTATCTGGGTTAACTCATGGAAATATGAATATAATTTTAATGAAGAAGGAAGTCTAATTCAAGTTAATTTATTTCAATGGGATTCTACAAATATTGAATGGGTAATAAGTTGGAAAAATGATTTAGAATATGATGAAGCGGGAAATAAAATTCAAGAGATTTTTTGCATTTGGGATGTTGAAAATAATGAATGGACAAACAGCGGTAAACATATTTATTCTTATAACGAAAATAGTAAATTAACTTTAAAAATTGAATTTTACTGGGATAGTAATAGTTATCTGTGGATTAATAATAAAAAGTATGAATGTGTTTATGACACAAATGGAAATATTATCGAAGAAACAAATTATAATTGGAACACAGTCAATAATCAATGGTTAAATGCTTCAAAATTTGAAAATTTATTTAATCTAAACTTTTCATTTGCTGAATTAATAATACCTAAAACATATAGTCGCTATGGAAACAATATGTTGACAGAAATTATCGAATATGATTGGTATAATAATCAATGGACAATAGATAATATTGGCATTCTATATTATTCCGAACAAATTGTAAGTTCAATTAACTCAACAGAAAATGAGATTTATAAACTATATCCAAATCCCTTTTCAAATTATGTTACATTAAGTTATCCTGGAAATTATAGTTCAGTTACATTTGAATTATTTGATTTATTCGGAAAAAAGTTGTTAATAAAAGAAATACAAAATAATACACAAATATATTTAGGAGATTTAATAAGCGGTATTTATTTATACAAAATATTTACAGAAAGTCAAAAACATTATGGAAAGTTAATAAAAGAATAACAAATGCCTAACATTGTATATGCGATAATTGCGGGGTTTTGTGGTAAATTGAAACATTGTGCAAGAAAGAAACATTTGTGCCAACTTGAAACGATAGTGCCTTGAAATCCCGCAACTACGCATATACCTGTCCGTTATAGCCAATTTTAAAACGACAACCTAATAGAGAATTCTGAATTTAAATAACTATATTTGCAACGGACGGATAGCTCAGAAGGAAGAGCGTGCAAGCAAAACTTGTAAGGTCCCTGGTTCGAGTCCAGGTCCGTTAATGCAATTTACCAAATTTCATTAACGGACCTTTTTTTATGAACTACAAAACATCTCTGCTCATCTACAGGGCACAAACAATAAACGAAAGAAAAATTTGGAAATCAAAAATAAGGTTGGTTAAAAGCCTTACTTCAATAATTAGACAACTAAACAATGTTGATTTCCAAAATATTGATAATTTCAAAAATGAAGAAAATCAATTAATTTCTTGGTATAATTCTTCCGTATCTCCACTTTTAATTATAAAAAACTCAACAACTAACCAAGATACTATAGAGTCAATAAATGAACAAGTTACTGATTTCAAAATTCAATATTTAGAAAAAAAAGAATTGTTAAATGCTAAATTTAAAAATGATAAAATTCAGCACTTAGAAACATTTTCTAAATATCTACTCTTGACCTATTGCACTTGGTCTGAAGCATCATTTATTAAGATTAAACACACCCCACACGGACTTGAATTAAATGATAGGTTTCTAGACTATGGTAAGAATATTGAAACAAAATGGAAAACATTGATTGATAAAATCATAGATAGAATTCCCAACATATATGCCAGAGATATTTCGCAAATGAAATCAGAACTAAAACAAATTTCTGAAAATCACATTGTCAATAATAGTTACATAAGAAATAAAATTGCTCACGGTCAGTGGGATGAAGCATTAAATTCCTACAACAACGACATAAATATTGAATCAAGTCAAGACCAGTCTTTTCTTGATGTTGTTAAAATAGATTCGACTTTTGAAATTCACCATTTATTCTTGGAAATTTTAGAAAATATAAGTGAAGCGAATGTGCCTGAAGAATTGATAATTAAAAAAAATAATTCTTATCTATTTCTCAAACAAAAGTTAGATGACTTAATTCAATTAAGTAAGGATTCAAAATTAGCTTAGTCTAAATGGGGAGAATTTGATGACGAGGTTTGTCCCCACGTTGGCAAGGCAACGGTTGGCGG
>JAIFMG010000224.1 GCA_020048645.1 Bacteroidota bacterium | reverse complement strand
CACCGCTGCCGAAATCACTTCGATTTGCAGATATTCCTATATCTTTGCAAACCATTTTTGGACTGCAATGTAAATGCAAATGGTATTATCCGTGGCTGGCCATCATCGCGCCCGCCCAGGCTCCGCTCCGGGGCGCGACTCCAGAAGCCGGGCCAATCCGATCGGCTGGCTTGGGAAGCCTGTCGTCCTGTGGCTTGGTTAAGACTTTTGGGCGCTTTGCGCTCTATCGCAAAACAGAGTTGGGGAAAATTTCTTGCCCAATGTTCCAGCGGGTTCTTCAATCCTCCTCAAGGACCCGCACGTAGAGCAGGCTGGGGCAGGTGGGGCATGGTTCGCGGAGCTGGAGGGAGTCGGGGCCTAGGTCGAGCAGGTCGAGCTGGGGCAGGTGGCGGCGGGTGTGCAGGCCGTTGCGGAAGCGGATTCGGAAGCGGGCGGTGGCGGTGGCGGGCAGGATTTCGAAGCGGGTCTCCTCGCCGAGCTCGCCGTCGGGGAAGTCGCGGAAGATGCCCAGGCGCAGGAACTCGATCTGCCAGTTGTCCTGGCCTTGGCCCCGGGGCCGGAAGGCGCTGTCGGTGGTCTGGCGGCTGGCCACGAGCTGCCATTTCCCGAAGAGGAGCTCGAGCTCGGGGCTGGGCAGGTCGAGCTCGGGCTCGCAGGCGGGGGTGGCCAGGAGCAGGGCCAGGGCCAGGAGCCAGGGTCGTGGCGCTGCCGGGCTCATGCCTCGCGGCTTTGGGCGCCGGCCCGCAACTGGTCGATGGCGGGGTGCATGACGCGGAACCAGAGGGGCGGGAGCAGGGCCAGGAGCATCATGCCGGGGTATCCGGTGGGCATCTGGGGGCTTTCGGGGTGGTGGCGCAGGGTCTGGTACTTGCGGTCGGCGCGGTAGTGGTGGTCTGAGTGCCGGGAAAGCTCGAAGAGGATGAGGCGTCCGAGGACGTGGTCGGAGTTCCAGGAATGCAGGGCGGTGACTTTGCCGGGGCGTCCGTCGGGCTCCTTGTCTCGCTGGAGGCCATAGTGCTCGATGTAGTTGACGGTTTCGAGCAGCAGGGCGCCGAAGAGGGCGGCGGCGGCGAATCCGGCGACGGCCTGCCAGGGGAATAGGGCCATGAGCAGGGCGATCCATGCCAGTTGAAGGATCTGCAGGCGGAGCATCTGGTTTTGCCAGCCGAGGGTGGGCTTGCCTTGCTTGCGGAGCCTGTCGGCCTCGATCCGCCAGGCCGAGCGCCAGCCCATGAGGATGGAGCGGAACCAGAAGGCCTGGACCCACTCGCCCCGGCGCGAGGTGGCGGGGTCGTCGAGGGTGGCCACGCGGCGGTGGTGCCCGCGGTTGTGCTCGATGAAGAAGTGGGTGTAGAGGGAGGTCAGGAGCAGGGCCTGGGCCAGGGCCTGCTCGTGGCGGGGCCGCCGGTGTCCGAGCTCGTGGCCGACGTTGATGCCGATGACGCCGCAGGCCAGGCCCAGGGCGATGGTGCGCCCGATCCACTCGGCCGGGCCGAGGCCAGGCTCTTGGATCTGGAAGAGGTAGAGCAGGACCAGGGCGTACTGCGCGGGGACCATGGCGTAGAGCAGCCAGTCGTGCAGGCGGTCCTCCTTGGCCAGCTCCAGCTCGGCCTTTTCCATGTTCTTGGGGTCAGTCGGCAGCAGCAGCTCCAGCAGGGGCACCAGCCCGAAGGCGTAGGCCAGGGGCAGGAAGCTGAGCCAGCCGTGCCCGACAAGGGCCAGGGCCACCAGGGCGGGCAGGATGAAGGCCACCAGGTATTTCAGCGCGCGTGTTCTCATGTGGGTCGTTGGGTTGCCTCCAGGCCTTCGAGCTCGGCCCGGAGTTGTTCGTTCTCATGTTCGAGCAGCTCGATGCGGTCGTGCATCTCGTGGCTTCGGCGCAGGGCCTCCTCCTGGGTGGCCTGCATCTCCTCCATGTTCTGGCGGAGCTCCTCCTCGCGCGAGTGCAGCTCTTCCTGCTGCTGGCGCGAGGCTTCGAGCAGTTGCTGGGTGCGGCGGTTCATGGCGCTGGTGGCCAGGGTCGAGGCGATGTTCTCGGAGACTTTCTCGACGAACTCGATCTTGTGGCTGTCCAGGGGCTTCAGGGAGGCCAGCTCGAGGATGCCGAAGAGCTTGTCTTCGAGCTTGAGGGGGACGATGAGCAGGCTCTCGGGCTTGGTCTTGCCAAAGCCTGAGGCGATCTCGAGGTAGTGGTCGGGCACCTTGGTCATGTGGATGGTCTGCTTCTCGATGGCGCAGGCCCCGACCAGGCCCTCGCCCAGCTCGATGGTCTTGTCGATGAACTTGCGGCGGTTGAAGGCGTAGGTGGCCATGAGCTCGAGGTACTGGCGCTGGTCGCGCTCCCCTTGCCGGAGGACGAACAGCCCGCCCTGGACGGCCCCGATGTACTTGACCAGGTTGCTGACGACCTTCGCGGCGAGCTCCTCGGTGTCGTTGTTGTTCTGTCGGAGGATGTCGCTGAACAGGGCTATCCCCTGGGTGGCCCAGTTGCGGCGGGTCTCCTGGTCGCGCAGGCGGGCCTGCTGCTGCGAGACCTCGAGCAGGCTGTCGCGCATGGAGGCCAGGGCCTCGCCGAGGTCTCCCTTGTCGTTGAAGACGTTGACCTTGGTGTCGAACTTTCCCTGGCCGACCTCCAGGGCGAACTCGCGGGTGTTGTGGAGGTTTTCGATGAGCACGTTGATGGCCTTGGACATCTCGCCGATCTCGTCGCGGGTGGCCAGCTCGCTCTTGGGCGGAAGCTGCCCCTCGCCCAGGCGCATGATGACCTCGCGGAGGTCGCGCAGGGGACGGGAGATGGCCCGGGAGTAGCCCAGGGCCAGCACCAGCAGCAGCCCGACCATGGCCAGGGTGATGGCCACCAGGAAGCGGCGGATGCGGTAGAGCGACGCGAAAGCCTCGTCCTGCTCGACCATGGCCAGCAAGGCCCAGTTGAGGCCGGCGAAGGAGAAGGGCCCGTGCGAGACCAGGACGGCGGTGCCCATGTGGTCGAGGCCCCGGGCGGTGGCCTCCTGCTTGGCCAGGGCGTTCACGACGTAGTCGTTTCGGATCTCCTGCCGGAGGAAGGTGGGCTCGGAGACGCGGTTGGAGTTGCTGCGCATCAGGAAGTCGCTGCCGATGGCCAGCACCTGTCCGGTCTCGCCCAGGCCGCGCCTGGCCTCGAGCACCTGGTCCACCTTCGAGGCCGGGATCTTGAGCACTACCGTGCCCACGAGCTCGCCAGACCGCAGGATGGGCGCCCCCACGAAGGCGAAGGGGTTGCCCGAGATCTGGTAGAGCGAGAAGTCCTCGAGGCTGATGGCACCCGTGGCGGCGACCTTTCGCCAGACGTTGGCCAGGCCAGAGCCGCTGAGCACCCCGGTCTTGAGGTTCTGGCCCAGGTCTTCTTCCTTGAGCACCGAGAAGACCACCTGGCCGTGGCTGTTGACCACCAGCACGTCGTGGTAGCCGTACATCTGGACATAGACCTTGTACGAGTCGATGAAGCGGTTGTAGAGGGTGTTGTAGCCCGAGTTCTGCCGGTCGAAGGCGCCGCTGGTCGAGATGAACTGCTCTTCCATGTACTCCTCCAGGCGCTTGGTCAGGTCTTGGCTGACCTTGGAGCTGGCCAGGACCAGGCCGTCGTCGAAGGCCCGCTCGAAGAGGTCGTTGAGGCTGGTGGTCTTGTTCTCGCGGATGGATTCCATCTGGTCGAAAATCCGTGCCTCGAGGGCCTGGCGCGAGAGGAAATAGGCGCCCAGCCCGGTCAGCAAGACCACCAGCATGCCGGTTGACATGAAGGCGATGACCAGTTTGTCGGACATGCGAAGGTTGTTCCAGAATTTCATGCTTGGTCGGTGTTAGGTGCTCGCTCGTGGCGCCTGGCCGCCACTGGCGCGCCTGCCGGCGCGCGCCTGGGGCCAGCCAGGCCGATTCTCCGCTTGCTACGGGCCTCTAAGCTAATCAAAATGGACCAAAGGGGCAAGCCTTGGAGGCCCTGCCTCGCGAAAACCGCCACGGCCGGGGCCTGGGCGCCCCCGGGGCGGCCAGGCCCGGCCGTGGCGGATGCCATCGGCGGGCGCTCGGGGCGCGTCAGTCTTGGCTCGCGTCCCCTTCGGCTTGGACGATCTGCCGGGCCAGGTCTTCGACCATCGGGAGCGGGAGCTCGGCGTCGTGCCGGAGGCGGATGCTTCCCTTGTGGCACATGCTGGCCACCTTGGCCTTGAGATTGGGCGAGTTGCGGATGGTGGCGAAGATGCCGATGTACTTCCCGAAGACGCCCAGGCTGATCGTGGGCAGGCCCCCGAGCTTGAAGGTGGGGACGCCGAAGGAAAGCTCTTCCTCCCAGTCGGGAGAAGCCGAAAGGATGGACTGTCGGACCGCGAGGAATCTCTGCCGCGGTTGCTCTGGAAGGCCTTCCAGGAATCCTTCCAGGAATTTGGGTTGTTCTTTCATCATGACTTAGGATTTGTTCGCGTTGGGTGCGATTGGGGTGTGAAAAAAATGCCACGAGGGCGGATAAGGCTCAAAGCCCATATTGTTCTTGCAGTTCTTCGATGCTGGGCAGGTGCCTGTGGTGCCACTTGCCGACGATGACCCCTTCCTTGAGCAGGATGAAGCCCGGGTTGGACCTGACCATGGTCTTGAGGGGGATCTCATCGGTGAAGAAGAAGGCGTACTCGAGCTTGGCCATGGCCCGGAGGTCCTCCACGTCCTCGAGCGACTCGGCGCTCAGGGCGTGGAACCGGTGGCCGTTCTCGCGGCAGTAGCGGGCCAGCGCGTTGGCCTCGCGCAGGGCGTCGAGCTTGGCCTTGTCGAAGTCGTAGCTGACCATCCAGAAGGTGAAGCCGGGCTCCCGCAGCATCTGCTCCAGGACGTTCTCGCCCTGCGGGTAGCCCGAGACGGCCTCGTCCTCGATGCTCTCGATGGTGAGGTCCTGGAAGGCCACGGGCAGCTCGAATCCCTTCTTGACCAGCGTGTTGCGCGAATCGACGAAGGTCCATCCGTCGTCGCCCTGCGGGAAGTTCTCGAGGGTGAACTCCTGCTGCTTGCCGTCCTTCTCGTAGATCAGGATGGTCTCATAGACGTCGGGCTGCGCGCCGGGCGGGGGCGTCATGGCCTGGCGGATGTCCACGCCGACCTTGTAGGGGCGGAAGTCGATCAGGGGCAGGCGCGTGGTGTTGTAGGCGCTGAAGCCCAGGAGCGCGGCGGCGGCGCCCGCGAAGAGGTAGCTGTCGGTCCGCTCCGAGACCAGGGGCTTGAAGTCGTCGCGGCGGATGAACAGCAGGGCGGCCAGGGCCAGCAGCACCAGGTTCTTGAAGAAGGTGTCCCAGTTGTCGAGCTTCACGGCGTCGCCGAAGCATCCGCAGTCGTGGACGGCGTCCGTCAGGGCTATCCAGAGGGTCAGGGGCGTGAAGAGCAGCATGAATCCCAGGGCCGCCCAGACGGTCCAGCGGGTCTTGACGTTGAAGAGCATCAGCAGGCCGATGCCCAGCTCGGCGGCGTTCATCAGCAGGGCCAGCGCCAGCGAGAGCGGCTGCATCCAGGGCAGGCCCATGGCCACGAAGTAGTCGTTGAACTTGTAGGCGGTGCCGTAGGGGTCGATTATCTTCACAAATCCGGAGAAAATAAAAACCAGCGCGAAAAGGCTGCGGGCGACGATTTTTAGAATTTGCATCACGGTATTTTTTGAGTTTTTCTAATGGGGCGGGCTTGGTTCTCTTGGCCCGTTGGGGGGATTGCTATAACGCAATCCCGGGCCTGGCATTTTGCGAAAATAGATTTTTTGGTTTGAATGCCCAGCACCCTGCCGCGGATCCTCGCGAAGATAATCTGCCCGAGGCTTGCCCCATGTCGATGCTTTTCGTAAATTTATTGTCCAGAACCAAAAAAAACCGCGATGAAAGTGCAGGGCAAGGATTACAAAACATTGTGGCTGGAAGGCCTGTCCGTGGTCATGATCGACCAGAACCGCCTGCCTTTCAGCTTCGAGCTGAAGCGCCTGGAGACCTGCGCCCAGACCTGCCAGGCCATCCGCGACATGACCGTCCGGGGGGCGGGCGGGGTGGGCGTGGCCGCCGCCTTCGCCATGGCCCAGGCCGCCTTCGAGGCGTCCGGCGCGGAGGGCCTTTCGCGGGCCCGGGCGCTGGTCGAGGGCACCCGGCCCACGGCCCAGAACCTCTTCCACGCCACGGCCCGCGTCTTCGAGGCCGCCCTGCGCTCGCCCCAGGACGCCCTGGCCGAGGCCCTGGCCATCGCCGACGAGGACGCCCGCATGAGCCAGTCCATCGGCGAGCTGGCCCAGGAGCTCATCCCCCGCGAGGCCCGGGTCCTGACCCACTGCAACGCCGGCTGGCTGGCCTTCACCGACCACGGAACCGCCCTCGCGCCCATCTACCGCGCCCAGGCCCTGGGCAAGAACCCCTTCGTCTATGTGGACGAGACCCGCCCCCGCGGCCAGGGCGCCCGCCTGACGGCCTGGGAGCTCGGCCAGCAGGGAGTTCCCCACCAGCTCATCGCCGACAACGCCGCCGCCCTGCTCATGGCCCAGGGCTTGGTGGACCTGGTCATCGTCGGGGCCGACCGTGTCGCGGCCAACGGCGACGTGGCCAACAAGATCGGAACCTTGGAGAAGGCCCTGGCCGCCAAGTATTTCGGCATCCCCTTCTACGTGGCCGCCCCCACTTCCACCCTCGACATGCTGTGCCCCGACGGAAAGGCCATCCCCATCGAGTACCGGTCGGAGGACGAGCTGCTCTGGCAGTCGGGCCCCGACGCCGACGGGCAGTGGCACACCGTCCGCGTGGCCGCGCCCGGCACCCCGGCCCTCAATCCCGCGTTCGACGTTACACCCGCCGCCCTGGTTACGGCCATCATCACCGAAAAAGGCATCTTCGCCCCCCAACAGATGGACCAGGCCGCCCGCTGAGGCGGCAGGCCCGCGCATCCCCCCCACCCCCGACACCGATGGAAGACAACTTTTGGCACAACGCGCTCTCCAGCATTTTCCACAACCAGGACAAAGAGGCTTCCGTGGAGAGGAGCCTGCTGTTCGCGCTCCTGGATTCCTTGCCCCATCCTGTCTTCGTCAAGGACCTGCGGTCGCGCTACCTGGCGGGCAACGCTGCCTTCCTGCGGCTGGTGGGCCTGCCCGACGCCAAGAAGCTGGCCCGGGCCACCGACCACAAGATGCCCTGGAGGCACCTGGCCACCCAGCTCGAGGCCGAGGAGAAGCTGCTCACCAGCGGGCTGGTGCCCGATTTCCCCCGCGAGCTCGACTTCGACGGCCACCGGCTGATGCTCAGCCGGAAGGTGCTCGGGCTGGGGCCGGGCACCGAGGCCCTTGGCCTGCTCGGCAGCCTGGCCGTGGCGGCGGCCGCGGATCCTCCGGGGGCCGACTTCGCCCGGCAGTTGGCGCAGGTCCTGCCCCTGCCGGCGCTGGCCTACGACGCGCGCGGGCAGATCGTCGCCTGGAACGCCAGTTGCCAGAACGTGACCGGCATGGCGGCCCCGGAGCAGCTCGAGGCCTTCCTGGGCCTGGCCGAGTTCGACGGTCGCCAGCCTCTGCCCAGCCTCGACGAGCTCACCCACCTGGGCGCGGCGCCCCGCGAGTTCGCCACCGTGCTGCACGTGCCGGGCAACCCCGACGGCCTGCTCTCGTGGACGGCCCTGGCCGACCACTCGCGGCCCGGGCAGCCGCTCTTCTGGGTCATCGGCCGGCAGCCCATCTTCGCGACTTCCTCCGGGCAGGACCTCATGGCCATGAACCGCGAGCTCGAGCAGCGCGTCGAGGAGCGGACGCTCGAGCTCAAGATCGCCAAGGAGCGGGCCGAGGAGTCGGACCGCCTCAAGACCGCCTTCCTCTCGAACATGAGCCACGAGATCCGCACCCCGATGAACGCCATCATCGGATTCGCCAACCTGCTCGACGACGACCACCTCCTGCCCGAGCAGAAGCGGCTCTACATCCAGTACATCAACACCAGCAGCAACAGCCTGCTCAACCTGCTCAACGACATCATCAACATCGCCCAGATCGAGGCCGAGCAGATCGAGCTGGAGCGCAAGCCCTTCGACCTGGGGACCATGTTCGAGCAGATCTACCACACCTACCGGCACGAGGTGGACCGGCTCAAGGGCGGCAAGGTGGCCCTGATGCTGGACGTGGCCCCGGGCCAGCCCCTGGTCCTGAACTCCGACCGCGAGCGCCTGGTCCAGGTCCTGACGCACCTGCTCAACAACGCGCTCAAGTTCACCGACTCGGGCACCATCGAGTTCGGCTACACCCTGCTCTCGCGCGAGCTGGTCCAGATCTACGTCCGCGACACGGGCATCGGCATCCCCGAGACCAAGCTCGACATGATCTTCGGGCAGTTCAACAAGGTGGACGGCCGGGCCGACAAGCTCTACGGCGGGGCCGGCCTGGGGCTTTCCATCTGCAAGAAGATCGTGGGCCTGCTCAAGGGCGAGATCTGGGCCGAGTCCATCCCCGGCAAGGGGAGCATCTTCTACTTCACGCACCCCCTGCACGACGAGGTCTCCAAGCGCTTCGTGCCCGCGCCCGCGCCCGCGCTCGACCTCAGCGGCAAGACCATCCTGGTGGCCGAGGACGTGGACGTCAACTTCTTCTACCTGGAGGAGCTGCTGGCCGACTCGCAGGCCAAGATCCTCTGGGCCAAGGACGGGCGCCAGGCCGTGGAGATGTGCCTGCGCAAGAAGATCGACCTGGTGCTCATGGACGTGCAGATGCCCGTGATGAACGGCTACGAGGCCACCCGCCGCATCAAGGAGGCCCTGCCCGACCTGCCCATCATCATCGAGACGGCCTACGCCACCAAGTCGGAGCAGGAGCGCAGCATGGCCATCGGGGCCGACGACTACGTGGCCAAGCCCATCCACCAGGCCACCCTGATGCGCAAGATAGCCAAGCTCATGGAAGGCCGCTGAGGACGCCGGCAGGCCAGGACTCCCGTTTTTTCGGCAGATCGATCCCCGCCCCGGGAGGGCTTTGGCCAGATTTGCTATATTTGCTAACGACTAATCCCATTCCGCCATGAGCTGGACCAACAAACTCAAAGGCCTTTTCATCGTGCCTGTCGAAGACCCGGCCGCGCCAAAGCCCAAGAACGAGCCCCCGAAAGCGGAGGCCAAGCCTGCCGAGAAGCCCCTGGACAGGCCCCAGTCGGTCTTCGGCGGCGGGGCCTCGACGCCCGTGGGCGGCACCACCTCCCCGCTGGGCGGCGGCTCCGAAGGCCCGCAGAAAGTCGCCGGAGCAGCCGGTGCCTTCAACCAGAAGATTTTCGACTCGCTGGTCAAGGCCATCGAGGCGGCCAACCTGCCGGGCGAGGACTACCTGGAGTACGTCCAGGCCTACAACGCCATGGCCAACATCCCCCTGGACGACAAGGTCAAGGTGCAGACCGTGCTGGCCACCCTTTCCACCAAGGGCCTGACCCTGCAGAAGGTGCTGGAAAGCGCCGACTACTACGCCCAGATCCTCCAGAACGAGAAGGACAAGTTCAACAGCGCGCTGAACAGCCAGACCGACGGGCAGGTCAACTCCAAGCGCGAGGGCATGAAGAAGCTCGAGCGCCAGATCGTGGAGAAGGAGCAGGCCATCAAGACCCTCCAGGTCGAGATTGAAGAGTGCCGCGCGCAGATCCATGGACTCAACCAGGAAATCGTCGAGGCCGAGGGCAAGATAGCCCAGACCGTCGGCAGCTTCAACACCACCTACGACGCCGTGCTGGGCCAAATCAAGTCCAACCTCCAAAAAATCAAGGCCGTCTCGGCTTGAGGCCCGCGGTCGCAAACCCAACCACCATGCTCAACACCAACAACGCACAAACCAAGAGCTTCTGGAAGCGCCCCGAGGGGGTGACCGGCACCATCTTCCTGGTGGCCCTGGCCATCCTGGCCTTCGTCTTCTGGGGAACCATCGTCGGATGGGTGGCCCTGGTCTTGCAGAACACCCTGACGGCGATCCTCTCGCTGGTGGGCATCGGCATCGTGCTCTACGTGCTGCTCGACCCCCAGATGCGCACCCTGGTATGGTACATGTACAAGAGCGCCATGCGCTGGATCACCGGCCTGTTCGTGCAGATCGACCCCATCGGCATCCTCGAGAACTACGTGGCCTACCTCTACAAGAACCTGAGCGAGATGGACAACCACATCGCCAAGCTCAAGGGCCAGATGGCCAAGATGAAGGCCGTGATGGACAAGAACAAGGCCGAGATGGGCGAGGCCATGCGCGTGGCCGAGGTCGCCAAGAAGCAGGGCAAGATGGAGCTCGTGACCATCAACACCCGCCAGTTCGGGCGGCTCAAGGAGGCCAACGAGCGCTACGACGTCCTCTTCAAGAAGATGGAGGTCCTCTACAAGGTGCTCAGCAAGATCCACAAGAACTCGGGCTACCTCATCCAGGACATCGAGAACGAAGTGCGCCTGCGCAAGCAGGAGCGCGAGGCCATACAGGCCGGGCACTCGGCCATGCGCCGGGCCATGGGCATCATCAAGGGCGACCCCGACAAGAAGATGGTCTTCGACATGGCCATGGAGAGCATCGTGGACGACGTGAGCACCAAGATCGGGGAGATGGAGCGCTTCATCGAGGTCTCCGGCAGCTTCATCGACAGCGTGGACCTCCAGAACGGCGTTTACGAGCAGGACGGCCTGGCCCTGCTCGAGAAGATGGAGAAGGACGGCGGGCTTTCCTTCCTGCTGGCCGACATCGAGAGCAGCACCCCGGCCTCCAACCAGGCCGCCGCCAACAAGGACAAGGGCAAGGACATCGGCAGCGTGAGCGACTACTCCGACCTGTTCAACTGAGCCCCGCGCGCCCTGCCCGCGAATTTCACGGCCCCCGTCCGCCACCGCGCGGGCGGGGGCTTCCGCTTTTGCGCCCGGCCCGGCCCGGCGCGTTCGGCAAATCGTGGAAAACGCGTATCTTTAGGAGGCTAAGCGCAAGCGGCTCATTTGTCTAACCTACAAACATGGAAATGGAAAACATCCTGCTCAAATACATGAGCGAGCGCTTCGGCAAGGCCAGCGCCGCGCGCGAGGCCCAGCCGGGGCCTTTCATCACCCTGTCGCGCCAGTTCGGCTGCCCCGCCCGCGAGGTCTCCGACCTGCTCAAGAAGCGCCTGTTCGAGCTGTCGGCCGGAAGCCGCGCCTGGGACCTGCTCAACAAGGAGATCCTCACGGCCTCCGCCGAGAAGCTCAGCCTGCACCCCAAGGACCTCGAGGACTTCTACCAGTACCACGACCGCACGGCCATCGACGACATCCTGGCGTCCATGTCGGCCGGCAAGCACTACCGCTCCGAGAAGGCCATCAAGGAGACCCTCCGCGACACCCTGCTCAGCTTCGCCCGCCGCGGGCACGCCATCCTGGTGGGCCGGGGGGCCGTGGCCATCACGCACGACATCCCCAACGGCCTGCACGTCAAGCTGCAAGCCCCCGAGGCCTGGCGCGTCGAAAGGGTCAAGAGCCTCCGGGGCCTGACCCTGGCCGAGGCCCGCGAGAGCGTCCGCGAGAACGACGCCAAGCGCCAGGCCCTGCGCGACGAGTTCTGGGGCAAGCCGCTGGACGACATGGCCTTCGACCTGGTGCTCAACTGCCAGGGGCTTGGCACCGAGGCCCTTGTCGAGACCATCCTGGCCGCGGCCAAGGGCAAGGGCATCCTGGCCAAGCCCTAGCCCGATACGCGACAGCACGCTTTTCCACGAGCCAAAACCGAACCCAGCGCCATGAAAATACTCGTGACCGGTACCAATGGGCTTGTCGGCCAGAAGATCATCCGGCAGCTCGCCGCGATGCCCGACGTCCTGGCCATTTCCTCGTCCAGGGGCAAGAACATCTCCTTCCGGGCCGACAACGTCCTGTTCGAGATGCTCGACATCACCCAGGAATCCCAAATCGCCGCGGCTTTCGAGAAGCACCGCCCCGACGTGGTCGTCAACGCCGCGGGCATGACCCAGCCCGACGCCTGCCAGAGCAGCCGCAGCACCTGCTGGCGCATCAACGTCGAGGCCGTGCGCAAGCTGGCGGAGGCCGCCCACAAGCATGGCGCGCACCTGGTCCAGATGTCCACCGACTTCGTCTTCGACGGCACGCGGCCCCCCTACGCCGAGGCCGACCTCCCGAATCCGGTCAACTACTACGGGACCTGCAACTGGGAGGCCGAGAAGCTCCTCCACGAGAGCCTTGAGGCGTACTCCATCGTCCGCACCGTGCAGGTCTTCGGCTACGAGCAGCAGCTCAGCCGCACCAACCTCATGATGCTGGTGGTCAACAACCTGCGCCAGGGCAAGCCCGTCCGGCTGGTCAAGGACCAGTTCCGCACGCCCACCTTGGCCGAAGACCTGGCCTGGGCCGTGGCGCGGCTGGCCCTCCGGCGCTCGCGGGGCGTCTTCCACGTCAGCGGGCAGGAGTACCTGAGCATCTACGAGTTCGGCATCCTGGTGGCCAAGGCGTTCTACCTCGACACCAACCTGGTCCACCCCGTCAGCTCGCTGGAGCTGAACCAGAGCGCCCTCCGCCCGCCCCGGACGGCCTTCGACCTTTCGAAGGCCAGCGCCGAGCTGGGATTCCGCCCCACGCCCCTGGCCGACGCCCTCGCGATGGTGCGCCAGCAGATGCCGCTGGGCTAGTTGCCCCGTGGGCCGAAGATTCGCTCCGCGCGTCCCCAACCCCAACTCCCCCTATGCCCGCGAGAATATTCTTGACCATCAGCCTTTTGCTGGCCTCCTCCTGGGGATGGGCCCAGAATTTCCGCTATACCTACTATTCCAAGATCAACGGGCTGCAAAGCGAGCTCACCAAGGCCATCGCCCTGGACACCCTCGGCTTCCTCTGGCTGGCCACCGACGAGGGCCTGTTCCGCTTCGATGGGAGCCGGTTCAACCAGTACCTCGACGATCTGCCGAGCAACTACGTCAAGAGCCTGCTGCTGACCCGCGAGGGCGGGCTGCTGGCCACCACCGACATGGGCCTGGTCCGGGTGGACTACCGGGCCGGAGCGCCCCGTTTCGCGACCCTGGTGGAAGGCGGGGTGCAGCGCGAGGACAGCGCCCGGCTCTGGTTTCCCAAGCAGATGTTCGAGGACAGCCGCGGCCAGCTCTGGCTGACCGACAACCACGCGGTTTACCTGCGCCAGGGCGAAGGCTTCCGGCGCTTCGCCTTTGGCCCCGGCAACGCCACCGAGGACTACCAGCGCTCGTTCAGCTTTTTCGAGGACGGGCAGGGCAACTTCTTCGCGGTCTCGGAGCCGGGAAACCTCTTCATCCTGCGCGGGCCAGAGCTGGCCTTCGAGCCCGTCGCCGGCCAGCCCGACTTCGGGCGGGTGGACTGCGCCATCAGGCTGGAGCCGGGAAAGGTGCTGGTGGCAGCGTCCAAGGGCCTGTTCGAGCTTCGGCTGGCGTCCGACGGAGGCATCCTGGAGCAGCGCGTGCTGGCCCAGGGCCTCGACCTCTCCTCGATGGTGCTCGACCACCGGGGCCGCCTGCTGCTGGGCAGTTGGACCCAGGGGCTCTTCCTGGGGCGGTTTTTCGACGGCGGGCTGCTGGTCGAGCCGCTGGAGGCTTTCCAGTGGGGCAACGTCAACAACATCAGCCTCGGCGGGGCGGGCGAGATCTGGGTGGCCACCGACAACGGCGTGGCCCTGCTGCAAGACAAGCTCTTCGAGCATTTCGCCCCGGGGGAGTGCTCGGGCTTCGTCTATGGCTTCGCCGCCGGGCCGGAGGGCTCGATGCTGATGAGCGTGGGCGAGCGGGTCTTCCGGAGGGGCGCGGGCGACGAGCTGGAGCTGCTGCTTGAGACGCCCGGGCGGCACACCCACGCCCTGGCCTGGTCCGAGCAGGGCCTCTGGACGGGCGACGGCCAGGGCTTCGTCCGCCTGTGGAAGGACGGGGCGATGCTGGCCGAGCACGACTTCTCCGGGCAGGGCCTGGAGATCGTCGATCTGGCCCTGGACCGCCAGGGCGGGCTCTGGGTCTGCCAGAACGACGGCAAGGGCCTGGCCTACCGGGGGCCGGATGGGCGGTGGAAGCGCTACGGGCCCGCGCAGGGCGTGCCCAGCGAGTGCCTGGTCGTGCGCTTCGGGCCCGACGGGCGGATGTGGGCCGGCAGCAAGGATGGCGCCTACCTGCTGGGCTACGAGCCGCAGTCCGACAGCTTCCGCGACCAGAGCCTGCCCTTCGCGTTCGGCTCGCGGCAGGACATCAAGGTCAACGACCTGGACATCGACCCCAGCGGGACGCTGTGGCTCTCGACCAACTTCGGCCTGCTCCGCGTGCGGCAGGGCGAGCTGGAGCGGGTCGAGCTGGCCGAGCTGACCGCCAGCGAGATCAAGGCCTTCGAGCAGGACGAGAACGGCTTCTACTGGCTGGCCACCAGCCAGGGCCTGGCCAAGTTCGCCCAGGGCGAGGCCCTCATCTTCGACGACAAGAACGGGCTTCCTTCCAAGATCATCCACTTCAAGGGCATCTTCATCGACTCGAAGCGCGACATCTGGCTGGCCACGCTGAACGGCCCCGCCCGCTCGAGCCTGCTGCACCTGCCCCGGGCCACGCCGCGGCCCATCTTCCTCCAGGTGGAGATCGGCGGCAAGGACTACATCAACGAGGCCCTTCCCACGGACATCCTATCGACCGACTACCTGGCCCTGGCCTTCGTCTCGGCCAGCTACCCCTCGCAGTTCCTGGCCTACCAGTACCGGATGCTGGGCCGCGACACCCTCTGGCGCGACCTGGGCAACCGCGGGTCCCTGCTGCTGGCCAAGCTGGAGCCGGGCGACTACCGCCTGCAGATCCGGGCCAAGCAGATCGGCAACCACCTCTGGAGCCAGGCCCTGGAGATGCCTCTGGAGGTGCGGCTTCCCTTCTACCAGACGGTCTGGTTCTGGGCCCTGAACCTGATTCTGGGCGTGCTGTTCACCTGGGCCATGGTGCGCTGGAGGCTGCGCTCGGTGCTGCGCTACCAGCAGGAGCTCGAGGCCAAGGTCAGCGCCCGCACGCACGAGGTCCTGGTGCAGAAGGAGGAGCTCCAGGCCCAGCACGAGGAGGTCGTCAAGCAGCGCGACAAGATCGCGAGCCAGAACCACCACATCGTGGCCAGCATCAACTACGCCCGCCGCATCCAGACGGCCATGCTGCCCAGCAAGACGGCGCTCAACAAGGTATTCCCCGAGCATTTCGTGCTCTACCGCCCCCGCGACGTGGTCAGCGGCGACTTCTTCTGGATGGCCCAGGTCTATGACAAGGTGGCCGTGGCCGTGGCCGACTGCACCGGGCACGGGGTGCCGGGCGCCTTCATGAGCATGCTCGGCATCGCCTTCCTGAACGAGATCCTGGGCAAGAACGTCCAGCGCGAGGGCCAGCTCACGCTCCTTGCGGGGGAGTTCCTCCAGCAACTGCGCGACAACATCAAGAAGGCCCTCAACCAGACCGGCGACCAGAGCGAGAACCAGGACGGCATGGACATGGCCCTGGTGGTCTTCGACCTGCAGCAGCGCAAGATGCAGTACGCGGGGGCCTTCAACCCGGCCCTGGTGTTCCGCGCGGGAGGGATGCGAGAGCTGAAGGCCGATGCCATGCCCATCGGCATCTACCGCAAGGAGAAGCCCAAGTTCACCAACCACACCCTCGACCTCCAGGAAGGCGACCGGGTTTACCTGTTCTCGGACGGCTACCTCGACCAGTTCGGTGGGCCTGGCGAGCGCAAGTTCATGGCCAAGCGCTTCCGCGAGACCCTCGAGCGGGCCCAGGCCCTGCCCATGCGCGACCAGCACGACCACCTGGAGGACGAGCTGGACCGCTGGCGCGGCGCGAACCCGCAGATCGACGACATCCTGGTCATGGGCCTCGAGGTCCGCTTCGCCGGCTTGCGCTTCGAGTCGGTCAAGACCAACCAGTGGGGGAAGCACACCTTCCTGGCCGTGGACGACCAGGAGTTCAACCTGATCACCCTGCAGGCCACGCTCGAGCTGGAGACCGGCTGCCAGGTGGAGCTCTGCATGAACGGCCAAGAGGCCCTGGACCGGCTGGAGCGCGGCCCCCTGCCCTCGCTGGTGCTCATGGACCTGGACATGCCCGTCATGGACGGCTACGCGGCCACCCGCGCCATCAAGGCCCGGTGGCCGCGCCTGCCCGTGGTGGTGCTCACGGCCCAGACCGACTTCACCCAGAAGGAGAAGGCCTTCGACGCCGGATGCGACGACTACATCACCAAGCCCATCAACGCCAAGGAGATGCTGGCCACCATCGCCAAGCGCCTGCCGAGTTGAGCCCGGCTTGGCGTATCTTCGCCGCATGGATTCGCAACCCGCCTTGATCGAGTACCGCGGCGTCTGCCTGAGCTTCGGCCCTGAGCGCCTCTACCAGGACTTCGACCTCAGGCTGGAGGCCGTCGCCGACGGGCGTCCGTCCATCCTGGCCCTCCTGGGCCGCTCGGGGGCCGGCAAGAGCACCCTGCTCCGGCTGGCCGCCGGCCTGCAGCTCCCCGACGCGGGCCAGGTGCTGCTCTGGGGCAAGCCCCGCGGGCCGGACGACCGGCTGAGCATGGTGTTCCAGCAGTATTCTTCCTTCCCTTGGAAAACCGTGCTGCAGAATGTCGAGCTGGGCCTCGAGTTCCGCGGGTTCCCCCGGGAGGAGCGCCGCGGGAAGGCCTTGGCCATCCTCGAGGCGGTGGGGCTCGCGGAACACGCCCACACCTTCGCCAAGCTGGGCAACCTCTCCGGGGGCCAGATGCAGCGGGTGGCCATCGCCCGCAGCCTGGTGGGCCAGCATCCGCTGGTGCTGCTCGACGAGCCCTTCGGGGCGCTGGACGTGCGCGCCCGCCTCGACATGCAGCGCTTGCTGCTGGGGCTTTCGCGGAGCCAGCCGTCGCACTTCGTGCTGGTGACGCACAGCGTCTCGGAGGCCGTCTTCCTGGCCGACCGCATCCTGCTGCTGGGCGGCAGGCCCGCCCAGGTGGTGCAGCGGGTCGAGGTGGACTGGCCCGAGCGCGTGCCCGAGCTCAAGCGCTCCGAGGCGTTCGCCACGCTCGTGGCCGACCTCGAGGAGAGGCTCATGGAGCTTTGACAACGGGTCGCGAGCAAGGTGAAATTCCCGAACCACCAAACGCAGCATCAAGAAACCCTTGCCACCCCTAGGATTCCTGGATCAATAAGGCAATAAGCTTGCAGCCCTCATGGGTTAGGATTTAAGGTTTTCATTTCGGACAGGGTGACAAAACCTTATTTTTGGTTAAAACCTTAGTAGAAAATCAAATAAAGGTGTCAAATTAACCTTATTGCCTTCTTTTGACCCATGAATTTGCAAGGTAAAATGGGTGGAAAGTAAGTTTTGACGATGAACGGCTTATACCAAGTTGCCATTCAACGTGATAGACTGCCTTGAAGCGTCTTTGTTTTCGCATTGAACCCCTACGGGGTTCTGGTTCGCGGTGGTTCCCTGCTCCCCCGGTTTTTATCCGGGGCTATTCACATTCAATCCCTACGGGATTGGCTAAGCAGCCCGATTTTGCGAAAAACTGGTGGTTCGGGCATTTTCGCCATAGGGGACGACTGGGTTGGGAAGAGCGTTCTTTTGGCAACCTTTTGTTCACATTGGCCTCGCGGGATGCCTTTCGGGTGGGGTGCCCCGCGGCTTTCTTAATCATTTCTTCAACAAGGGCTAACCTGGCGCGAGCCAAGGTCTGGGTACTTTCGCGCCATGCCCGGCCACCTGCCCGCGGTGGACATTCGACAACTGGAGCGTGCCGCCGGGCTTTTCCAACATTCACCCACTTCAAAACAAAACGATGAAGAGATTTTCCTTCGCCGTCGCGGCCCTCGGTTTGGCCGCGTCATCCGCGCACGCCCAGAGCGTGAGCCTGGAGCAGTTGGCCACCATCAGCCTGGGCACTTTTGGCTCGGGGGCCGCCGAGATTTCAGCCTACTGCGCCTCCAGCCAGACCCTTTTCGTGACCAACGCCGAGACCCACCGCATCGAGATGCTGGACCTCTCGGCCCTTCCGGCCATCACGCGGGGCGCCGGCATCGACATCACGGCCTACGGCGCCGGGGTCAACAGCCTTGCCGCCCGGCAGGGCGTCGTGGCGGCGGCCATTGAGAACGCCGACCCGACCCAATCGGGCTGGGTGGTGCTTTTCGACAGCGAGGGGGAGCACATCTTCACCTTCACGGTCGGGGTGCTGCCCGACATGGTGGCCTTCTCGCCCAATGGCAGCCTGCTGGTGGTGGCCAACGAGGGCGAGCCCACCGACGACTACGCGACCGACCCCGTGGGCAGCATCAGCATCATCGACCTCTCGGGGGGCCTCGACGGGCTTGACCAGGACCTGGTCGAGACGGTGGGATTCGAATCGCTGACGGCCGAAGACCTTGGCGAAAGCGTTCGCATCTTCGGCAACGACGGGCTGAGCAGCATCGCCGAAGACCTGGAGCCGGAGTACGTGGCCATCACGCCCGACGGGACGAAGGCCTACGTTACCTTGCAGGAGAACAACGCCGTCGCGGTGGTGGACCTCCAGACCAAGACGCTCGTGGGCGTGGTGGGCCAGGGCTTCAAGGACCACAACCTGCCGGGCAACGGCCTGGACGCCTCGAACCAGGACGACCAGATCAACATCCAGAACTGGCCCGTTTTCGGGATGTTCCAGTCGGACGCCATCGCCGCCTTCGAGCACGAGGGCGAGGTCTATCTGGTCACGGCCAACGAGGGCGACGCCCGCGACTACGAGGGCTACAGCGAGGTGGCGCGGGTCAAGGACCTGGACCTGGACGCTGTCGTCTTCCCCGACGCGGCCAGCCTCCAGGCGAACGCGTACCTCGGCCGCCTGAACATCACC
This sequence comes from Bacteroidota bacterium, assembly GCA_020048645.1. Classification (GTDB taxonomy): domain Bacteria; phylum Bacteroidota; class Bacteroidia; order Bacteroidales; family UBA6013; genus UBA6013. The sequence goes on along the minus strand of JAIFMG010000224.1, from coordinate 12,409 downwards.
ACCTCGATGGGCGACATCGACGAGGATGGCGACTACGACGCCCTGTACTGCTACGGCGCCCGCTCGTTCAGCGTCTGGAACGCGGATGGGGAGCTGGTGTTCGACAGCGGCGACCAGATCGAGCAGCAGATCGCCGAGCAGATGCCCGACTACTTCAACTCGACGGACGACGAGAACGACAGCTTCGACAGCCGCAGCGACGACAAAGGCCCCGAGCCGGAAGCCATCGCGGTGGGCATGGTCGGCACGGAACGCTACGTCTTCGTGGGCCTCGAGCGGATGGGCGGCATCATGGTCTATGAGCTGGCGGACCCGGCGCAGCCCGAGTTCGTGGGCTATGTGAACAACCGGGATTTCACTGTCGCGGACCCGAGCCAGGAGCCGGCGGGCGACTTCGCGCCCGAGGGGCTGGCGTTCATCGCCGCGGCCAACAGCCCGGCGCCCGGGGGCGAGCCGCTGCTGGTGGTCTCGAACGAGATCAGCGGCACGGTAACGATCTTCGCCTTGGGCGCTCCGACGGCCTTGGGCGGCGCTCCGGCCCCGGGGGTCAGCTTCTACCCGAACCCTGGCGCCGAGTGGCTTTTCCTGAGCCAGCCGAGCAGCGTCCAGGTCTTCGACCTCAACGGGAGGCTGCTGCTGGAATCGGGCCGGACGGAGGCCCTGGACATCCGCGGCCTGCCTTCTGGCAGTTTCCTGATCCGCCTGGGCGACTCGCCCGCGCGGGCTTTCGTGAAGTTCTGATCCGCGGGTCTCGGTTTTTTCCGCCGGGCAAGGGGAGGCCGTCCATTCGTGGGCGGCCTCCCCTGTTTTGGCATGGGGGGGGCCAGCCTGGGGGAGCTCTTTGGGCCGTGCGTTTGGGGCCAATGGCGGGACGGGGGGACGGGGCGGCCGCAAAAAAAAGTCGCCTCTTGGGGAGGCGACTTTTTTGATTTGCGTTGTAGAACAGATATTTCCGTTGATCGCAAGATCGGTTTTCTCAGCCTTTGGGGGTAGCTTCTGTTGCTGCGGCGGCTGAGTCGGGCGTCTGGACTTCAGCGGCTTCGGGGGCAGGAGTCTCCTCGACTGCGGGGGCGGCTTCCGTTTCAGTCGCTGCTTGGGTGCTGTCAGCGCCTTCGGTTCCTTCAGTTGAAGATTGGCAGCTCACTGCGAAACCCATGACCAGCATGGCGGCGAAAAATGAAAGTTTTTTCATTGTGAATGAAGATTTAGGTTGGAATTCATTTTGACGGTGCAAACATAGAAATTGAATTTCAACTGGCCAAAAAATATTTGCAAAAAATAGGGGTCATTAACAAATTGTTTGGTCGAAAACGTTTGAAATTTTATTTCTTTTGGGGTTTTGTTCCGAATAGAGATTTTTTTCTTGATAGTTTTCACCAAAAACCAGACATTTCCACCTTCCTGGCAGGCCAGAACCCAGCCTCTCTTCGCGGGCCGATAGGTCTTGTGGTTCACATTTCATTGGCATTCGTGCCAAAAATGGGAAAGCCGCCCGGTCGTCGCGGACCGGGCGGCTTTGGCTGGGGGCGGCAGTCCTTTTCAGTGGACGAAGGGCAGGTTGAGGACCTGGCCTCGGGGCAGGACGACGCGGAGGGTGTAGAATCCGCTGGGCAGGTCGCTCACGTCGAAGTCCATCGCGTTGGGGCCGGCTTGCGCGGGGGCCTGGCTTTGGCGGACGGTCCGGCCGGCCAGGTCGAGGATGGCGGCGCTGGCGGTGCCGGCCTCGGGGCTTTGGAAGTCGAGCCGGAACCAGTCGGCGGCGGGGTTGGGGTAGAGCTTGGCCGGAGCCAGGGCGCGGAGGCCTTCGGCGGCGGTCTGGGCCATGGTGCCGGGGCCCATCATCTTGACCTGGCCGGTGAGCAGGTCGAGCATGACGGTAATCTGGCTGGTGCATCCGTCGGCCGTGGAGACGGTCTGGCTGACCATGTAGGTGTTGGGGCTGGCGAACTGGTAGGAGGGGCTGGCCTGCTGGCTGGTGGTGCCGTCGCCGAAGTCCCAGTCCCAGTTGGCGATGGGGCCGATGGACATGTCCACGAACTGTATGTCGAGGTCGCCTGGGGCCTCTACGATGGGGAAGAAGAGGGCCTGGCAGTCGAGGTCGAGGAGCCACTGCTCGCCCACGAGGACTTCCATGGCGAAGCTGGATTGGCACTCGTGGCCGATGGTGGTCAGGGTGACGGTGTGGTTTCCGGGCTGGTCGTAGGTGTAGGTGGGGTTCTGCTCCTGGCTGGTGGCGCCGTCGCCGAAGCTCCATACCCAGGCGAAGGGCTGGCCCATGGACATGTCGTGGAAGTGGAAGGTCATGGGCTCGTCGGTGGGCTCCATGTAGAAGAAGGTCTGGCAGTCGGTGGGGACAGGGCCGATGCTGTCGTTGACCCAGACTTCGGCCACGGCCACGGTGTGGCATTGCTGGTCTTGGTAGATGAGGTAGGCCAGGTAGAGGCCGGGGGCCGGGTAGGTGTGGGTCGGGTTCTGCTCGTCGCTCGTGGCTCCGTCGCCGAAGTCCCAGAAGAAGGAGGCATCGCCCAGCGCTTCGGAGCTGCTGGCGCGGAAGGCGACGGTGTTGGCCGGCTCGGGCAGGAGCTCGTACTCGACCCAGACGTCGCAGCCGTGGTACCAGGAGTCCCCGGCGAAGACCTCGTACTCGGCCACGCTTTGGCAGTCGGGGGTGGTGATGGTCAGGCGGGCGGTGTAGGCTCCTTCCTGCGCGTAGGTATGGGCGGGGAACTGCTCCTGGCTGGTGGCTCCGTCGCCGAACTCCCAGAGGTACTGGGCGCCCTGGTTGGTGTAGCTGTAGTCGTAGAACTGGAGGGTCAGGCCTTCGGCGTCAGCGTAGTCGTACCAGAAGTCGGCCTGGCAGAAGCCCGGGTCGAGGTAGTCGAGCCAGACGTGGAAGCTGGCGGTGGCTTGGCAGGTCTCGGAGGCGATGGCCAGGCTGGCCTGGTAGGTCTGGGGCGAGTCGTACTGGTGGTAGGGGTGCTGCTCCTGGCTGGTGGCTCCGTCGCCGAAGTCCCACTGCCGCTGGTCCACGATTCCCCATGAGTAGTCGTAGAACTGGACTCCAAGGTTTTCGGGGTCGGTTACTTCGTAGTAGAAGTAGGCCTGGCACTCGCCGTTCCAACCTCCGCCGGCCTGGACTTCGTGGGAGGCGGTGGCGAAGCATTGGAGGGAGTCGGAGGTGGCCGTCAGGGTGACGGTGTAGGTTCCTTCCTGGGCGTAGGTGTGCGAGGCCTCGGCCCCGGTGGCGGTGGTGCCGTCGCCGAAGTCCCAGGCGAACTGGTCGAGCAGCCCGTAGGTGTAGCCGTAGAAGTTGAGGCTGAGCAGGTCGGGCGAGGCGTGTTCCCAGCCGAAGTCGGCGAAGCAGGCTTGGTCTTGCAGGGTGACGATGCCGATGAGGGTGCTGGAGCAGTCCTCGGCCTCGAGGGTCACGGTGACGTAGTACTCGCCGAAGCCGGGGTAGAGGTGCTGCGGGGCCAGCTCCTGGCTGGTGGTGCCGTCGCCGAAGTCCCAGGTGACGCTCTGGAAACTGCCCCAGACGCTCAGCTCGAACTGGACCCAGGGCTGGGTGGCGTCGAGCTGGTAGTAGCCGAAGTCGAACTGGCAGTCTCCGCCGCCGCCGCTGTCGGGGTCGCAGACCTGGAATTGGAAGAAGGTCATGTCCTGGTCGAGGTAGAACTCCTGGGCCTGCGTGAGGCCGCACGCGTCTTGCAGGACGAGGAGGCGGGAGCCCGGGTCGTTGTCGGTGGTGCCGAACTGGAACTGGAACATGCCCCGCGCGTCGGTCTGGGTGAGGTCCTGCAGGGAGCCGTCGGGCAGGAGCAGCATGACTTGCAGGTTGGCCTGTCCTTGTCCTTGGTCGTTGGCCGCGATGCCGCCGACTTGGTAGCTGGGGTTCTGCGCCCAGATCGCCATGGGCCAGAGCCAAAGGGCCAGGGCCATGACCAGTGTGAAGTTTTTCTTCATGGTGGATTGTGCTGTTAAGTGGTTCATGCACTAGCACACGCAGCTTGCGGCCTTGGGGTTGGGTAGGCGGCAAAGTTTAACATTCATTAAGCAAGAGCGCTTCCGGTGGGGCGCGGGCAAGGCATCCCGGCGGCTTTGTTTCAGGTGAAATTCTTATCGTTTGGGGAGATTAAGAAGACCTCGGCGTCTGAATATGGGCATGAGCCCTCCATCGTTCAAATTGTTAAAAACCAAGGAATTGCCGCAAACGTTTGCGATAATTTGGACAACAATTCCGCATTTTCACGCGCACGATTGAGCCGATATAATCCCTAACTTTGCCAGACAAGTCAACTTCACAAAATTTAGCATCATGGGTAAAAAATTAACCATTTTGGCAGCCGCGCTGGCCCTGGGGACGGCCGGCGCGCAGGCCCAGGTCCACACCACCTACATGTGGCACCTGGAGCAGCCGATCTACTGGCCGCAGGTCAGCGTCTCGAACCCCTACCAGTACCAGAAGGTCTGGGAGTCGTACCAGCTCAAGTCCAACGGCAACGCCCAGAACGTCCACCAGGGCATCAGCCACCCGCTGAACGACCTCCAGGAGATCTTCAGCAAGGACGACCGGCGCAACATCTACCAGCACGTGGGCAAGCAGTCCATCGAGACCATCGACCACCACCCCGACGCCGGGGCCCAGGTCAACTACTCCGGCTGCCTGATGGAGAACGTCGAGAGCCTGGGCGCCGCCGGGCAGTGGGGCTACAGCAACAACTGGGAGAGCAGCTACGCCACGGCCCGCTCCTGGAACACCTCCGACGGCTTCCCCCGGGCCGACCTCACGGCCTTCACCTTCCACCACGTGCTCGGCCCCCTGGCCAGCGAGCGCATGGTCCGGATGCAGCTCAAGGCCCACCGCTTCCTCACCCAGCAGACCTTCGGCAACTCCGAGCCCTACTCCAAAGGCTTCTGGCCCGCCGAGGGCGCCTTCAGCGAGCGGCTCATCCCCATCCTGGTGCAGGAAGGCATCGAGTGGAGCGTCATCGCCAACAGCCACCTGGCCCGCACCCTGAACGACTACATGGACAACGCCAACCGCGGCACCAACGGCTGGAACATGGTCCCGCCCAACGCCGCCGACCAGGTCAGCACCAACGGCAACAACTGGTGGAACGGCCAGATCGACGGACGCGGCGGAGCCTTCGCCGCGCCTTACTCCTACCAGGCCCACAAGGCCCAGCACGTGGACCCCGCCACCGGACAGATCTACAAGCTGGACGTGGTGCCCATGTGCGACCTGCTCAGCTACAAGGACGGCTACAGCCCCCTGGGCACCGGCGAGGTGGACCAGTACATCGCCCCCTTCGACAACCCCAGCCAGCCTAGCATCCTCCTGCTCTGCCACGACGGCGACAACGCCTGGGGCGGAGGATCGTCCTACTACTTCGAGGCCGTCCCCGGATTCACCAACGCCGCCGCCGCCAAGGGATACGTCCCCACCACCATCCAGCAGTTCCTGCACGACCACCCCGTCCCCGCCAACGACATCGTCCGCGTCGAGGATGGCGGATGGGTCAACGCCGCCAACGACTGGGGGCACCCGCAGTTCATCAACTGGATCTGGCCCCTCTACGACCCCCAGACCTACCGCTTCAACCCCGACGCCTGGACCGAGGACGCCCGCAACTGGGCCGTGCTCACCGCCGCCGACAACTTCGTCTTCACCGCCTCCGACATCCAAGGCACCCCCGACATCGCCGACGTGGTGCAGCCCAACGCCAGCTCAACCCTCTCCGAAAGGGCATGGCACCACCTCATGCCCGCCTACAACAGCGGATACATGTACTACGGCGCCGCCATCGACATGGAGGTCAAGCCCGCGCTGGCCGGTAACATCGCCATCGACCTCTCGCAGCAGGTCCTCAACGCCAACCCCGGCGTGGACAACACCCCGCCCTCCGTCTTCGCCCCCCAGCGCTTCCCCTACAACCCCGGCGGAATCGGCTTCGGCCCCGAGTACGGATACCAGCAGGTCACCAACTCCTCCGACTTCCACGTCTGGACCTACGCCTTCGACGTCAGCGGCATCCAGTCCATGGTCCTCAAGTACCGCACCGACATCGACGGCCTCAACCCCATCGCCAGCATCCACAACGACACCTACGCCGGAGGCAACGAGGTCAGCGCCTGGACTTCCCTCAGCATGACCCAGAAGGTCCTCGACCCCGCCTTCGACGGCAACAACCCCGAAATCGACCTCTTCATCCTGCCCACCCGAATCGCCGACCTCTACTACGCCGAAATCGCCGGCCTCAAGGACACCCTGGTGGACTACTACATCGAGGCCACCGACACCAAGGGCAACATCCACAAAAGCCCCATCCACCACGTTTACGTCGGTGGCGAGAACGAAGGCCCGGGAGGCGGAGGCGGAAACGAGCGCGTGTACTGGGAACCTGCCGAACCCACCCTCAACGACGTCATCACCCTGACCGTAACCGACGCCACCGCCAACACCAAGATGCACTGGGGAGTCGAGATCGACGGCGATAGCTGGAACCTCGCCAATGCCGCCTACCGCCCCGCCGGAACCGTGGAGCATGGCGACGGACAGGCCGTCCAGACGCCCTTCACCGACCCCGACGGCGACGGAACCTTCACCGTCGTGCTCGGCCCCTTCAACAACGAGGCCCAGATGCCCGACGCCATCAACTTCGTCCTCAAGTACAGCGACTCCTACTGGGACAACAACGGCGGAGCCGACTACCGCATCGCCATTTCCGACCAGGTCGTGGCCCTCGACCCCGCCCAAGTCGTCGAGTTCAGCCTCAAGGTCTATCCCAACCCCAGCCAGGACATGGCCAACCTCATGATCGTCAGCCCCACCCTCGGCCAGTACCAAGTCGCCATCTACGACCTCCAAGGCAAGGTCATCCACGAGCAGGTCATGAGCGACCGCCTCAACCCGCTCGACACCCGCGCGTGGGCCCCCGGCCTCTACTTCGTCAAAATGACCGACCCCCGCACCGGCCAGACCGTCCTGGAGCGCCTGACCGTCTTCTGAGAAACGCCCCGAGCGCCCCAGCGGCGCCAGCACCAAGCCCCGCCCCGGATAGCTTCCGCGGCGGGGCTTTTGGTTTGCGAATGCCCACTCGCTATCAAAGTTGATGGATCGCCTTGACCGCTTGCGCGATAAAGGCCTCCAACAGCATCGCGAATCCGCCCAAGGCCGCCGCCCACGGGTTCAAAAAAACAATCGCCAAGGCGCTTGTTTTTCAAAGTACAGTTTGTATCTTTGGTCATCGTCAATCCCCCCCCGATGAACAAGCTACCCTTCAAAGCCGCGGATGTCCAGGGGCAAAGCCGGCAGCCAAACTTTATAACCTGTCGATTCGAATTTTGACGAATTGAAGCGACTTCTGGAGCTGTGCATAAAATTCGTACTTGCGCAATTGTGCTTTTGGGTAGGAATTGAGGATGGTGGAAGCAATGACGTTGTGCGTAACCAAACCATAATTAAACAGATGTAGCGATTTTCAAAACTAAAGATTTTCAGTAAATTTGCAGAAAAAAAATATGTCATACGATTCAGTCGATAAATTACAAAACGCACTTGGAGAGCAAGTCTTCCACTATACTCAGGATAAGAAAAAAGCCGCTGGCCGAGCACTGGGTACAATGATTGAAATTATCACTTATTATTTATTGAAAACTTGGGGCTTTAATAATTCTACTTCAATTGAAAGAGGATTAGTTGAATATGGAAATGAAGATATTTCACATAATGTGGAATATTCATTACACCCAATAATAAACGAATATGAAATCTCAATAGTAAATGACGGTAATTCAATTACATCGACAAAAATACTGAAAGAATTAGGAAAAAAAGTATCTATTTCTGAATTTGAAAAAAAGACGAATAATCTCATAGATAAGCATAAAGTTCTCAGAAATGCTTGCACTATAGCAGAATCAAATGATACATTTTTACTGACAAGTTTTAAATCTTATGGTGAAATAGAACATAAATTGCATGTCTTTGAACAATTGCAAAAGCCTTATGCAATGTTTGAATGTAAAAGAGTTGGAGTTGAGGAAGGTACTTTGAAAGGTCCGCAAACTATTGAAAAAGCAAAACAAGGTGCTTATGTAGCGCGCGCAGCCTCTTCTTTACAAAAAATAAGAACTGACAATGGAGAAAAATATGGAATTATTTATCGTTCTAATAATGAACCATATATAAAGCCATATTCTGAGTTAATGGAAGAAATTATCTATTCTAATGATTCAGATTTATTAAAAAAATTCATCCTCACAGTTGGAGTTGTGAGTAATCACGGAAATTGGTTTACTGCCGAAAACCAAAATAAAGAACTAAAAGTACTAGCGCAATCTTACGATTGGCTAATATTCCTTACCGATTTTGGACTAGCCCAGTTTATTGATGAGTTAATATTAAATCCCACTTTTGAATTTAAATGTGTTCAAGATGCATTTAAAAACAGTTATACATCTGATAAAAAGCGAAATGTGTTTACAAAAGTCAAAATGGATTTTGATTCTGATAACGCATTGCTTAAATATTTTGCAGATAATCAAAGAAAGATTGAAAATTGGTTTAATATAATAGCGCCTGATTTTAAAACGATTGATGATTTGAAAAGCGAAATCATTGAGCTTCGCTCAAAAAATTGGAGGGAAATATTATGAGTGCAGGTAGAACGGTAAATTCTCAAAATCAAAGTTGGGGAACACCTCAAAAATACGTCAATGCGGTTAAAAAATTCTTTGGCGGTGAAATTTCATTAGACCCATGCTCTAATGAATACTCAATTGTCAAAGCTCAAACAGAATTTTTATTGCCGAAAACAGATGGTTTACGAGAAATTTGGAATTATCCAACCATTTATGTTAATCCCCCTTATGGCGCTGATAGAGAAAGAGGAACGACAATTAAAAATTGGTTAGCTAAATGTGCAATTTCGCATCGTGATTTTCATTCGGAAATACTTGCTCTAATTCCTGTAGCAACAAATACTGGACACTGGAAACAGAGTGTTTTTGGACAAGCCAATGCAATTTGTTTCCTTTATGATACCAGATTAAAATTTCTTGAAAATGGTTTAGATACAGGGAAAGGCGCGCCAATGTCTTGCGCAATGATTTATTGGGGTATCAATTTTGAAAAATTTTACGATGTGTTTATTGAATATGGTGCAGTTGTAGAAATAAGTTCTTTAAAAAAGGCAAAGATTGCTAATAAACGTAAACTTTTAACGCTTGATTTTGATAATGAAGAATACGCACAACATCACACTTAGCGTCAGCGGCTTTGGGCGCGCGGCTGCGTTCCGTTCGCTTCGCTCACTGCACTGGCCGCGCACCCAAAGCCGCCGACCGCAAGTGTGTGTACGTTGTGTGCAAGGCTAAGACAGACGAACCGAGAAAAACAGAGTATATTGACAAAATTTGGTATTATGGAATTTTTAGAGACCTTTAGAAAATATGTTATAGAATGTGCTAATTATGGAAACTATATAGGAACAGGGAATCCTAATTGCAATATATTAGTTGTTGGAAAAGAAACTTCTACTGATATTGAGAATAAAGCCAAGAGAGACGAGCACTATGTGAGATTTCAAAAAGAATGCTTGCAGGACTTTAACGAGAATGCTTCTAAGTGGATTTTAAACGTAGAAAATCAAGTTGACGCAAATTCTTTGCCGGATTGGATTGGAGGTAAAGATTCTCCTTTAATTTCAAATCCATTATTCCCATTTAAAAGTTTGCATACAAATCAATTAAAAGAAGGACAAACTTGGCGCAAGTATCAAAAACTTCATGATTTAATTTTCTTTGGTGATATTTACTTTAACAAAGGAAAAGAGTTTAATTTTCATAGCAATTTCTTTTTGACAGAAATGAATAATTCACCGTCTAAGTTTACGAGAGACGCAGATAAAAGTGGAATTTTTAGCAGAAAACAACTTTTTGAAGAGAGTTTGTTTTTTCAAAGTTTTCCAGTTGTAATATTTGCTTGTAGTGATTACATCAACGGACAAGAAATCAAAGAAATTTTTAAAGTTAATTTTCATAAACAAAAAGGCAATGGCAAACAGCTATTTTGGACTCATTTCAACACAGACAGGACAAAATTGGTAATCCATACTCGACAGTTAAGTACAAATGTTTCAAACGACTTGCTGATAGAAATTGGAAATGAAATAAGACAGTTTTTGAACAAAAATAAGCTAATATAAAATGATGAAAAAAAGCCCAGCACACAACAAGCGCTATAGCAAATGCGGGTTTTCGTGTTCGCTGAAACATTTGAAATCTTTGGTTCTTTATAAGAGTGTGTGGGTAGCGCAAAAAAGGATTGATTCGGCAAACATCAAGTTTTCCGGTCATGACGCACCCGCTGTTCCTCAACAGCGCGTACGCCTTGGCCTGCACCCCGCGGACCGTCTCCCCGTTCGAAAGGTTCTTCACCACGCCTTTGATGAACGCCTGCGATATGTCGCAGGAGCCGATCGTCCGGCAGATCGGGTGGACGCGCATCGCCTTGACCGCTCGCGCTAAAGACCCCCAACAGAATCGCGAATCCGGCCAAGGCCGCCGCCCACGGGTTCAAAAAAACAATCGCCAAGGCGCTTGTTTTTCAAAGTACAGTTTGTATCTTTGGACATCGTCAATTCACCCCCCCCCGATGAACAAGCTACCCTTCAAAACCGCGGATGTCCAGGGGCAAAGCCGGCAGTCAAATAAAACTATAATAAATGAAAAACAATTGCATTACTCATTGGAAGACAATGGAGTAATTTCAGAAAAAATATAAAATTATTACATTGTAAATTCAATAAATCCATAATTTTGCATGAAATAAAAAAGTGGATTATGGCAAAAACAAAAACATTTGAAGTACAACAAGTTATTATAGCTGTTATTGAATTTGAAGATGATGATTACATCTGCATAACTGATATGGCAAAAGCCAAAGAAGGAGAAAGCAGAGCTGCTGATATTATTAAAAATTGGATACGGAGTCGCACAACTCTTGAATTTTTAGGCACTTGGGAACAAATGTACAATCCAGATTTTAAAGTGGTGGAATTCGACCACTTTAAAATGCAAGCAGGATTACCAAGTTTTGTATTAAGCCCAAAACAATGGGTTGAAAAAACTAATGCCATTGGAATAGTTTCTAAATCAGGAAGATATGGTGGTACTTATGCACATAAAGATATAGCATTTGAATTTGGTTCGGCGATAAGCCCAGTCTTTAAATTATACTTGATAAAAGAATATCAACGACTTAAAGAAATTGAAACCAATCAATACAATTTAGAATGGAACGTAAAAAGAATTTTAAGCAAGGTCAATTATTCTATTCATACAGATGCTATTAAAAATCATATCATTCCACGAATGAATTTTGAAAAGGATAAGGAATGGATTATATATGCAGAAGAAGCTGATTTATTGAATGTTGCTTTATTTGGTTGTACTGCGAAACAATGGAGAGAAGCAAATCCAGAACATACTGAAAAAGGATTAAATATTAGAGATTTTGCAAGCATTAATGAATTGGCTGTTCTTTCAAATATAGAAAGTATAAATGCGGATATGATTCGCAGCAAAATTGACAAAACTGAACGATTTAATAAACTGAGACAAATAATTGAATATCAACTTAAAATACTAAATGAAAAGGATTTTATGAAAACATTAAAGAAATTATCAAATGACACTTTTGTTGATGAACAGAAACGATTTAAAAAGTGAAGCACCCACAACAAGGCAAATAGCGACCATTTGCCCTTTTAGGTCATTTCAACAATTCCTTTTCAAAAGCTACCATTGATTATCAATAGGTTACAAGTAGTATAGATGCAAATAATGGCTTTGTATACTCGACTCATAAGATTAAATTCGCATAAATTGAACGGTGAAGTCAAAAATGTTTCCGAAATAGATGGTAGTCCGATAAGTATCACAAAACAAGATTTGGAAATCATTACCACATATCTAAAAAACCAATAAACAATGAAATCACTAAATTTAGATAACATAGAATTGTTTGAAGTGGTTCTTGACTTCAAGATTGGAGATGAATATGTTGATTTGCATAATGATTATGATTGTAGAAATGTTATAGAATTTGTGGATGAGCAAAAAATTATACTTTATTTTTATCCTTTGTCAAGCAATTTGAAAAGAGTTATTTTATTATTCGACATTGCAAAAATTGTAAAGACAAAGTATCCTATTGTGGATACCACAAAATCAATAACTTTAAGTAATTTTCATCGGGAAAAATTCCTTACAGAGAACAATACTTTACAAGAGCAAAATAAAAACGGACAAAAAAAGTAATTATTTAGGTATATTTGCGTTAGTATAAAAAAAACAGGTTCCGAATCCACATCCACGGCAGCGCATGGTCATTCCTTCCGACATA
>JAIFMG010000179.1 GCA_020048645.1 Bacteroidota bacterium | reverse complement strand
ATCTTCCCGATGAGGATCATTTCACCCCTTCGGGGTTCTCTTCTTTGTCTTGAATCGGCTTTCTACAATCATTTCACCCCTTCGGGGTTCTCTTCTATGTCTTGGCTCCTCTACAATCATTTCACCCCTTCGGGGTTGGGCTATGAAAATGCCGCGAAGCCATCGCCCAAAAGCCCTGAAAGGGCGCAACAACAAAGCCAGGGGTGCAGCCCCTGGAACCTGAAAGGGCGCGATAACCTAGCCATGGGTGAAGCCCATGGAGCCATCGACCCGCGCCAAGTCCCGCCCAGGGCCCCGCCATCTCGCCGGGGAGCTTAACATTTGCCGAAAAACTTTTAATTTTGGCCGTTTTGAGAAAACAAGCATCGCGCACCCAATTCCGCACCGCAGCATGAGCCAAGCTAGAACCAACCGTTGGATTTCCTTCTTCCTGATCGTCTTCGTGGGCCTGGTCCTGTGGCAGGCCTACGAGTTCTACGACCGCCCCTCGGGTGGAGCGCTGGGCCAGGCGCTGTCGGCCACGCCCCTGGACGCCGCCTTCGTGCTGCGCTACGCGGACCTGCCGGACCTGCTGGAGTCGCTGGGCGAGGAAGGCTCGGTCTGGGAGGCCCTTTCGAAGATGCCGCTGCTCGCCGGCCTCGCGGGCCAGGTTTCGTCCTTGGACAGCCTGCTGGGCCAGGAGCGCCTGCGCGACCTGTCGTCGGAGGCCTCGGGCGTCATCTCGGCGCACCTCAAGGGCCAGGGCGGGCTGGAGTACCTGCACGTGCTGGAGCTGGAGTCGTCGGAGCAGGCCGAGGAGCTCCGGGCGGAGCTGGTCGCCTGGCTCGAGCGCGACCACCGGGCGCAGGCGCGCGACTACGAGGGCGTGCGCCTATGCTACCGCGACGACGCCGAGTCGGCCTTCTCGCTGGGGCGCGAGGGCAATCTGCTCTACTTCAGCTTCTACCCGCTGCTGGTGGAAGAGGCCATCCGGCAGCGGCACTCGGCCGAGAGCCTGCTCGACGATCCGGGCTTCGCGCAGGCGCTGGGCAGCCTGGGCCAGGACGCCACGGCCCACTGGCTGCTCAAGCCCGCGCGCCTGCCCGACGCGCTGAACCTGCTGGCCGCGGAAGGCTACAAGGAGAACCTCTACGAGCTGCGCAACTTCGCCGACTGGCTGGCCCTCGACCTCCGGGTGGAGGACGGCGGCCTGCGGCTGAACGGCTTCGCCCGGGGCCAGGACGAGCGGCACTGGGTCTCGACGCTCGAGGGCCAGGAGCCGCACCGCTTCGAACTGCCCAAGGTGCTCCCGGCCAGCACCTTCTTCGTCCTGGGCATCGGCTTTTCCGACTACGGGCGCTGGATGCAGGCCTACGGGCGGCACCTGGCGCGCAACAACGCCAGCCAGGCCCGCGCCAAGGCCCTCGACGAGTTCCGCCAGGAGCTGGGCATCGACCTGGAGCAGACCTTCGCGGCCTTCATGGACAACGAGCTGGCCTTCGCGGTGCTGCGCGCGCCCGATGGCACCGACGTGCCCCTGGTCTTCATGGAAAGCCAGTACGCCGACAAGGCCCTGCAAGAGCTGGGCAAGCTGCTGGAGGCCGAGGCCCGGCGGGGGCGCATCGCGGCCTCCTCGTACCGGCTCAACCTGCGGGTGGGGCAGGGCGAGCATCCGGTCTATGAGATGCCCTCGGTCAACCTCCTGCGCAAGCTCTACGGCAAGCTCTTCAGCGCCGTCTTGCCCGAGCATTTCACGCTGGTGGAAGACTACGTGGTCTGGGCGCGGAGGCCCGAGGAGCTGGCCCTGGTGGTCGAGGCCTTCCAGTCGGGCCAGGTGCTGGCCAGCTCGGAGCGCTACGCCCGGGTGATGGACCCGATGGACGAGCAGAGCAACCTGTGGATCTATGCCGACCTGCCGCTCTGCGCGCCCTTCTTCAGCCAGTACGCCATGCCCTCCTTCCTGCGCGAGCTGCCCCGCTACTCGTCGGCCCTGAAGAGCCTGGAGGGCTTCGCCTTGCAGATGCAGGCGCGGCAGGGCATGGCCTACGTCGTGGCCGGGCTCAGCCGGGGCGAGCAGTTGGCGGGCGCCTTCAGCCCCGACTGGGAGTGCCAGCTCGACACGCTGCCCTCGGGCCGGGCCTACGCGGTGCTGAACCACGCCACGGGCCAGCGCGAGACCCTGGTGCAGGACCTGGCCAACCGCCTCCACCTGGTCTCGGCCTCGGGCCGGCTGCTCTGGACCCTGCCGCTGGAGGGGCCCATCCTCGGCACGGTGGCGCAGGTGGACCGCTACGCGAACAACAAGCTGCAACTGCTGTTCTGCACCGAAAGCCGCCTGCACCTGGTGGATCGCGAGGGCCAGCCCGTGGAGGGATTCCCGGTGGAGCTGGCGGAGCCGGCCGCCCGCGGGCTCTCGGCCTTCGACTACGACGGCCAGCGCGACTACCGCGTCTTCGTGCCCACCCGCGGCGGGGGCCTTCTGCTCTACGACGGCCAGGGCAAGCCCGTGCGCGGCTGGAGCTTCGGCGGATTCGCCGGGGGGCAGACCCGCGCGCTGGAGTTCGTGCGCTGGGAGGGCAAGGACTACCTGCTCGCGGCCGACCGCCAGGGCGCGCGGGTGCTGCACCGCCAGGGCCATGACCGCCTCCGCCTGGAGCCGGGATTCCAGCCCTCGCCCGAGAACGCCTACCACTTCTGGGAGGGCGTCTGGACCACCACCGACGTGGAGGGGCGGCTCTGGCGCTTCGGCCCCGAGGGCCAGGCCACGGCGCAGGTGCTCGATGGCGTGGGCCAGGGGCACCGGCTGCTGTCGGCCCGCCTGGACGGCGACAGCCTGCCCGACTGGCTGTTCCTGCAAGGCGAACGGCTGATGGCCTTCTCGAACGGGGGCCAGGCCATCTGGCAGGCCAGCCTCGCGGCCGAGGCCACGGGCGATTGGCAGGTGGCCTACCACCGCGGGCAGGTCGTCGTGGGGGTGCACCTGCCCAGCCGGGGCGAGCTGTGGCTGTTCGGCCCCAACGGCAAGCCGCTGTTCGAGCGGCCTTTCGGCCAAGTGGTGGGCTTCAGCCTGCTGCAAGATGGGCAGAGCCTGGGCGTGGTGGCGCAGCACGCCGACGGCCGCCTGGCCCGCTACTCCCTGCCCGACTGAGGCCGGGACATGTTGGCGATGCACTGCTCGCGGAAGCTCCAGAGCTCCTCGAGGCCGTGCCGGGCGCTCCAGGGCTGCCGCCCGCGCCAGCTTTCGAGGAAGGCGCGGTGGTAGGAGCGCTTGAAGGCGGGGAGCTGCCCGGCCTCGGGCACCTCCACCTCGTCGAGCAGCACCGCGAGGAAGCCGTCGGTGGAGCTGGGCCGGGTGAAGTCGAAGACCTTGCCGCCGTGGCGCAAGTAGTTGTGGGCCTCGGGCATGTACTCGAGGCCGCCTTCGCGGAGGCAGTCGCCGATCTGCGGGGTGTTGCGGGCGTCCATCGCGTAGATGCCGCACATCAGGCGGATGTCGTCGCGGCCGTTCTCGCGGGCGGCGAGCGCGAGGATCTGGTGCTTGGTGCCGCAGGTGGAGCGCCGCTCGGCGAAGGCCAGCTCGGGCCGCTCGGGCTGGCTGACGCGGCCGTAGGGCAGGTCGCGCACCCAGTGGCAGAGGCTGTGGAAATCGGCCAGGCCCTGCCGGAGGGCGGCTTGGGAGATGGGCCCTCGGGGGCCGAGGGCAAACTGGGGGAGCGCTTGGGCTTGCATGGAAATCGTGGGTCTTTGGGGAATAATGCTTAGTTTTGAGGCCAATTTACGCACGAAAACCGAATCCCAGCCATGACGCGTCCCTCCAGCGTAACGATCATCGTCCCTTGTTACAACGAGCAGCCCGAAGTGCTGCGCGCCACGGTGGCGGCCATCGAGCAATCGCTGGAAGCCGCCGGGGCGGACTACGAGGTGCTGGTGGTCAACGACGGCTCGCGCAAGCACCGCTACGACGGCATCGCCCAGGGCAGGGTGCGCCTGGTGGAGCATCCGGAGAACCGGGGCTACGGGGCGGCCCTCAAGACGGGCATCCACGAGGCCGCGCACGAGGTCGTGGGCATCACCGACGCCGACGGCACCTACCCGAACCACCGCTTCGGCGAGCTGCTGGCCCTGATGGAGCACGCCGACATGGTGGTGGGCGCGCGGCCTTGGGGCGACATCTCCCTGGCGCGCCGCCTGCCCAAGTTCCTGCTCACGAAGCTGGCCAGCTTCCTGGCCGACTACCCGATACAGGACCTGAACTCGGGCATGCGCCTGTTCCGCAAGGAAATGGCCCTGCGCTTCTGGGGGCTGTACCCCAACGGCTTCTCGTTCACGTCCACCATCACGATGGGCTGCCTGACCAGCGGCTACCGGCTGCGCTACCAGCCCATCGCCTACGCCAAGCGCGAGGGCAAGTCGCACATCCAGCCCATCCGCGACACGCTGAACTTCTTCACGCTGGTAACACGGCTGACGCTCTACTTCAACCCCATGCGGGTCTTCGTGCCGCTGAGCCTGCTCTTCGGCCTGCTGGCCACCCTGCGGGGCCTGCGCGACTACTGGCTGACGGATTCGCTGGGCGGGCTGGCCCTGGTGCTCTTCTTCATGTCGTTCCAGTTGTTCTTCTTCGGCCTGTTGGCCGACATCGTGGTCAAGACCGGCAAACAGGCTTAGCGCTTGCGGGCCACGGCCACGACGCTGAGCCCGAAGGGAGGGCGCAGGACGGATTCGACCTTCGAGATGAGGGGAATCATCCGGTTCATCAATCCTAGTCCACCTGGCTTGATGGTGTTGGAGAAGTTGGTTTTCTTCCGCAGGACTTTACCTTTGAGGAAGTAGAGCATGGCGCCGGGCATGTTCATGTACTGGATCTTGACCACTTCGAAGCCCGCGGCCTCAAGCCTCTGCCGGAGCATTTTCTTGGAATAGCGGCGGTAGTGGAGCGAGGCCTCGTCGATGCCGCAGTAGAGCGCCTGGTGGGCGGGCGTCTTGACCAGCAGGTGCCCGCCCGGCACCAGGGTTTCGTGGAAAAGCGCCAGGGCCTTGCTCTCGTCTTCGAGGTGCTCGATGACGTCGAGGTTGATGATGGTGTCGATGCGGTGGGCCTTGAAAGCGTCGGCAGGCGTTTGGTTGAGGTCGCAGAACTCGACGACGTGCTTCTGCGAATCGGCGAAGGTCGCCTTGAGGATCTTGAGGTTCTCGGGGGTGTACTCGGTCAAAAGGAGCTTGTCGGCCTTGTTGTCGAGAAACTTGGCCAGGATGCCCACTCCGGCCGCGGCGTCCCAGATGTTGCGGCCCATGTGCTGTCCGAGAAATCCGACGGACCACTGGTAGTAGTTCGTCAGTTGGGCCATGTTCGACTGGGCTTGGAGGTGCAGCTCCTCCATGTCTTTGGATATTTCCATGTTCAGTGGGTTGAAATTTGGACGGATTGTCGTGCCCAAAGATAGTCGAACTGGATGCCTTTTCGGTTTGGGCGGATCATTTTTGGGGAGAAGCAAGCAATTCTCCGACTTATTGCCATCTTCGCGGGAAGACGAATCCGGGTGGCGAAGCAGGCCACTTTTTGCAAATCCATCCTGAACCATGAGTTGGAAAATCATCTTGCTGGTGTTGGCCTTGGTGCTGGTGGCCGCGATAGCCTACGCGACCCATTATTACAGGAAATTCAAGATCATCCAGCCCTACCCTTATTTTCTGTTCCGCTATCTTTTCTTGGATTATGCGATGTTCTTCGTGAACTGGGCTCCAAGTTCCTTGGGCATGTTTTTGAGGCTCTTGTTCTACAAGCTGGTGGCCAAGCACGTGGGGAGGAACGTAACCATCCAGATGGGCGTCGAGTTCATCCGGCCCGAGAACATTTCCATTGGCGACAACTCCGGAATCGGCTACCAGAACTTTTTCGAGGCCAACGGCGGCATCGAGATCGGCCAGTGGGTGCGCATCGGCCCCAACGTTACGATGCTGACCACCAACCACATCATGGACCGCCGCGACGTGGAGATCAAGAAGCAGGGCGCGTACAGCAAGCCGATCGTGATCGGCGACGACGTGTGGATCGGCTGCAACTCGGTCTTGCTTTCGGGCGTTCGGGTGGGCAAGGGCGCGGTCATCGGGGCGGGGAGCATCGTTACGAAGGACATCCCCGAGTATGCCATCGCCGTGGGCAACCCGGCCAAAGTGATCAAGTACCGTGAGTAGGAAGCGCCTGGCCAGCCTGGTCCTGAGCCTGCTGCTGACGGTGGGCCTGCTGGGGTGGATCTTCCAGCACATCGACCTGCCGAGCGTCTTGCGGGCGCTGGCGCGGGTCCCGGCCGGGCACATCGCGCTGGGCTTCCTGTGCCACGCGGCGGCCTACCTGCTGCGGGCCCGGGCCATGCACCTGTTCTTCGCCTCCCGGGGGCTGGGGCTGGCCGAGGTCTGGGCCAACCACTTGGTCCACAACTTCTACGTCCACGTGGTTCCGGCGGGCCTGGGCGAGCTTTCCATGTCCTTGCTGCTCAAGCACAAAGTCCCGGTGGCGAGCAGCCTTTCGGTGCTGCTGGTCACGCGGGTGGCGATCCTGCTGGCCAGCTTCGGGCTGTTCGCGGTGTCGGTCTTCGCGGTGGTGGGGCCTCGCGCGGGCGCCGAGTGGGATTTCCGGCTGTGGGTTCCGCTGGTGCTGGGCATGGTGCTGCTGGCCTGGGCGTCGTGGCGGGCGCGCGGGCTCGTGGCGGGCCTGCTGGAGCGCTTCGGCCCGGGGCGCGCGCTGCTGGGCAAGGCGCGGAAGTTCCTCGGGGCCTTCCGCGACGAGCTGGCGCGGCTGCGCGTGCCGGGCGCGCCCTGGCGGCTGATGGGCGCGACCCTTGCCAGCGTGCTGCTGGTGGCGCTCTACTTCGTGAGCATCCTGCGGGGGCTGGGCATCGAGACCAACGTGTTCGAGACGCTCTTCGTCTCGGCCCTGGGCATGGCCTTCATGATCCTGCCCATCAAGAGCGTGGGCGGGTTCGGCACCATCGAGGGCACCTGGATCGTGGGGCTGATGATCCTGGGCCTGGAAAAGACCCTGGCCATCGAGGCGGCCTTCGCCGTCCACCTGTTCGCCCTGGCCAACGTCCTGGTGCTGTTCTTCATCGGCCTGGCCGTCAAGCGGATCTTCTACCGGCAAAACGCGAGCGCATGAACATCGACAAATGGATTTCGGAGCCATTGGCCAAGGCCTTGGCCTGGGGGATGCTGCTGCTCAGCCTCCCGCTCTTCTGGATGGGGCACCTCTCGGAGCTGCGCATCACCACCGACTCGGCCTACTACGCCATGGGCCTGGACCAGATCTTGGCGGGCGAGGGCTTCCAGGCCTACGCTGTCGAGGATCCGGCCCGGGTGGACGAGCGGGTGCCGATCACCAAGTACGGCCCCAGCTACTCGTGGTTCGGGGCCCAGCTCAAGGGCCTTTTCGGGCTGGATACCCTCGGGGCGCTCAAGTGGACCAACGCGATCTTCCTGCTGGCGCACCTGCTGGGCTGGATGGTTTTCTTCCGGCTGATGTTCGCCGGGCGGCCTGCCTATTTCCTGCTGGCCTTCGGCATCGTCTTGTCGGGCCAGGGCATCTGGTCGTACCTGACGGGCGCGCTCAGCGAGCCGGTCTTCGTCGCGCCGATGGTGTGGATGGGCGTGGCGCTGCTGCGCTGGCACGGCTCGGAGGGCTGGCGGGCGCGGGCCGGGTGGCTGGCGCTGGCGGCCCTTCTGGCGCTGGCCATGCTGCTGGGCCGCAAGACCGGGCTGGCCTTCGTCGCGGCCAGCGCGCTGGCGGTCTTCCTGTCCCATGCGCGGGCCGACTGGCGGCGGGCGCTGCTCTGGGCGGCGGGCTTCGGCCTGGCGGGCTTCCTGCCCTACGGCGCCTGGCTGCTCCGCAACAAGCTGCTGGCCGACAAGACCATCGACTACCAGATCGGCGACGACTCTGACACGCTGTTCAACTTCCCGCGCATCGCCGAGATCCTCGACATGTACTTCGTGAGCGTCGCGGGCTGGCCCACGAGCCTCGAGCCCTGGGCCTGGCTGCTGCTGCTGCCCCTGGCGGCCCTGGTGCTCTGGCGCCTGTGGGACGCGCCCGGCCAAGGCACCCCGGCCCAGCGCTTCGCGAACGCGTGGCTGTTCTGGATGCTGGTGCTGTACGTGGGCATGGTGCTCTTCGTGGGCATCTTCCAGCACTCGTTCAACCGCGAGATGGGCTTCATGCGCTACTTCCACCTGACGCTGCCGCTGCTGGGGGGCGTGCTGGTGTTCCACCTCCAGGCCTTCGCCGACGCGGAGGGCGGGGGCCTGTGGCGGCGGCTGATGCTGCTGGGCACGGCGGGCCTGGTGGCCTTCGTGCTGCTGGCCAACCTGAACCGCAGCCGGGTGTTCTTCGCGACGCTCGCGGCCGAGAGCCCCGAGCGGGAGGTCTTCGCCCGGGCGAGGGCGCTGTACGTGCCCGGCCAGACCCTGCTGCTGAGCAACCACTGGCAGACGGTCGCGGTCAAGGGCGGGCTGCCGGCCGTGGAGGTCGGCTCGCCCGGCCACGCCCGCGCGATCGCCGGGCAGGCCCGGCAGGCCGAGGTCTATCTGCTGCTGCGCAAATCGGTGGGGCACAGCTTCCGCCGGGGCGCGCCCACCTGGGAGGAGTTCCAGGCCGCGCTGCCCACGGAGACCGTCGCCGAAAGCCCCGACTGGATCGTGGCGCGCCTGCTGCCCTAGGGCCCCGGGGCGGACGCCTGGCTCCTGTTTCCGGGCAGGCCGCGGGGGGCTCATTTTGAGCCGTTCTAAAGAGGCCACGGGGGTTTTGAAAATCCTCCCCGTTTGCGTATCTTCGCCAGCGTAAGCACTCAATCAAAATCCATCAAAACCCAATCCATATGAAAGTTACGGTAGTAGGAGCTGGAAACGTGGGCGCCACTTGCGCCAACGTCATCGCCGAGCGCGAAATGGCCAACGAAGTCATCTTGCTGGACATCAAAGAAGGCGTCGCCGAAGGCAAATCGCTCGACATTTGGCAGACGGCCCCGGTCTTGGGCTACGACACCCGCACGGTGGGCGTTACCAACGATTACAGCCGCACGGCAGGCTCGGACATCGTGGTCATCACCTCCGGCCTGCCCCGCAAGCCCGGCATGAGCCGCGACGACCTGATCGCGATCAACGCCGGCATCGTCAAGCAAGTTACCGAGAACATCGTCCAGCACTCGCCCGAGGCCATCATCATCGTGGTTTCCAACCCACTGGACGTGATGACCTACACGGCCTACCTGGCGGCCAAGGCCCCCAGCACCAAGGTGTTCGGCATGGCCGGCATCCTGGACACGGCCCGCTACCGCGCCTTCCTGGCTGAGGCCCTGGACGTTTCGCCCAAGGACATCCAGGCCCTGCTGATGGGCGGCCACGGCGATACCATGGTGCCCCTGCCCCGCTACACCACCGTGGCCGGCATCCCCGTCACCGAGCTGATCGACAAGCCCACCCTCGACGCCATCATCGAGCGCACCAAGAACGGCGGCGGCGAGCTGGTCAAGCTCATGGGAACCTCCGCCTGGTACGCCCCGGGAGCCGCGGCCGCGCAGATGGTCGAGGCCATCGCCAAGGACCAGCGCCGCGTCTTCCCCGTATGCACCTGGCTGCAAGGCGAGTACGGCCTCGAGAACATCTACCTGGGCGTGCCCGTCATCCTGGGCAAGAACGGCATCGAGCGCATCATCGAGGTCGAGCTCAACGCCGAGGAGGAAGCCCTGCTCCACGAGTCGGCCAAGGCCGTCCGCTCGGTCATGGATGTCCTGGACGACATGAAACTCTTCTGAGCGCCTCAGCCCAATGGTCTTCCGTCAGCCGTGGCCCGCTTTCCGGGGGCCGCGGCTGACTTTTTTCTGCCCGCGGCGACAGCGCCGACGGGCCATCCTTCCGGAACAGACGCGAACCTGACCCCCGCCCGAAGATGGAAAGCAACGAAAGCCGCGCGCACGCGGTGCCCTTGGAAACGGTCTTCCTGGATGGCGACGGCCTCCACCTGCTGCTGGAGGCCGCGCTCCCCGACGGCAGCCTGGCCACGCTGGTCCTCGACACCGGGGCCTCGAAGTCGGTCTTCGACATCAGCCTCATGGAAGGCCACTACGAAGCCGTGGACGACGCCCCGGCCATACAGTCGGCGGGCATCAGCGCCGACATGCTCGAGAACCGCTTCGGCCTGCTGCGCCGCCTGCGCCTGGGCGGGCTGGAAATCGAGGACCTGGAAATCGTCCTGCTGGACCTGGGCCACGTCAACAGGCTGTACGCGCAGTTCAGCGGCCGGCAGGTCTGGGGCCTGCTGGGCAGCGACCTGCTGGAGCGCTATGGCGCGACGATCGACTACCGGAGCCGCTTGCTGACCCTCCGCTCGCCCGGCGCGCCTGCGGCGGCGGCGGCGGCGGAGGAGGAGGAAGGCTAACGCTGGGGACTTTGGCCAGCCCTGCGCGCCTGGCTGGCCTTCTCGTGCGTGAAGCCGGTGGCCACGAGCGTAACCTGGCTGTCGCCGTCCATAGGCTCTAGGATGTTGAACTGCAGCTCGAAGCTGTCGCCCCGGCCGAAGCTGGCCAGGCGGCCGTCGAGGTCCATGAGCACCTCGCGCTGGCTCTCGGCGCTGGCGGTGGCGGGGTAGTAGAGGTTCCCGTTGACGCGCAGGACCATCTGGTCCCAACTGGCCAGGAGGGGGTCCTGCACCTCGACCACGATGCGCAGGGCTCCCTGCGCGATCTCTTGCGGGGCGAGGTTGAAGTCTTGGGCGAGCATGCGCTCGGAGGTGCTCTGCGGATGCACGAGCGCGCTGGACTCGAGGTGGCGGACCTGGGGCGCGGGGGGCGGGTTGTGCCCTTGGGCGGTGCCGGCGGCTCCGAGCGTCAGGGCGGCCAGCAGCAGGGCGGTGGAGTAGTCTCGTTTCATGGTGCCTGGGGAAGTTAGGGACATCAACTTCCGCAATAATTTTGCCAGATTACTTTTTTTCGCTGACCAATCTTGGCCATGTTGGCCACGGCTGGCCTTGTCCCGACAAATCGCTGTGTCGAATCTGACGCATGGCTTTGGCAGGCATCCTTGTGCCATGCGATCTTGACAATGGTGAAAAATTGACATTGCCTTCCGCAAAATTTTCGGCAACGAAAACAAGAAGGAAATTTCCATTTCTTAATGTCGTCCTAAATTTGGAAGGCAAAGAAAAAAATGTTCTATTCCTTAAAGATGTGATTTGGCTGTAATGTGTTGTGATTCTTGTAGGTTTCGAATGTGTTTCTGTGCCTTGGATATGCTCCCTTGTCGACCAGGGTGTTCTCCACGAATCCTCTCAGGTTTTCAAAG
>JAIFMG010000148.1 GCA_020048645.1 Bacteroidota bacterium | reverse complement strand
TGCTGGACCCAATTTTGATTTCAAAAAAATTTCGTGCCCTTCGTGCCTTTCGTGGACAAATCCCCTCCAAGGACAAAAATGGGCGCGGTCCCAAGAGGTCATTTCTAAAATTCCCTTTCAAAAATTACTTTTGATTATCAATGGGTTGGAAATAGAAAAATGCAAATAACGGTTTTTATGCTGGACCCAATTTTGATTTCAAAAAAATTTCGTGCCCTTCGTGCCTTTCGTGGACAAATGCCCTAATGGTTTTTATACAGGACTCACATTTCTTAAAAAACCAAAATTCCCAAGATCAAATCCAAGGAAGCAGGTTTCCGGCAAGGGATCCCGAGCGGAAAATCGCCTTCGGGCATTTGAAAGCATCCCCAAGAAACCCCAAGCAAGCCTTAACAAGAAGCCCGGTGGCTTCCTTCTTGTTAAACTTTTGTCAAAAGGCTTCAAATCCCTTGACAATGGCCACTTTTTTGCCTATTTTTACCCGAGGAAAAGAAATGCGCCAACGGCAAGACTTTTCAAGGCGCTCTTTGCGCGAAGCCCAAAGAGCAAACCCACACCCAAAGCAAGGGACAGTTGGCCCTGAGCACCTCGAAAAAAATGCCGTCCATGAAAAAAACCCTACTCTACCTGGCCCTCCTGGCCAACCTTTCCGCCCAAGCCCAGATAACGCTCTGGGATGCCGAAGGCAACGACATCAGCAACTCCGAGATCACCGTCAGCGGCGACCCCGCCGATTTCGAGACCATCGCCCGGGCCCATGTCAAGAACGAAAGCGAGACCAACTACACCATCATCGTGAACAGCGAAGTGGTAACTTCCGTCGAAGGGATGCAGTACGCCCTCTGCTGGGGCCTCTGCCTGAACCCCAGCACCAGCGGCCAGACCTCGGGCTCGCAGGCCCTCCAGGCGGGCCAGACCGACCAGGAAAGCTTCTCGGGCCACTGCTACCCCTCCAACAACCAGGGCACCAGCCAGCTCAAATATACCTTCACGGCCACCGAATGGGATGGCGAAGTCACCCTCACGGTCAACTACGAAATCTCCACCCGCGCCTCCGTGGGTCAGCTCGGCCTGGGAGGAGTCTCCGCCCCCTACCCCAACCCGGCGCAAGACTTCACCGCCTTCCGCCACAACATCCCCGCCGGCAAGGACGCCCGCGTGCGCATCTTCAACGCCCTGGGCGTCGAGGTCCGCAACGTCAGGCTGCAAGGCGCGGGCACGACCCAAGTGCAGACCAACGACTTGGCTCCGGGCATCTACTTCTACTCCGTGGTCGTCAACGGACAGGCCGTCAGCACCAGCAAGCTCATGGTCAGGCGCTAGGCCCGGCCCCCGATCCATCGCTCGGAAGCCGCGGCAAGTCCTGCCGCGGCTTCCGCTTTTTGGGCCTCCCCCACCCACCTTTTGTTTTCCTGCGCGGGATGGCGTATTTTCACGAAAAAACGCCCCCACCATGACCAACCGACAACTCTTCCCCTCGCTCATCGCCTTCACCGTGGCCGCGCTGGCCGCGATGGGCCTGCTCCGCTGGCTCGAAGTGCCCGCCGGAGACTTCATCGACTGGCTCACGGCCATTGGCGGCTTCTGGCTGCTCATCTTCGTTACGACCGTGCCCTGGAACACCCATTTCCGCGCCCGCGAGGTGCTCAGCGATGCCGTGCGCGCCCAGGCCAAAGACCTGAAAGTCAAGAAGGAAGACCTCGATTACGTCAACAAGATCGCCCGGACCTACTTGGCCGTGGCCCTGAGCATGCACCTGGTCAGCGCCGTGGCGCTCTACCTGGTGGCCCTCTTCGAGGTCAGCGCCGTCGGATACTGGGGCGCCATCCTGGCCCTGCTCCTGACCGGCCTCCGCCCCGCGGCCCGGCTCTACGCCTACGTCCAGTACCGCCTGTCCTCCATCTCGCAGGAAGTACGCTACCCCGAGCAGGACGTTTTCGAGCTCATGTCCAAGCTCGAAAAGGCCACCGAGCGCGTCGATGAGCTGTGGAACCTCCTGCACCCCGAGCATCTGGGCAGTTGGACCCAGGAGAAAGGCAGGGAGCTGGCCCAGCTCGAAGAATCCTTCTTCAAGCTCCGCGAGAAGATGGAGAACTTCCAACTCGAGCAAGGCCGCAACCTCGAGCTCATCCGCGACGAGAACCGCAAGCAGATCGCCCAGATCTCGGAAGACGCGAAGCTCCTCTCGCAGGTGCGCGAGCTGGTGCGCTTCATCAAGACGGCCTGAAAAGCCGAAGGCGGCTCCCGAAATCTCGGAAGCCGCCTTCGCGAAAGCCGCCAGGCCGGGGCCTAGCGCAGCGTGTAGGCATCGACCCGCTCCAGGGTGACGGGGTTGAGCACCTCCACCTCGATGCTCGGGCCATGCACATGGAAGAACACCAGGGCGTTCTGGGTCGAAAAGCCCCGGACGTGCTCCGACCACGGGCCGGTTTCCTGGGCGTAGTACGGAGCGCCCGCCGCGCCATTGTTGATCTGCAGCAAGGGCCGGCTGAGCTCAATCTTCGCGTGCGGATAGTCCGGCGGATAGATGTTGACCCCAGGCCCCAGGTGCAGGCGGTTGTAGTTGTGCTCGTCGCCCGTCAGGATGGCCGCCACCTTCGGCGTCTGGTTCACCAGCAGCTCCAGGTACTGGTCGCGGCGCTGGATGATGCCCTCGCGGGCAGGCTGGCCCGCCACCACGGGGCGATGCGCGTTGTTGCCGTTGTACCACATGTCGTCGGCCATGTGCCCGCCGTTGGGGAAGGCCGGTGTGTGCTGCGTTACGAAGATGTGGTCGATGGTCGGGTCCTGCTGGTAGGCCTTCAGCGTCTGGGCCAGCCATTCCATCTGCCGATCCATGAGGTAGCCGTGCAGGTTGCCCCCCGACTCGGGCGTCTCGGCCAAGGTCGGCGCGTAGAGGTAGTCGGAGTTGAGCGACACCACGGCCACGTTGTCGTAGCGGTAATGGAAGGCCGTCTCGGAATAGCTCGGGAAATCGGCCTGGCGCGGCCGCGGGTCGTACCAGGCGCCATCCTCCGACTCGGGGCCGTTGGTGGGGTTGGTGAACTGCTCGGCGAAGAGCGACTCGGCCGAATGGTCGGCGAAGGGGAACTGGTCGATCATCACATAGCGCTCGCTGTCAATGAAGTAGAAGTTCAGGGCCTCGTGGTTGCCCATGCCCGCGTAGATGGGCATGTGGTGCCAGAACGGCTCGACGGCCCGCTTCCAGTTGGCGTATTGCAGGCGCATCTCCTGGTGGTGCTCGGCGTAGCCGTTGATGAGGTCTCCGGTGAACTGCATGAAAACGGCGCCCTCGTGGACGGCCAGCGCGGCGATCTTCTTCATGATGTAGGCGTTGGTGCCGTAGAAGTCGCGCTCGCCGCCCCCGTTGCCCGACCGCGAGTCGCTGGCATAGGCGAAGGTGAAGGGCGCGCGGCTGCCCGGCCGGGGCGCGGTGCGCAGGCTGAACCGCCAGGCGAAGCCGCCGTGGTGGAGCACGTACTCGTAGAGGCTGTCCGGCTCCAAGCCGCTGATGGCCAGCTCGTGCAGGCGCTGGCTGGGCGAGTCGAAGCGCTTGCCGCCGATTTCGACCCAGGCCTCCTGCGGGCGGTCGAACTCGAAGCGCAGCGTCGCGCCCTGGTGGTCGAGCAGGTTCACGAACGGCCCCTCGACCAGGGTGGGCACCGAGGCGAAGCCGTCCGCAGTCTTGGCGAAATCGGCCTTGCCATCGTGCAGCAGCATCCCGTCGGCCCGCACCACGCGGAAGCCCAGGGTGCCATGGCCGCTCTTCTCCCATCCGGTCATGTCGTAGCGCCCCGAAAGGCGGCCCAGGTCGATGCTGGCCCGCCCGCCGACGATGGGCTCGCTCGAGTGGAAGTAAACCGGCAGCGGGTGGCGGCTGTCGTCAGGGTCGATCAGGCCGTAGAACAAAGTGCCGGACAAGGTGCTGCCGCCAAAGTCGAACTCCAGGCCCTTCGCGGTGGCCACGGGCGGGCGACGGAACTGCTGGAGGTCGTGCTCGGGCTCGCTCTGGCGCATGGGCACGCGCACGCCACCGATTTCGATCTGCAGCAGCCCTTGCGGGTCACGGCTCAGTTGCGGGTAAACAGCCGGAATGTCGGCTTCTTGGGCGAAAAGGCTCTGGCCCAGGGCCAGCAGCGCGCCCGCGAGGAAGATTTGGCGCATGGTGTTGAGTTTGGTTCGTGGGTTTTCCAGGGCGAAAGTCGCACCCTGCCCCAAAGGAAACAAGATTTGCCCAAAGGCCCAAGCCCCGCCGCCAAGCCAAGGCCACCCGCCAAGAATATCCGCGCAAGCCCCCCTCCCGCAGGACCTTCGCCGCCCTATCTCGCCGCCTACCATCGCCTCAACAGCGCGCGCAGCAAAAGCCACCCACGAGTTCAAAAAAATCGCCAAGGCGCTTGCTTTGCGAAGACATAGTTTGTATCTTTGGCTACCATCAATTTCACCCCCCCAATGAACAAGCTACCCTTCAAAACCGCCAATGCCCAGGGCCAAAGTCGGCAGCCGAACTTCCAAAACCAGTCGATTCGAATTTTGACAGATTGGCGCGGCTTCAGGAGGTGTGCGTTTGATTCCTAATGCGCAATGATGCTTTTGGGTGGGAATTTTGGATGGTGGAAGTAATGACGTTATGTGCTATTTTAAAAATAAAAAATAACAATTAATTCAACTGTGAACTTCAAATATCACGAACATCATAAACGGCTTCAAGTAGAATGTCCGCCGAGAACTTATACGCCACGAAATATTGATGCGTATAGGTGGGTATTTGATTGTGGGGATGAACAGAATTTCCAAACACAATATGAAAAATTTATGAAGAGATTTCCCAATCCTTCAAAACCACCAAAGAGATATAACGATATTTCAGACTTGGAAAAGCGAGGCATAAAAATGTGCGAAGATATGGCGTACTCTATGTATATTACAGCAGAAAAAGCCGAAGAAGGCTTTGTTTTCTTGTCAGAAAGATTTCCCAAAGCAGATTTTGGTAAGCATATTGCTTTTGCAAAACTAAATGAAAAAGATGGGGTTAATGGTGAAATTGACGAAAATGGACATTACAATCACCACCCTTTTGAACCTATGAACTATGAAAATCGTTTTGAAATAGTATCAAGTTTTATCAAAATATGAATACTCTGAACTGCATAAGTGTAAGTGGGTTGGATTTTAATCCCCAAAAAATGGGAGACTTGATCTACTATGAAGGTCCCTTGCTTTCGCATTTTCAAGATGTAAGCAAACCCAATGAACATTATTTTTATCGTTGGGTTGATAATGATGATGAGGCTAACCGTTGGCTTATATTTAAAGCCACAAATCAAGATTTAATAAGTTTTTTTAACAAACGATTTTCCGAACTTGATTTAATAGCCCAAAATAATGCTCTAACGTTTTTGGACTTAGACGATAACCTAAACAAATTGGGTATTTATGTAACTGCTTTTGAAAACGTACCAAACGACTACCTACCCTCTCGAAGAACTTTTTTTGAGGCAAGTAGATATGAGCCTTATGCTTTGGAATTAAAAAATAAATTAGAACTTTCTACACGAGAAGATAGCATTATGATACAACTTCTCATGAAGATTCAGAGTATGGAAAAAGAGCATAGAGAAACAAAAAAAATTTTATCAGAAGTCAAAAATTTGTTAGAGGCTTTTAATGCCGATGAGTTCCCTGCTATAAACTCAAAGCTCAGAAAAGGGAAAGGGAAAGTTTATCAAGACGAACTTTTGAATTTTTTGTACTCTACCCAATGATTTTTTTGACAAGTCCAAAAACAAATTATAACAGGTAAAAAAATCCGTTGCGATGAATAAATCACAAAAAATACGTCTTGAAGGCGAAGAAACAGATAAAAAGAAATTGCTTATAGAAGCTCTTCTTGAAAAAATATCTCCCGAGAAACACGCACAAGTAGATATTGAGGAATATGCTGAAAAGTTACTCTCTACTACCAAGCGTTTCCAAGAGGAAAAACACTCTTTTAACGAAGGAGATTTGGTTGTTTGGAAGAAAGGTCTTAAACATAAGCAAGTTCCTGAATACGGAGTTCCTGCCGTAGTTATCAAAGTTTTACGTGAAACTATTTTGGATAATGAAGCACCACTTGCAAGTCCTTACTATCGTGAGGAATTAGATATCCTTTTAGGAATACTTGATGATGATGACGACTTATTGTGTTTTTACTATGATAGTAAAAGATTTGAGCCGTTTTCAAAACAATAAAAACAGCCCACAACAATATGTTTGCGAAAAGGCGGGCGAATGTGCTAATTAAGGCTTTTTGTGCTTCCTATAAACTTTGTGCGTTGGGCAAGGAAAGTGCTATCAATTCCTCCCTTCGCATACATTTTTTCGTTATAGTCGCCAGCATCCCACCCAAAGCAAGATCCCCCAAATCGTCGAGGTGGCCAGGACCATCAAACGACATTGGGCAGGCGTCGTCAACTGGGCGAAAAACCGCATGCCCAATGGGATACTCGAAGGGTTCAACTCCCTGTTCCTAGCCGCGAAGGCCAAGTCGAGGGGACACAGGGAAACAGAGACCATCAAGGCAGTCATCTGCATCTTGATCGGGAGGCTTGATTTTGCCCGAATCCATCCTTTTTGTTTTGTCCACACACTCTTGTAAAGAACCTGGATACAACCTTATTCCCTTATTGGACCAGGAATCCTAGGGTTGGCGGGGGTTTCTTGATGTTCCTTTTGATGGCTCGGGAATTATACCTTTGCTTGCGACTTGGCATCAGATGCCTAGCCTCAAGGGCGCAATCCCCAGCGGTACTTCCTGATTTTGAGGAAGTTGATCAGCATACGCTGGGGGCTTTTGCGGAAGAGTTGGCGGTAGGCGTGGGCCAGTTCGCAGGAATACTCGGGGTCTTGGGGCAGGCTGGTGGGCGGGGGCGCTTGGGCGAGCGCGGTCTCGTAGCGTCGGGTCTTGCCCACGTGGCGGCCCGAGCCGTCGGCGCCGCGGTTGAGCACGAGCGACTGGCTGGGATAGACGTTGAACATCTGGCGGCGGTGGCAGGCGTAGTTGAAGCGGATGGCCCAGGAGTCGTTGCGGCCGAGGCGCTGGTCGAGCAGCATGGCGGCGCAGTCTTGCCCTCCGAGGTTGAAGGATTCGATTTCCTGGTCGTCGCGGATGAAGCGGTCGAAGTCGGGGACCTGCCAGTCCACCGATTCCCAGCGGTCTTGCCAGCTTGCCCAGCCCCAGGAGTTGACGCGCTTGAACAGGAAGATGGGCTCCTGGTGCCAATCGGGCAGGCGGGCCGGACCTTTGTAGCCGGAGATGCTGAAGACCCGCGGGTGGTCGCGGTAGGTGCGCAGGGCCAGGTTCATGAAGTCGAGGAAGCCGGGGGCCAGCTCGAGGTCGTCTTCCAGGACGATGGCCCGTCCGTGCTCGCGCATGACCTGCCCGACTCCGTCGATGATGTTGCGGGCCAGGCCCCAGTTGGTTTCGCGCTGGAAGATGAAGACCTCCTGGAAGCGCGCCGCGCCGCGGGCCACGGACAAGGCCTGGCGCACCAGCGGCGCGTCGTGGTCGGTACGGGGGCCATCGGCGAAGATGTAGAGCAAGGTACTGGGGGCCAATGCGTTGGCTTCGAGCGAGCGGAGCAGGTTCTTGAGGTGCTCGGGGCGGTTGTGGCAGAAGATGGCCACGGGCGCGAGGGTCATGTCTTTTCCCATAGCAGTTCCAGGGCTCTTGTGATGACGTGTCGGTGCGATTCGATGCGGAAGTTGTGGAGCTGGTGCAGCCCTTGGCGGCGCTGGTTGTCGCGGGGGCGGAGCAGCATGTGCAGCCTTCGGCGTAGGCGCTTGTGCCAGGGCATGTCGGGGCGGAGGCCCGTCGCGGCCTGGCTGAGGTGCAGGCGGTAGCGGCTTTCGAAGAGCTCCAGGCACTGGCGGTCGGCCCGTTCGGGGTAGCCGTCGGCGAGCAGCCGCGAGAGCTGGTCGAGGGCCTGGGGCGCCTCGGGCCAGGGCAGCAGCAGGCGGCCTTCGCGGCGGTGCCCGACGGCGCGCCAGCGAAGCGGCGCGCCCGGCCGCCACTCGACGGCCAGGGCGAAGGCGGGCTCGGACTCGGGGCGCGAGGCGAAGTAGAAGTCGCCCAGGCTGTGGAAGATCGGGCGCCCGAGGTACCACTCCATGCCCTGGGGCACGTGCGGATGGTGCCCGACGACGAGGTCGGCGCCCGCCTCGACCAGGGCGCGGTAGCGCTGCCGCCACTCGGGCAAGGGCAGCGGCACCTTCTCGACCCCGGCGTGGAGGTTGAGCACCAGCAGGTCCACCCGGGCGCGGGCTTCGCGGACGCGGCGCTCCACCTGCCAGTGGTTGATGTGCGCGAATCCGGCCCCGGCGTCGCCCTCGCGGCCCAGCGCGCCGAACTCCCACTCGGCCAGGGCCATGAGGCCCACGCGCAGCCCGTTGTGGACGAAGATGGCCGGGGCGTAGGCCTGCTCCCAGTCGAGCCCGGCGCCGAAGGGGACCAGGCCCGCCTGCCGGGCGCCTTCGAGGGTGGCGGCCAGGCCTTCGGGGCCGTGGTCGAAGATGTGGTTGTTGGCCAGGGAAAGATGCGTGAAGCCGACCTGCCGGAGCCAGCCGAAGGCCAGGGGCGACTGGGCCAGCAGCGGCCCGGACTTGGCCGTGGGCTTGCCCGCGCCGGAGACGGGCGCCTCGAAGTTGCAGCAGGCCAGGTCGGCTTGGCGCAGCTCCTGGGCCAGCTCGGGGCCGAGCCAGTCGGGGCCAGGCGCGCGGTCCATGACCAGGTCGCCGCAGAAGAACAGCTTGAGCGCGGGGCCGTCGTCGGCCTGGGGCATCTGGCTTTGCATTTTACAAGATATTTTCCTTTGGAAATCAGAGCTTTAGCAGCACGGCCGAAACGCGCTCGGCGGCCAGGTCGAGCTCCGTGTCGGTGATGTTCAGGGGCGGGGCGAATCGGAAGGAGTGGTCATCGAAGAGGAACCAGTCGGTAACGATGCCTCCGCCGTGGTTGAACAGCTCCATGGCGCGGAACAGGGCCGCGGAGCTGCCCAGGTCGATGGCGTGGAAAAGGCCGGTGCCGCGGATTTCGGTGATGGGCGCGGCGGGCAGGGCGTCGAGGAACCGCCGGGCCTTGCGGTCGATGTCGTCGAGCAGGCGCTCGTGGAGCAGGGCCTCGAGGGCAGCCAGTCCGGTGGCGCAGCTCAGCGGATGCCCGCCGAAGGTGGTGATGTGGCCGAGCACCGGGTCGTGGCTCAGCTCGATCATGAGCGGGCGCGGGGCCACGAAGGCGCCCAGAGGCAGGCCGCCGCCAAGGGCCTTGCCCAGGCAGAGGATGTCGGGCACGACTCCCGATCGCTCGAATCCCCAGAGGGTCCCCATGCGCCCGAAGGCCATTTGGATTTCGTCGAAGACGAGCAGGGCGCCGACTTGGTCGCAGCGCTGGCGCAGGGCCTGGAGGTAGCCGGGCGCGGGCAGGATGGCCCCGGCCTCGGCCTGGAGGGGCTCCACCACGACGCAGGCCGTGCGGTGGTCGATGCGTTCCAACTGGCCGAAGTCGTTGTAGTCGAGCAGGCGGGTGCCGGGCAGCAGCGGGCGGAAGGCCCGCTTGAAGCGCTCGTCGCCCATGAGGCTCAGGGCGCCGTTGCTGCTGCCGTGGTAGGCCTTGCGCATGGAGACCAGCCCCGGGCGGCGGGTGTGGCGCTTGGCCAGCTTGATGGCGCCCTCGATGGCCTCGCTTCCGGAGTTGACGAAATAGACGGAGTCGAGCGTCGGCGGCAGCAGCTCGGCCAGCCGGGAGGCCAGGCGCACCTGCGGGCTTTGGACGAAATCGCCATAGACCATGACGTGCAGGTGGCGGTCGGCCTGCTGGTGGAGGGCTTCGAGCACCTTGGGGTGGCCATGTCCGAGGTTGCAGACCGAGACGCCGGCCACCAGGTCGATGTAGTCCTGGCCGTCGGGGCCGAAGAGCCGGCTTCCCTTGGCGCTTTCCACCTCCACGAGCATGGGGCTGGGCGAGGTCTGGCCGAGGTGGCGCAGGAACAAGGTTCTAAGGTTGCTCATGGTCGCGTTTTTCTGGGCGAAGATAGTCCTTTCGAGGGAATGGTAAGAAGTCGAACAATTTGGTCAAGCCCGCGATCCGCGCCCATTATTTTCTTAGCTTTGCGCAAATTTTTCCGAATGAAACTGACCGCAGAGCAGATTTCCAAGATCGTGGGCGGAACTGTGGAGGGCGACCCCGGGGTCGAAGTGTCCCTCTTCTCGAAGATAGAGGAGGCCCAGGCCGGGAGCCTGAGCTTCTTGTCGAACCCCAAGTACGAGCCTTATCTTTACACCACGCGGGCCTCGGTGGTGCTGGTCTCGCAGAGCCTGGCGCCCAGCTCGCCCGTCGGGGCTACGCTGGTCCGCTGCGCCGATCCTTACGCCGCCCTGGCCAAGCTGATGCAGTTGCAGGAGCAGATGACCCGCGAGGTGCCCGTGGGCATCTCGGAGGGCGCCTACGTCCACCCGGAGGCCCAGTTGGGCGAAGGCGTTTACGTGGCCCCGCACGCCTTCATCGACAAGGGCGCGGTCATTGGCCCGGGCGCCCAGTTGTACCCGCAGGTCTATGTGGGCCCGAACGCGCGCGTGGGCAAGGGAACCATCCTGATGCCCGGCGTCAAGGTCTATCGCGACTGCGCGCTGGGCGAGGAGTGCCTGATCCACGCCGGCACGGTCATCGGCTCCGACGGCTTCGGCTTCGCCCCGCAGCAGGAGGGCCAGTTCCAGAAGATCCCGCAGCTCGGCAACGTCGTCATCGAAGACCATGTCGAAATCGGCGCCAACTGCACCATCGACCGGGCCACGATGGGCTCCACCCTCATCCGCCGGGGCGTCAAGCTCGACAACCTGATCCAGGTGGCGCACAACGTGGAAATCGGCGAGAACACCGTGATCGCCTCGCAAACCGGCATCTCCGGCTCCACCAAGATCGGCCCCAACTGCATGGTCGGCGGGCAGGTCGGCTTCGCCGGGCACCTGAACATCGCGGCGGGCGTCAAGATCGGCGCGCAGGCTGGCATCCACGCCTCCATCGAGCCGGGGCAGGTCATGCAAGGCTCGCCCGCGATGCCCATGCGCCAATTCTACCAGACCAGCGCCGTCATCCGCCGCCTGCCCGACATGTGGCGCGAACTCAACGCGCTGCGCAAAGAACTAGACGAACTCAAGTCAACGACAAAACCCTCCTAAAGCAGCATGCCTGAAAGCCAACACACCATAGCCAGCGCCATCACCTTCGAGGGGAAAGGCCTGCACACCGGCAAATTCGCCCACATGACCCTCCAGCCCGCCGAGGCGGACACCGGCATCGTCTTCCGGCGCGTGGACCTCGAGGCCCGGCCCGAGGTGCGCGCCCTGGCCGAGCTGGTCAGCTCGACCCAGCGCAGCACGACCCTGAGCGAGAACGAGGCCAGCGTTACCACGGTGGAGCACCTGCTCTCGGCCCTGATGGCCAGCGGAGTGGACAACGCCCTGATCGACATCGACGGCCCCGAGGTGCCCATCCTCGACGGAACCGCCTGGCCTTTCTTCGAGGCCCTGCAAGCCGCCGGCCGCAGCGAGCAAGACGCCGCCCGCAAGCTCTTCGCCCCTAGGGAGAAAGTCGTCTTCGAGGATGAGCAGACCGGCTCGCGCATCGAGATCTACCCCGACGACCACTTCAGCGTTGACGTGCTCATCGGCTTCGACTCGCCCATCCTGCGCAACCAGTTCGCCCGCCTCGAAAGCCTCGACCACTACGGCGCCCAGGTGGCCCCGGCCCGCACCTTCGTGTTCCTGCGCGAGATCATGCCCCTGCTCCAGAACGGCCTGGTGCGCGGCGGCAGCCTCGACAACGCCATCGTGCTGGTGGACCAGGAGCTCAGCGACGAGACCCGAGAGATGCTGCGCGAGACCTTCCAGCTCGAGCACGTCAAGGTCAACGAGCAGGACCACACCCTGAACAACACCAGCTTCAAGTTCGACAACGAGCCCGCCCGACACAAGATCCTCGACGTCATCGGCGACCTGGCCCTCATCGGGATGCCCATCCGCGGCAAGGTCATCGCCACCAAGCCCGGCCACTCGGCCAACGTCCGCATGGCCCAGCACCTGCGCAAGCAGATCAAGAAGAACCGCGGCCGGATCGAGGCCCCGGAAATCTCCCTGAGCGCCAAGCCGCTGTTCGACGTGGTCGAGATCATGCGCTTCCTGCCCCACCGCCCGCCTTTCCTGCTGGTGGACAAGATCATGGAGATGAGCGAGCGCCACGTGGTGGGCATCAAGAACGTCACCATGAACGAGAGCTTCTTCCAGGGGCACTTCCCCGGCGCGCCCGTCATGCCCGGGGTGCTCATCATCGAGGCCATGGCCCAGACGGCCGGGATGCTGGTCCTCAACACCGTGCCCGACCCCGAGAACTACTTGACCTACTTCATGAAGATCGACAAGGTCAAGTTCCGCAACCAGGTCAAGCCGGGCGACACCCTGGTCTTCCTGCTCGACCTGATAACGCCCATCCGGCGAGGCATCGCGCACATGAACGGATACGCCTTCGTGGCTGGGCAATTGGTGACCGAAGGGGAATTCATGGCACAAATCACAAAAACCAAATGATGAAGAGCTATCCGCTTACCCATATCGACCCCAAGGCCCAGATCGGGGAAAATGTCGAAATCGGTCCTTTCACCACCATCTATGGCGACGTCCAAATCGGCGACGGCACCTGGATAGGCCCCAACGTTACCATCATGGATGGCGCGCGCATCGGCAAGGGCTGCCGCATCTTCCCCGGCGCCGTCATCTCGGCCATTCCGCAGGACCTCAAGTTCCGCGGCGAGAACAGCACCGCCGAAATCGGCGACCGCACCACCATCCGCGAGTGCGCCACCATCAACCGCGGCACCGCCGCCCGAGGGCGCACCACCGTCGGCCGCGACGTGCTGGTCATGGCCTACGCCCACGTGGCCCACGACGCCGACATTGGCGACCACTGCATCCTGGTCAACAGCGTGGCCGTCGCGGGCGAGGCCGTCATCGGCGAGTGGGCCATCATCGGCGGCCTGACCGGCGTACACCAGTTCTGCCACGTCGGGCCCCACGCCATGGTGGCCGCCGGAAGCGTCATCCGCAAGGACGTGCCGCCCTTCGTCATGGCCGGCCGCGACCCCCTGGCCTTCCACGGCATCAACTCCGTCGGCCTGCGCCGCCGCGGCTTCGAGACCCCGGCCGTCAACGAGATACAGGACATCTACCGCCTGCTCTACCAGTCCAAGGTCAACGTTTCCAAGGCCTTGGAGCGCATCGAGCAGGAGTTCGCCCCCAGCCCGCACCGCGACCTGATCCTCAACTTCGTCCGCACGTCGGGCCGCGGCATCATCAAAGGCAGCGACCGCGCCGAAGACTGAACCGGCCAAGCGAAAGCCCGGCCGCACGTCCGCCGACGCGTCCGCCCACGGGGGCACGCGCAGGCGGACGATTCGTTTGGCATCCAGTCGTCTTCCCAAGCGCTTCGGAGCTGACGTGTTCTCCGGTTCCCGGGCGCACAAGAGCGCGGACTATCTTCTTGGCAACCAGCCATTCGCGGCTCTCCAACGCGCCACATGAGCACAACTTGCCCTCGCGTTCAAAAAAATCGCCTTGGCATTTGCGCATTGAAAACATAGTTGGTATCTTTCGCTATCGTCAACTCACCCGCACCCGATGAACAAGCTACCCTTCAAAACCGCGAATGTCCAGGGCCAAAGCCTGTTCGGCGGATTGGCACGGCTTCTTGGGGAGTGCATTTGATTGTTAATGCAAAATGGTACTTTTGGATAAGAATTAAGAATATTGGATGCAGCAATGTTGGGTTATGATAATAACGCAGACAAAGACAAGAAACTAAACTGAAAAATGACGATACAAGAATACATTGACAGCGTAAACAAACGATACAAACTCGGAAATGCGACCGAGCATACTTTTCGTGGCGACTTGCAACAATTGATTGAGAGCCTAGTTCCCAACATCAGAGCTACCAACGAACCCAAAAGGCAATCTTGCGGAGCACCCGATTATATCTTGACAAAAATGGATGCTTCGACAGGCTCGGCAACAATTCCGGTTGGATTTATCGAAGCAAAAGACATTGGCGACAAAGACCTTGCTGGCGAGAAGAAAACGGGCAACAAAGAACAATTCGACAGATACAAAGCATCGCTGAACAACTTGTTTTTTACCGATTACATTGACTTTCATCTTTACCGCGACGGACAATTTGTAACCAAAATTGCCATTGCCGAACTTACCGACAAAGGAATAAAGCCATTGCCCGAAAATTTTGCAAGTTTTGAACGACTGTTAAAAGATTTTTGCACCCATATTGGGCAAACGATAACAAGTTCAAAAAAACTTGCCGAAATGATGGCCAGCAAAGCCCGCTTGCTTTCCGAAGTGATTGAAAAAGCATTGACAAGCGATGAAACCCACAACGAAGACAGCACGCTGAAAGACCAAATGACGGCCTTCAAGCAAATTCTGATTCACGACATTACACCCAAAGGATTTGCCGATGTCTATGCGCAAACCATTGCTTACGGAATGTTCGCGGCTCGTTATCACGACCCAACTTTGCCCACTTTTAGCAGACAAGAAGCCTATGAACTCATTCCAAAATCGAACCCGTTCCTAAAAAAACTATTTGGCTATATTGCGGGTTTGGATGTGGACGACCGTATAAAATGGATTGTGGACGATTTGATAAATATATTTTTGGCTTGCAATGTGGAAGAAATGCTCAAAAACTACGGCAAAGCCACAAAAACCGAAGACCCGATTATCCATTTTTATGAGGATTTTTTGAGCCAATACGACCCAAAATTGCGCAAAGCTCGTGGTGTCTGGTACACACCTGCACCTGTTGTGAATTTCATTGTCCGTGCCGTTGACGATATTTTGAAAACCGAATTCGACTTGCCGCAAGGGCTTGCCGACACAAGCAAAACCAAAATCAAGGTTGAAGTACAAGGCAAAAAGATTGAACAAGAAGTTCACAAAGCCCAAATTCTGGACCCTGCAACAGGCACAGGAACATTTCTTGCCGAAACCGTAAAACATATCCACAAAAACATTGGCAATCAACAAGGAATTTGGAGCAATTATGTAGAAAAACATTTGTTGCCGCGCCTCAATGGTTTTGAATTGCTTATGGCAAGCTATGCAATGGCACACTTGAAACTCGATTTGCTTCTTACCGACACTGGTTATGAACCAACAACAAACCAACGACTTAGGGTTTATCTTACGAATAGTCTCGAAGAGCATCACCCCGACACTGGAACGCTCTTTGCCAATTGGTTAAGTGCCGAGGCTAACGAGGCTAATCACATTAAACGCGATGCTCCGGTTATGGTGGTACTGGGAAATCCACCGTATTCTGTAAGTAGTACGAACAAAAGTGAATGGATTGAAAAACTAACTGCTGATTACAAAAAAGATTTAAATGAAAGAAACATACAACCCCTTTCCGATGATTATGTAAAATTTATTCGACTCGGGCAGCACTTTATCGAAAAAACGAGCGAAGGAATTTTAGCTTATATTTCAAACAACAGTTTTATTGACGGTATTATTCACCGAAAAATGCGTGAAGAACTGATGAAAACTTTTGATAAAATCTATATTCTCGATTTGCACGGAAATGCCAAGAAAAAAGAAGTTTGCCCCGATGGTTCGGCAGACCAGAATGTATTTGACATTATGCAAGGCGTTTCAATCAATATTTTTGTAAAAACGCGAAATAAGAAAAAAGCAGAACTTGGGCAGACTTTTCATTTTGACCTTCATGGGAAACGTCAAGACAAGTACAATTTTTTAAGAGAAAATTCTTTAAACAAAATACAATGGAATAAATTGAAACCTTATGAGCCGAATTATTTTTTTGTGAAAAAGGATTTTGATGAAACTGGAGTGTATGAAAAAGGGTTTAAAGTTGATGAGTTATTTGATGTTAATAATGTTGGTATCGTAACAGCGCGCGACAATTTTACAATCCATCATTCAAAAAATGGGATTGAAAATTTAATAAAGACATTTTTAAGTATAGATAATGAAACTGCACGGTCACGATTTAATTTGGGCAAAGATGCAAGGGATTGGAAAGTAGAATTAGCAAAGAAAGATTTGCAAATTAATTTTCCAAATAAAGGTATATTTCTAAAAACGAGCCATCGACCTTTTGATGACAAGTGGACTTTTTATACTGGAAAATCAAAAGGATTTCATAGCTATCCCCGATTTGAAGTGATGAAACATTTGTTGCAAACTAATATTGCATTGGTTACACCAAAACAAGCAATTAACGGATTTCAACATGTATTTATTAGTAAAAATATTTGCGACAAAAACTATATTGATTCTGCTGGTCAATTTGGCGCGGGAAATATTTTCCCACTCTACCTTTACCCTGATAATTCTAAACAAGAAGAGCAAACCGAACACAGAAACAATTTAGAGGCGAAAGTAGAAGAAGCAAGAATAATTTCAGAGAATTTTGAAATAAGCTTTCTGAAAGTAAAAAAAATGTACGAAGCAATTCCAAATCCTGATGCTGAAATGAAAAAATATTTTAAATCGCAGGAGGCATTTGGTCAAAAACTTAAGGCAAATATTGACAAATTCAGACAAGAAATAGCTTCATTACCAAGTCTAACCCTTTTTGAAGAACCTAAACGTAAACCCAACCTAAACATGGAAATAGTAAAGCTAATCGCCAATGAATTAGATTTAACTTTTACCAACGAAAAAGACACTTCGACAAGCTCGGGGTCCGTTCAAACCTTTGCTCCAATTGATATTTTGGATTATATCTATGCTGTTTTGCATTCGCCTTCGTATCGTGAAAAATACAAAGAGTTTCTAAAAATAGATTTTCCGAGAGTTCCGTATCCAAAAGATGCAGCAACGTTTTGGCAATTGGTAAAATTGGGCGGAGAATTACGGCAAATACATCTATTGGAAAGCCCAACGGTTGAAAATTACATTACACAATATCCCGAAGATGGCAATAATATGGTTGTAAAACCACGCGCGGTAGAGACTTTGCATGCAAAGTCTCTACGCATATACATCAACGACACACAATATTTTGACAATGTTCCCGAAGTGGCCTGGAATTTCTACATTGGCGGCTACCAACCCGCCCAAAAATGGCTCAAAGACCGCAAAGACAGAAAATTAGAATTTGACGATATTCTGCATTATCAAAAAATTATTGTAGCTCTTTCGGAAACGGATAGACTAATGAAAGAGATTGATACGATTGAAAATGAACAGGGAAAAGCCTAACATCCCATTTAGCGACCAGTGGGTTTTGAAGCCTGCTTGGGTTCGCGCGGGTTCGCCGGTTCCCGGATTTCATCCGGGGCTATGGGGAAGCAATGTCTTCAGGATTGGAAAAGCAGCCCGATTTTGCCGGACGCTGGCCCATGGCATGCTTCAACCCTCGGGCAAGCCCGCGATCTTGGGCATTCCGCCGCTCAGACGGCCCGCCTGGGGCGGCCGTTGGCGATCCGTTGGGCTTCCTTCACAAACCTTAACGACTTTGGCCGCTGGTTTGAGGGGCTTCGCGTTACCTTTGTAGCCAGAGGCTCGCTCCGAGTCCCGAACGTTCACCCCAAAAATACCTCCAGACATGAAAAAGCAGATTTCCGCATTGATCCTTTTGTTGGCCTTCGCGCTGCCGAGCCAGGCGCAGCGGGTCCCGTCCGTCAAGGTCAAGACCCTCGAGGGCCGCAGCGTTGACATCGCCGACCTGGCCAACGACCCCGCGCACCCGGTGGTGCTGAGCTTCTGGGCCACCTGGTGCCAGCCTTGCATCAAGGAGCTCGACAACATCTCGGAAGACTACGCGGCCTGGCAGAGCGAGACGGGCGTGCGCCTGATCGCGGTCTGCACCGACGACAGCCGCTCGGTGGCCCGCGTGCCCAGCCTGGTGGCCTCGAAGGGCTGGGACTTCGAAGTGGTGCTCGACACCAACCAGGAGCTCCAGCGGGCCATGGGCATCAACTCCATCCCGCACAGCTACGCGCTCAAGGCGGGCAGTGTTACCTACAGCCATTCGGGCTAC
The DNA here is from genome assembly GCA_020048645.1 of Bacteroidota bacterium. Taxonomy (GTDB): domain Bacteria; phylum Bacteroidota; class Bacteroidia; order Bacteroidales; family UBA6013; genus UBA6013. The sequence goes on along the minus strand of JAIFMG010000148.1, from coordinate 13,171 downwards.
GCCGACGGCGACGAGCTGGAGCTCTACAACCACATCGTGCAGGGCCTGCAGATGGAGCAGGACAAGAAGTAGCGGCTGGCCTGGCCCAGCGCTTGGAAGGCGTCCCCGCGGAAGTGGGGGCGCCTTTTTTTGCGCCTTGGCCAAGTCGCTTATTTTCGCGGCCGTCTCACCAAGCCCCCCCCGAAACATGAACCTGGACCTGCTCATCAACAACCTGACCAGCCCCGCGCTGCTGTTCTTCGTGCTGGGCATCGTGGCCGTGCAGCTCAGGAGCGACTTGGAGATTCCGCCGCAATCCTCGAAGTTCATCTCGCTGTACCTGCTCTTTTCCATCGGCTTCAAAGGCGGGCAGGAGCTGGCCCACAGCGAGTTCGGGATGGAGATCTGGTGGTCGCTGGCCCTGGGCATCGTGCTGGCGATGGTGGTTCCCGTCTATTCGTTCTTCCTGCTCCGGCGGCGCATGGGCGTGCAGAACGCGGGCGCGGTGGCGGCGGCCTACGGCTCGGTCAGCGCGGTCACCTTCGTCACGGCGGTCTCGTTCCTGGAGCTCCAGCAGATCGAGTTCGGCGGGCACATGGTCGCGGTCATGGCCCTGATGGAGGCTCCGTCGATCATCGTCGGGGTGATGCTCATGTCCTACTTCTCGAACCAGGAAACCGAACGGATGCCGCTGGGCAAGATCGCGCACCACTCCATGACCAACGGCAGTGTGATGCTGATCCTGGGCAGTCTGCTCATCGGCCTGCTGGCCAGCGACAAGGAGGCCGAGGGCATCCGCCCGTTCACCACCGACATCTTCAAGGGCTTCCTGGCCATCTTCCTGCTCGACATGGGCATCACCAGCGGGCGCAAGCTCTCGAGCTTCCGCAAGCATGGCTGGTTCGCCTTCATGTTCGCCATCCTGATGCCGCTTTTCAACGGCTGCCTGGTGGCCCTGGCGAGCCTTGGCGTCACGGAGGTCGTCGGCAACCGCTTCATGTTCGCCATCCTGGCCGCCAGCGCCTCCTACATCGCCGTGCCCGCCGCGATGAAGCTGGCCGCGCCGGAGGCCAACCCCAGCCTCTACATCCCCATGGCCCTGGCCATCACCTTCCCCTTCAACATCACCCTGGGCATGCCTTTGTACCTCTCGGTGATTTACGCCACGCCCAGCCTGGGCTGAGCCGCCTGGCCCGGCGCCCGCTTTCGCCCAGCGCGGAAACCGCCCTCAACGCCCGGGCCAAACGCTTGGCCTGCGGAAGCGGCACCTGATGAATGGATTCTATACAAGAGCCCAGCATAAAAACCATTGTTCGCATTTTCCTATTTGTAACCATTGGCTCATTTTTCCAAGTGCCCACGACATTGCTTCCACCATGTCCCGCTTCTACGCGAAGCACGACGGCTCAAGCAGGATTCGGCCACAGCTCCAAAAGCCGCTCGAATCGGTCGAACTGATGCTCGGGGTCATTTTGCGGGGCCACGAGAACCCGCCCCTGGCCAAGCGTTCCGACGCGGCAGCGCGGGCGGGCGGGCACGCCCGAAGGCATTGTCTTCGACCGTGGGCGCTGCGCCTGCGCCTGGGGAAATTTCCAAACCAGGAAGCGGTCCCGGGCCAGGTCGGGCCGTCGGGAAACTTTGATTTGGCCACCAATTCCTTTTTTGCTATTTTTAGAAACCCAAGCGACGCGACGCGCGTTTGGCGACGGCCCGTCGCCCGAAAAACGCCAGTTTCTTCGCGGCGCGCAGGCAAACCGCGGCGAAAGCCCTCAACACCTCTGTCCACAATGCTTGAAGGAACCCCGCCGGCCCTGACCCGGTACATCATGGACCACACGCAGCCCGAGGATGCCTTCCTGGCGGAGCTGAACCGCCAGACCCACCTCAAGGTGCTGCTGCCGCGGATGCTTTCCGGCCCCTACCAGGGGCAGGTGCTCAGCCTGTTCAGCCACATGATCCGCCCCCGGCGCGTCCTCGAGATCGGGACCTTCACGGGCTACTCGGCCATCTGCTGGGCCAAGGGGCTTGCCCAGGACGGGCTGCTCCACACCATCGACATCAACGACGAGCTGGCCCGCTTCACCCAGGGCTGGCTGGACCGCTCGCCCTTGGCCGAACGCATCCGCTTCCACGTGGGCGACGCCCTGGACATCATCCCGCGCCTCGACGAGACCTTCGACCTGGTCTTCATCGACGCCGACAAGGACAACTACCTGAAATACTACGAGCTGGTCATGCCCATGCTGCGCCAAGGCGGCTTCATCTTCGCCGACAACGTCCTCTGGAGCGGCAAGGTGTTGGACGATGACTCTGGCAGCGATGTCATGACCCTGGGCATCAAGGCCTTCAACGAGAAGGTCCACCACGACCCCCGCGTCGAGAACGTCCTGCTCCCCATCCGCGATGGCATCATGGCACTGCGGAAGCTCTGACCCAACCCTTTCCCCCCCCAATTTCCCCCCAATGGCCACCCTGCTCAGCAAGATCAACTGGAAGTTCTGGAAAAGAAAGGCCTCCTCCGACAAGCCCGAGCGCAAGCGGAAGATCGCCAACAAGATGCTGGCCTCGGCCGGCATCACCGTGGCCATCATCATCCTGCCCACCACCCTGATCGTGGGCTACGTGGCCTACTACAAGAACAAGGTCCGGTTCGAGGAGCGCGAGGCCACCATGCTCGCTCAGCTCGACGACCACATGAAGCTGGTCTTCAAGCATGTGGTGGACGATTTGCAGATGATAGCCGCCATGCCTTTCTTCAACGACATGCTCGTGGCCAAGAAGGAAATCGAGAAGTCCGCCGAAGGGGGCCTGGACCAACCCGCGGATTCGCTGGGGCTGGGGCTGGACTCCCTGGCCCTGTACGACGATCCCTTCGCGGTCACGGAAGACCCTTTCGCCGAGGCGGAGGATCCCTTCGCGGCCCTGGGGGAGCTCATCGTGGAGGAGGCCGCGCCGCTGACCGATGAGGAGCAGGCGCGGGCCACGCTCGACAGCCTGGAGCAGATGCTCTCGCAAACCCGGGCCGAGATGGACAGCCGGGGCATCACCCCCGAGGAGCGCCTGGGCCTCATGCGCGAGAAGATACAGCAGACCTTCATCGCCTTCCTGGTCTCGCGGCCCGAGTTCCGCGAGCTGAGCTTCCTGAACCTCAACGGCGAGGAGGAAGTCCGCGTGCTGCGCGAGGGCAAGGCCGCCAAAGTGGTGGCCCAGGAGGACCTTCGCAACCAGGCCGCCAGCGACTTCTACATCCTGACCAACCTCCTGCCCGAGGGGGTGCCCCACGTCTCGCGCATGACCCTCTACGAAGAAGGGAGGGTCGTCGCGGTGCCCTTCCAGCCCATCCTGACCTACACCTACCCCGTCTTCAACCGCCAGAAGACCCGCCTGGGCATGGTGGCCATCACCATGGACGGCCAGCCTTTCCTCGACGAGGTCGAGGCCCTGGAGGAGGAGCTCGGCAGCATCTACCTGCTCGACAACGCCGGAAACTACCTCTACCACTCGGTGCCCGACCACACCTGGGGCGAGGACCTCGAAACCGGCGAAGGCCTCCACAAGGACAACCGCGAGCTGGCCCAGATGGTCCTCAAAGGAATGGCCGGGCGCCTGGACATGGCTGGCAACTATTGCCACTACCATCCCATCTTCCCGCTCGAAGGCTTCAGCGACTACTACTGGGTGGCCCTGCGCGAAGTGCCCAAATCGCTGGTGCTCAATCCTGTCTATCAGCTCGTGCTGCTGATCGTCGGCCTGGGGCTGTTCTTCCTAGCCGTTTCGCTGCTGATCGCGAAGGCCTTCGCCCGGCAGATCTCCAAGCCCTTGGAGCGCCTGGTCGGGACCGCGCAGCTCATGAGCCGCGACCAGATCTCGGACACCATCGTCTTCAAGAGCAACGACGAGATGTCCGTCATGCTCGAGGCCTTCAACACCCTGAACCGCAACCGCGGGCTCATGGTCGAGTTCGCCGACCAGATCGCCCTGGGCAACTACGACGCTCCCGTACTCTTCGACAGCCAGGGCCGCCTGGGCCAGTCGCTCATCAAGCTGCGCGACAGCCTAAAGCAGGCCCTCCAGGAGCAGGCCAAGCGCCGCGAGGACGACGAGCGCCGCGGCTGGGCCACCCAAGGCATGGCCAAGTTCAGCGAAATCCTCCGCAAGGCCTACCAGGACAGCAACGAGATGGGCTATGCCATCATCAGCGAGCTGGTCCACTACCTCGGGGCCAACCAGGGAGGCCTCTTCTTGCACAACGAGGACGAGGCCAACCCCTTGCTCGAGATGCGCGCAGCCTTCGCCTTCGACCGGCAGAAATTCCTCAAGAAGGAAATCATGCTGGGCGAAGGCCTGGTCGGCGCCGTGGCCAAGGAACGCAAGACCACGCACCTGACGGAGATCCCGCCGCAGTACATCCAGATCACCTCCGGCCTGGGCGACGCCCCGCCCGACTCGCTGCTCATCGTGCCGCTCATGACCGACGACAAGCTGCTCGGCGTGCTGGAGCTGGCCTCCTTCGGGCCCTTCGCCCCGCACGCCATACAGTTCGTCGAGCAGGTGGCCGAGAGCATCGCCTCCACGCTCTCCACCTCCAAGATCAACGAGCGGACGTCGCTGCTGCTCGAGCAGTCGCGCCGGCAAGCCCAGGAAATGTCGGAGCAGGAAGAGGAGATGCGCCAGAACATGGAGGAGCTCCAGGCCACCCAGGAAGAAAACAACCGCAAGCAGCGCGAGATGGAGCAGATGACCAAGCGGCTGCAACGCGAAATCCGGGCCCACCAGGACGAGGTGGAAACCCTGCGGGCCGAGAACCGCAGCCTGCGCGAGCGGCTGGGTGAGGCCTCGCAAGACGACGATGAAGAAGAAGGCGACGACTGGTAAGCCTTCCCGATGGCTGTCCCTTTTTCCGTCCGGCGCGTTTGACTACTTTCGCGGGCCCGTCCACTGCATTCCCTTCGACCTTTTCCTAACAACTCCACACCGAGCATGCAAGCCATCCTGGAAATCCTCAAGTACGTCCTGCCCTCGCTGGTCGTCTTCCTCACGGTCCACTACGTCCTCAAATCCATGCTGGCCTCCGAGCAGTTCAAGCAGCGGCTGGAGCTCAACGTGGCCAACCAGAAGACCATCCTGCCCATCCGCCTCCAGGCCTACGAGCGGATGGTCCTTTTCCTGGAGCGCGCCAAGCCCGACAGCCTCTTCGTGCGCATCCAGCAGGGCCAGGGCGGCACCACGCCCCAGTTCCTGCACCTCAAGGCCCTGGCCACCCTCCGCTCCGAGTACGAGCACAACCTGGCCCAGCAGATGTACATGACCGACAAGTCGTGGATGCTCATCCGCACGGCCAAGGAGAGCCTCGCGCAAATGCTCAACCAGTTGGCCCAGGGCATCAAGCCCGAGCAGACTTCGGTCGAGTTCACCATGGCCGTCATCAAGGCTTACAGCGAGCTGGACCCGGCCCCCATCCAGGTGGCCATCGACCACCTCAAGGCCGAAATCGCCGAAATCTTCGAGGCATGAACGCTCCCAGGCCCTTCGCCCCAGGCTTCCGCCTGGGCGTGCTCGGCGGCGGGCAGCTTGGGCGGATGCTCCTCCAGGCCGCCATCGACTTCAACCTCGAGGTCGCCGTCATGGACCCCGACCCCCAGGCGCCCTGCGCCAGCCTGACGCCCCTCTTCCGCCACGGCTCCATCACCGACGCCCAGTCCGTGGTCGAGTTCGGCCGGCAGTGCCACGTCCTGACCATCGAGATAGAGAACGTCAGCGCCGAGGGCCTGCGCGCCCTCGAGGGCATGGGCGTGCAGGTGCGCCCGCCCGCCCGCGTCGTGGAGCTCATCCAGGACAAGCGCGCCCAGAAGCAGTTCTACCGCGACAACGGGATCCCCACGGCCCCCTTCGTCCTGACCCGCGACAGGGCCGAGGTCGAGGCCCTCGCCCACTGGCTCCCGGCCGTCCACAAGCTGGGCCGCGAAGGCTACGACGGCAGAGGAGTGCAGATCATCCGCACGCCCGAGCAGCTCCACAAGGCCTTCGACAAGCCCGGCCTGCTCGAAAAGCTCATCGACTTCAAGAAGGAGATCTCCGTCATCGTGGCCCGCAACGCCAGCGGACAGACCCAGGCCTTCCCCGCCGTGGAGCTGGTTTACCACCCCGAGCACAACCTGGTGGACTACCTGGTCTCCCCGGCCGCGATCGAGCCGGCCGAGGAGAGCGCCGCCCACGCGCTGGCTCTCGAAATCGCCCAGAAGATCCAACTGGTCGGCATCCTGGCCGTGGAGATGTTCCTCCTGCACGATGGCAGCCTGATGGTCAACGAGATGGCGCCCCGCACCCACAACAGCGGACACCAGAGCATCGAGGCCAATTTCAGCTCGCAGTTCGAGCAGCACCTCCGCGCCGTCCTCGACCTGCCCCTGGCCTCCACCCGCGAGAAGATCCCCTCGGCCATGGTCAACCTCCTGGGCCAGGACGGCCACAGCGGCCCGGCCCGCTACCTGGGCATGGAGGAGGTCCTGTCCATCGAGGGAGCCAGCGTCCACCTCTACGGCAAGGCCAACACGAAGCCCTTCCGCAAGATGGGCCACGTTACCGTGGTGGACCACGACCGCGGGCGCCTGGTCGAAAAGATCCACCAGGTGAAGCGATGCCTGCGCGTCGTCAGCCAAGCACAAAACTGAGCAGCATGGAAACCAAGACCGAGAAAGGCCCCTGGGTGGGCATCATCATGGGCAGCACCTCCGACCTGCCCATCCTGCGCGAGGCCGCCGAGATGCTCGAGGCCTTCGGAGTCCCCTTCGAGCTGACCGTGGTCTCGGCCCACCGCACGCCCGAGCGGCTTTTCCAGTACGCCAAGAGCGCCCGCGGCCGCGGCCTGAAGGCCATCATCGCCGGAGCGGGCGGCGCGGCGCACCTGCCGGGCATGGTGGCCGCGCTGACCAGCCTGCCGGTCATTGGCGTCCCCGTCCTTTCGCGCAACTCCATCGACGGCTGGGACTCCGTGCTTTCCATCCTGCAGATGCCCGCAGGGATCCCCGTGGCCACCGTGGCCCTCGACGGGGCCAAGAACGCCGGCATCCTGGCCGCGCAGATCATCGGCGCCTGGCACGAGCCCACGGCCCTGAAGCTCGACGCCTACAAGCAGTCGTTGAAGGAGCACGTCGAAAAATCGGCCGCCGAGCTGGAGGCCAAGGGGTACAAGGGCGAGTTTTGACGTTACGCCTCGGCCCAGCCGCCGCCCGCGGCTCCTACTGTTCCGAATATACCACTCTGGCCAGGCTTCGCCCCACGGCTTCGAGCGTCGTCTTGCTGACGGCGTCCATGTCGTCGTCGTGCGTATGCCAGAACGAGCCGAAGCCGCCGTTCTCGGGGTTGAACTGGATGATGTTGATGCTGGGTATCCCGGCGATCTCGCTCACGGGCACATGGTCGTCGATGCCCACGAAGCGGGTCTCGACAACCGGGAAATAGCCGGAGTATCCCAGGTCGGAGGCGGCGCGCCAGAACTTGCGGACCATGTCGGGGGCATATTCGAGCGAGTAGCTCTCCTGCGTGAAGGTGGCTCCGTGTCCGCCGACCATGTCGAGCAGGATGCCGTTGCGGGCGCGGTACCCGGCCTTGTGCGGCTGCCTGGCCCAGTGCGCCGAGCCCAGGCACCAGCTTTCCATGTCGCTGGCGGTGGGGTTGCCGTAGTCCTCGGCATCGAAGAAGATGATGTCCACGCCCAAACTGGTGGGCGTCTGGCCGAGCAGGCGGGCCATTTCGAGCAGCACGCCCACGCCGCTGGCCCCGTCGTTGGCCCCGAGGATGGGCTCCTGCCGGCGGCTGGCGTCCGCATCCTCGTCGGCGTAGGGCCGGGTGTCCCAGTGGGCGAAGAGCAGCAGGCGGCTGGCCTTCTCGGGCTGGAACTGCCCGACGATGTTCTGGATGCGCAAGGGCGTGCCGTCCCAGGCCTGGACGGTGGCCCGCTGCACCACGACTTCGGCGCCGAAGGAAGCGAGCTTGGCGGCCAGATAGGCGGCGCACGAGTCGTGCGCCGGCGTGTTCGGTACCCTGGGCCCGAAGGCCACTTGCTCGGCCACGTAGCGGTAGGCCGAGTCGGGGTTGAAGGCGGGCACGTTGACCTGCACGGGCGGCGGGCCGGGCTGTCGCGGTTCGGCCGGGCTTTGGGTTTCGCCCGAGCATGAGGCCAGCGCCAGCCCGAGGGCCAGCGCGGCCAAGTTTCTGATTTTCATGGTCATGGTGTGTTGTTGGGTCAGCTCAGTTCCCATTCGAATCCGTCCTTGCGGTCCTTGACCTGCACGCCCAGCGCAGCCAGCGCGTCGCGGATGCGGTCGGAGGTGGCGAAGTCGCGGTTCTGCTTGGCCTCGAGCCGCAGGCGCAGCAGCAGGTCCAGCACGCCGTCGAGGACCTTGCCCTTGTGGTCGGCGGCGTTTTCGGCGCGCAGGCCCAGCACCTCGAAGAGCAGGGTGTCGAACCAAGGCGCCAGCTCCGCCAGGTCTTCGGCCGAGATGGTGGCCTGCCCGTTGTGGACGGAGTTGATGAACTTGCTGATTTCAAACAGGTTGGCAATGGCGATGGGCGTGTTCAGGTCGTCGTCGAGGGCCTGTTGGCAGGCCAGGCGCAGGGCCTGGAGGTCCTGGCTGGAGCGCTCGGCGGGGCGGAGCTTGCGCAGGGTCTGCGCGGCGGCCAGCAGGCGGGCCAGCCCTTTCTCGGCGGCTTGCAGGGCCTCGTTCGAGAAGTCGAGCGTGCTGCGGTAGTGGGCTTGCAGCATGAAGAAGCGGATGGTCATGGGGTCGTAGGCCTGGGCCAGGGCCGGATGCTCGCCCGTGGCGAACTGCTCGAGGGTGATGAAGTTGCCCAGCGACTTGCCCATCTTCTGGCCGTTGATGGTGATCATGTTGTTGTGCATCCAGTAGCGGACGGCCTCCTGCCCGTTGGCGGCCACCGACTGGGCGATCTCGCACTCGTGGTGGGGGAAGAGCAGGTCGAGGCCTCCGCCGTGGATGTCGAAGCGCTCGCCCAGGTACTTGGCGCTCATGGCCGAGCACTCGATGTGCCAGCCGGGGAAGCCTTGGCTCCAGGGCGAGTTCCAGCGCATGATGTGCTCGGGGGCCGCCTGTTTCCACAGGGCGAAGTCGAAGCTGTTGCGCTTGAGGTCCTGCCCGTCGAGCTGCCGGGTGTTGGAGCGCAGCTCGTCGATGTCGCGGCCCGAGAGCTTGCCGTAGTGGTGGTCCTGCTGGTAGCGCTCCACGTCGAAATAGACCGAGCCGCCGCTGACGTAAGCGTAGCCCTTGTCGAGGATGCGCTGGGTCTTCTCGATCTGCTCCTGGATATGGCCGGAGGCCTTCGGCTCGATGCTCGGGCGCAGCACGTTCAGGGCGTCCATGTGGAAATGGTAGCTGTTCTGGTAGAGCTGGGCCACCTCCATGGGCTCGAGCTGCTCCAGCCGGGCCTTCTTGCCGATCTTGTCGTCGCCCTCGTCCGCGTCGCTTTCCAGGTGGCCCACGTCGGTGATGTTGCGCACGTAGCGGACCTTGTAGCCCAGGTGGCGGAGGTAGCGGAACAGCAGGTCGAAGGTGATGGCCGAGCGGGCGTGGCCCAGGTGCGGCTCGCCATAGACCGTCGGGCCGCAGACGTAGAGGCCGACCAGGGGCGGATTCAGCGGTTCAAAGACTTCCTTCTTCCGGCTCATGGTGTTGTAGATGCGCAGCGATGGTTCCATCTTGGGGGGAGTGAGTTGGGTTCGGCTTGGTTTTCGGTCTGTGGGAGCTTCAAAAATAGTCATTCCTCGGGTTTTCAGGAAAAAAAGGCATGGCCCCTGGGCATCCTTCCCCAAAGTTTGAGCCACATAGGGCAGAAATTCGCCCGCGATTGCCTAACTTGGCCGCTCCAAAACACCAAACATCATGCGAGTAATCGGAATCGTGCTGGGCGTGGTCCTGGCCATTGCCCTCGGGGGCGTCGCCTACTTCGGGCTTTTCGCCAGCGTGGAGGCCGAGCGCGGCCGCACGGGCGCCTATCGGCTGGTTTACAAGGATTTGACAGGGCCTTACGACCAGGTGGCGGCCACCATGGACGAGCTCTACTTCGAGCTTTTGGACCAGGGCGTCGAGACCCGCCGGGGCTTCGGCCTCTACTTCGACAACCCCGAGGAGGTGCCCGCGGCCGAGCTGCGCTCCCGCGTGGGCTGCGTGGTCGAGCCCGAGGCCTGGGCTGCCCTCGACTCGGTCCGCGACCAGTTCCAGGTCATGGACTATCCGGATGTGGAGGCCGTCGTGGCCAGGTTTCCGTACCGCGGTTCGGCGTCCATCATGTTTGGCGCGATGAAGGTCTATCCGAAACTGGCCCAGGCGCTGGGCACGCGGCCTGCCGGAGGCCCCGCCTTGGAGGTCTATGACCTTGATTTGCGGAGCATCTTCTACGCCATGCCCTTGGAGGATGTCGGGCTGGTGCCGCCCGCGCGGCCCTGATTTTCAGCGCAACAGCTCGCAGCGGGCCGCCAGCTTGGGCAGAAGCGCCAAGGCCGAAGGGCCCAGCGGGTTGCCCCGCAGGTTCAGGAAGCGCAGGTTCGGCAGTTCCAGGAGCGCGTCGATCTGCTCGATGGCGTTGCCCTCCAGGTCGAGGTGGGTCAGCCGGGGCAGCAGCCGCAGCGGGCCCAGGTCGCGGAGGCGGTTGTGGGCCAGGTAGGCCTCCTCGAGCCGGGGCAGGCGGGCGTTGCGCAGGCTTTCGAGCGGGCCGCGCTTGAGGTGAAGCACCCGCAGCCCGTTCAGCTCGCCCAACTGCGCCAGCTCGGTCAGCTCGTGCCAGCTCAAGGCCAGGCTTTCGAGCCGGGGCAGACCCCGCAAGACCCGCAAGGCGCCGGCCGGAAAGTCGATGGGCGCCAGCAGGGCGATGTTCTCGATGTCGCGGGGCTTGAGCGCCGCAAGGTCGTGCTGGGCGAACTCGCCCCCCTGCGTGGAGCGCGCCCGGGGCAGTGGATGCGGCATGAAGCGCCCTTCGAGCCGGCGCGCGCTGAAGAACGGCAGGGCCAGACGGTGCAGGAAGATCTCGTCGAGGAACTGCCGGCAGTGCCGCGCCTTGTCGAAGTTGATCTGCTGCTCGAGCTCCGGCTGGTCGAAACAGGCCTCCGCCCAGAAGTACTCCAGGAAAAGCCGGCTGCCGAAACGCCACGCCTGCGCCCTGTCTTGCCAGAGGAACGGGCTGGCGGCCAGGTCGTCGGGCGTGCGCCGGTGCGACAGGGCGATCGGCTCGGCCACCTTGGGCGGGCAGGCGTAGGCCTGGCGCACCCGCTTGCAGAGCAGCATGTCGAGGGCCAGCTCGCGCAGCATCGGGGCGTCGTCCTGGGCCAGGGTCTGGCAGATCTGGTAGTAGAAGTCGAAGCCTTCGAGGCTCTTTTCGAGGGGGAAACGCTCCAGCAGGTCGAGCCAGAGCGGCAGCGCGCTCAGGCCGGGCAGGTTCTTGGCCACGGCCAGGGCGTGCTGCTTGCGCTTGGCGTTCTCGCCCACCAGGCCTTTGAGCGCCGGGTACTTCTTGCTGAAAAACAGCGCCTTCTGCTCGTCGTCGAACGGCAGGATCTCGAGCTTGACCAGCTCGTGCGGCCCACCCGAGCCTTCGAAGCGGAAGCGGTTTCCGGGCTTGGCCAGCCCCTCGGGCAGGTAGGCCGGGTCGATGGCCAGCACCACCAGCGCCAGGGCCTTCGTGGCTTCGAGCACCTTGTCGAGGAAGCGCTCGGCGTCTCGGCCCATGCCCGGGTTCTCGTCGAGCGAATCCAGCAGCAGCGCGGTCTTTTCGGCCGGGTCGATGTCGGCCAGGGCCTTGTCGAGCTCGCCGCTGAGCGAGGCCAGGCGCAGGCGCAGGCGGTTGCCCAGTCGCCGCCCCCGGTGCGTCTGGGCGATCTTGGCCAGCAGCGTGCTCTTCCCCGAGCCCGCCTTGCCCACCAGCAGGAAGACCCGTGCCTGTCCCGGCTTGGGCGGGCCAGCCAGCAGCTCATCCGCGAAAAAGTCCAGCAAATCGACTTGCAGCTCAAGGCTTTGCGTCTGCCCATCGCCCCGGCGCTGCTCAACGGCGACCTTGGCCCTGGGCGAGACGAACCCCTCCAGGTTCGGCTCGGGCCAGGCATCCGGAACGGCGCCCATGTCTTGGAAAGGTGTTTTCATGCGAGCGGGAAAGGTGGAGAAAAGTGGTTCAGTCGGCCTGCGGCAAAGATAAGCCTACTTTGCCGAACAACAATTCCCCGCCGACATCACGCGCAAGCCGCTTGGGCCCGGGCCCGACCTTTCGCTGGGCGGGAAAACCTTTCGGGGATTAGAAACTGTTCAAAATCAGTAAGTTTCTCAAATTTGTTTACCTTTTTTAGAGAGCGGGCATTTTTCGGATTTTTCAGAATTATTTATTGTGTTATATAGAAACAGGAAGTGATGCGGTTTATCAGTCAACCACAACGACACGAAATGAACAAAGTCTTTGTGGTAAAAAAGAATCCAATAGAAACGTTTTATATTTCTGAGTAATGTTGACAAATTACAAACTAAACCGAATCACTTGCTTAACAGAATTCTAAATTAAATTTTAAACAGTTTCTCATAATTTCATTAGCTGTTTCACAATATGCGTTAATGTCTTTGCCATATGGATCTGCAATGTCCCAATTTTGAATGTTTGTATTTGGATATTTTCGAGATAAGTAATCAAATACTTGTTTATCCATCGCTATTATGAAATCATAATTATCAAGGTTTACGTTTTCATAATTCTTAGCACTATGATTTTTAATACTATCATCAGAAAATAGCACTTTCATAGCTTCAATAGCATTTTGACTTGCTTGTTTTCCATTTTCAGCACCAATTCCAGCACTATCAATTCGCAAGTAATTTGCAAAAAGTTTTTTAGCAATAAATGAAGCCATTGGACTTCTACAAGTATTACCTATACAGACAAATAAAACATTTTTCGATTTTTTGCCATACCATAACAACTCATCACCTTCCAAATAAGTATGTGTTTTGGTATGTTGAATAACAATACCATCTTCTTGAGCATAAATTTGATGCACTAAATTTAGGTCGGATGAAGCATAAATCTCCGCCAAAAGATCTCCCTTTGCAAATAATTCATTGTTCTATTCCTTAATAGTGGGACAAAAAGAAATGCTTACATTGCACCATGAAAAAATACGAAGCAATATTGGCCAAGATCG
>JAIFMG010000238.1 GCA_020048645.1 Bacteroidota bacterium | reverse complement strand
GGAGGAACATTTTCAGGGAGCTCAAAAACACTTTTGACGGCCACAACTTCCTTTCCGTCAAATGCGAGATGACCTAAATAGTTACAATTAAATAATGAAATATCAGCAAGAAAAATTAAATTTGCAGTGTAGAAAAAAAAATGACAAAAAAATGAGAATAGACCAAGTAACAGACCCAGTTCAGCGAGAACGTCAATTAGACTATAATAGGGCTATTGCACAAAAAATTAGAAATCGTTTACAACAATTAGAAAATGTAAACGAAAAAGATAAACGTCGTTGGATTTGGGAATTATTACAAAATGCAAAAGATACGATATCTGACAGAAAAGTTGATATAGAAATTATAACAGATAAAGATTTTATAGAATTTAAACACAATGGCGGGTTCTTTTCGCCACGTGATGTTTCAAATTTAATAAACCAAATATCATCAAAGGAAGGAAAAGATAGTATAGGAAGATTTGGAACAGGCTTTTTGACTACTCACACACTTTCAAGGTTAGTAAACGTAAAAAGTGTATTTACAGAAGACGATATATACTATTCATTTGAAATTTTATTAGACAGAAATGGTTCCACAGAACCAGAACTTGTTGAAGCTATCGAAAAATCTTGGGCAAGTTATAAACCCGAAATAATTGAAAAACCAAAACAAGCAATATATACATCATTTCAATATATCAACCCTGATTTTGAAGCAGCAGCAGAAACCATCAAAGATTTTGAAACTTTTATACATTTTAACCTTGCTTTTGTTCAAGGCATTGGCAAAATTACAATAAAAAATAATATTGAAAACTACCAAACATCTTTCGAATTATTAGATCCCCCCAAGGAGGTTGAAGAGAGGATTTTTATTTTTTCGTTTTTAAAGGATAAAAAACAAATTGATTTATTAATAGCAAATGACGATATTGTAAATATTGCAATTGAAATTAGTAAAACAGATGATAAATATAGATTTTTGCCTATTGCAAAAAATATCCCACGTATTTTTTGTGCATTTCCTTTAATTGGTACAGAAAGTTTTTATTTTCCATTTGTTTTAAATAGTAAACAATTTATTCCTAAGACAGAACGAGATAAACTTTATTTGAAAGGCGAAACAAAGGATGCAGACAAGAATAAAGAAATTCTAATTCATGCGGTTGATTTATACGAAAGAGTTGTTCAATTCGCATCTGAAAACAATTGGAAAGATTTTTTTGTTATCGCTGATGCAAAATTACCAAAAGAAGATGATGATTTAGACCGAAATTGGTATCAAAAGAACATTCAGAAAAGAATACGCGAATATTTAGTCCTAATTCCAATTGTAGAAACAGAAAAAGGTAAATTAATCTCTATATTAAATTCCGAAAAAAAAGCTATATGTTACTTTCCATATGACACAAACACTGAAATCAGAGAAAAAATATGGGAATTTACCAATGATTTATTTTCTGAAAACTTACCTCGCAAATCAGATATTCATAATTGGTATAGTATTCTTTGGAGTGATTGCTATTACCAAAAAATAGAAACCATAGCAGAAGATGTTCAAAGTTTTGAAAATATTGACGATTTATCCAATAAATTGAATTTAAACACAATTGATACATATAAGTGGCTTAATAAAGTTAATCTATTTTTTGAGCAAGAAAAGAAAGAATTATTCGATGAATTTAAAGTTCTTCCGAATCAATATGGTATTTTTAAGCTAAAAAAAGACCTCTATGAAGACAAAAATATTCCAGATGAATTAAAAGAAGTAATCAAGCAACTTGGTTCAGATTGGAAAGACGATTTATTGCACAAATCTAATAAAATTGGAATGAGCAGTTACAGAACTGTTTATGCAATTTCAGAAGCAATTAATGCAACCATAAGAGAAAACGAATTAGATTTTACGGATGAAGAATTTAACAGCGCAATATATCAGTTAGTTTCCTATTCTGGGAAAGACCTGCAGGAAATACACACTAAGATTTGGGAATTTTCAAAGGCAATGTATAATGAACAATTTCCAAAAAAAATAACACAACTGGAAAATACTGATAAATTTAATTGGTCAGATAGTCTAAATTGGATTATTAATAAATTAGTCGTAGATATTTCTGAATTAGCCAATATTCAAAAATTCGGCGAAAACCTTACTTCTATTTATGAACCAGTAGATTGGTTGAATAACTTGCTATTGCTTATACAACAGAATGAGAAATTTAAACACTTGTTAGAAAGTGACGAATATGCTATAATACCAAATCAATACGGTGATTTCAAATTTAAAGATGAATTATATGAGGATAAAAACATACCCGATGAACTAAAAGAAATTTATAAAGAACTCGGAACAGATTGGAAAAATGAATTATTACATAAAAACATCAAAATACAAATTAGTAGTTATAGGACAGTTGCCAATATATCGGACGCAATAAATTCGATAATAAGAAAGAATAATTTTGATTTTTCGGACGATAGGTTTAAAAAAATAATTTTCAAACTTATTGCTTTTACAAACAACGAACAATTAGAAAAGCATAAAAAAATCTGGGAATTTTCTCGAACTTTTTATTTTGACAAAATACCTGAGAAGCTAAAAGTATTAGAAAATACAGATAAATTTGATTGGACAGATAGTTTAGAATGGCAGGTAAATAAGCTAGTTGTTGATATTTCAGAGCTTAAATATGTTGATGTTCTTGATGATAATATTCATGGTGCTACACGAGCAATTGAATGGTTAAAAGATTTTATTGATTTTCTACAAAAATTTAATGAGTATAAATATCTTTTAGATAGTGAGGAATATCCTATTTTACCAAATCAGAACGGCTGGTTTTATCCTAAATCACAATTATATCTTGATGATGGAACTATTGATACCGCATTAAAGGAAGCATTACGTCCTATCAATAGTGAATGGCTTGATGAATTGCTTGATACAAAAATATATTTGGAATTACCAAGTAATAGAGAACGTTCATTTGAAGATATTGCAACTGAAATAGATGTAACTTTTCGTAATTATCCAACAGCAGACAGAGAAACTCAGGAATTTAAAATTGCATTCAAGCATTTGTACGATTGGTTTCAGGAACAAGATGAAGAAAAATTAAAAACACATTTTGATTGGACATATAGAAATATGGCTGTTTTATATTTATCTACTGTTGGAGATAAAGAGCAGAAGAAAGATGTTTTAAGTATAGCAGCAAGCGGTAATTCGCATTTGTTTTCTAAAATTGCAAAGAATAAAACTAGCATAGAAACACTTGAGTATATTGCAAATAACCCAGAGAAAGTAGAAGAAATTATAAGTAGTGCAAGAAGTGGAACTAATGCAGTATCAAAAAAATTCGTATTAGATGAAAAATTAGAAGACATAAATAAAAAACTGAATAAAAATTTTAGTTCAATTGATGAGTTTGTGAATGACTATTTAGCAAAAAATAAAAAGATTGATTTCATGGATGAACCAATTGGCGACAGTAAGTTTGTTGATATGCAAGCTATAAAAGCATCAAATGAAAATGCAAGGCAAGCCATTTTTGATTATTTAAGAAAAATCGGTTATGATGTTGATGGTTGGACAAAAATGACCAATACAATAATTAGTGGGGTAAAAAAAGATGGTGTCGAAATTACAGTTATTACCAAAGGAGTAAATAATGGGTCAATTTATTTTAATGATAAGGAAAAAGAGATATTAAAAAACAAAAAAGGCTTTTCAGAACTTTGGGTGCAAAGTAATGATGTTGTTTTTGAAATAAATCTTGGTAAAATTATAGAAATGTGGGATACTAAAGTAATTAAAGCAAATATGTTTGATTTCAGATAATACATTAAAACATGAAAATCACAAAATTAATTGTAAATAACTTCAAGAGTTTTGGAACATTAGAATTTTCAAACGAAAATAACAAAAAACTCAACGATGTTAATATATTGGTAGGCGCAAACGCTTCCGGTAAATCAAACTTTATTCAAATATTTGAATTTCTCAAAGAGATAAAGAAAAGCGGTATTGAAAATACAGTTAAGAAAAAGTATAAAGGGATCAATAATATTAAAAATTTTAATACCAATAAAAAAAATATTGCTATTGAAATTGAATTGTCATCCTATGAAAAAACTTTCATTAGAAAACTTTCTGAAATTAATGATATTTATAGAGAACGAACAAAGATTGAATACAAAATCAATCTAATTCAACTGCCTGGAAATAAATTTGATATTCAGGAAAAAATAACATTCTATGAAAAGTATATTATAGTAAATATCCAAACTAAGGAGTTTGTTGATTTAAGTTCTCATCATATCTACGGTATAGAGAATAATTATGGGAAATTTAAACTATTTACGAATAACAACGATGTTAAAAAGTTTAATCTACAAGAAGATGAGGAAAGTTTTTTGGATTTAAGTTTACCTTTCCCTGTTACATTTATCGAAACATTGAACTCTCGTTACAAAGATAAATCAATTCTTGAATATGAAGGTGTATTTATTCCAGCAGATATTTTTGATTTTGGCATATTTGATTTTGAGCCTAAAAAATTAAAAGGAGCAAAAGATGACTTAAATACTTCCATACTTGATAAATCAGGCGAAGATTTAATTCCTGTGATTAAACAGATATTAAAAGACGATGAAAAATCTGAACAATTTTTAGCGGAAATTTCTTCAATGCTGGATTTTATAGAAAAAATAAACATTGAAGAGTTTGGAACAAAAATAGACTTACAGATTCAAGAAAAGTGTAACTCAATCTCAACAGAGAGTAGCTTATTATCAGACGGAACAATTACAATAATTGCAATTATCGTAGCTTTGTATTACCAAAATCATTCTGTGATTTTTATTGAAGAACCTGAACATGGAATACACCCATCGTTAATTGCGGACTTAATAGATATGATATACGATGTTGCAGTAAGTTTTGATAAACAAATAATTATTACAACTCATAGCCCTGAAATATTAAGAGTAAATGGGAAAGAAAGAATAAATAACTTACTTTTAATTGAAAAAAAGGATTGCTTTTCTCAAATTGAAAATCCAGGTGATGATAAGAATGAAATGGTTAAAGCGTTTCTCAAAAATGGTTTAGGAGTAAATACTTTATTTATTCAAAATTTATTAGGAAATTAAGATATGCGACTACACATTTTTACAGAAGGAATAGACGATACCAAATTTTTCAAAAATTTCATTGAAGCATGTCTAAAACAATATTCTAAATTCCAATACTTTGAGTATTCTGAAATGCCTGATATTGAAGTTGAAAATGCTATAAGAACAGCAAACGAACAAAATATTGACTATATTTTTGTTGCCGATTTTGATTTTCGAGATAAAAATCTCAAAAATATTGAAGATAAAATAAGCGAAATAAAATTCAAATGGTCTATTTTAGATGAAAAAAATATTTTTATAGTACTAAATGAAATAGAAAGTTGGTATTTAGCTGGTTATAGTGATAAGTTTTGTAGCGGAAAAACTCACTTAAATAAAGAAATTATGATAAAAACTTGCATTGATACCCAAGTGATAACTAAGGAATTCTTTAAACATGCATCAACAAAATCGCATAGAAATTTGATAAATTATTTGATTCGGAAAAAAAGCAATTTCGATTTTACAGAAGCTCGAAACAGAAATAAATCGTTCCAAAGATTTCATGACAAATATTGCAATACAAAATAACCATATCATGCTATGCGCTAATTTTAAAATTTGGCTTGCCGCAGGCGCAACACAAGCCAAAATATTTAAAACGCCGCCAGTAGCTTTCCGTTATCGTCAGTATGCCAACCCCAGCAGTATTCCACAAGTCGTCGAGCTGGCCAGGATCTTCAAACGGCATTGAGCCGGCGTAGTCATCTGGGCGGAAAACCGAATAACCAACGGGATACTCGAGAGCATCAACTCGTTGTTCCAAGCTGAAAAGGCCAAAGCCAGGGGATACAGGAAAACAGATCCCCTCAAGGCCGTCCTTTACCCACTCACTCTTGTGAAGAACCCTTTTTTTTCGTACCTTCATCTTGGCAAGACGGATGGATTCCGCGGGCTGGAACCTTTCGCAATCGGCTCGGAGTCCCCATCTTTTCTTCACCATCATCCACCAAAAACCGAGAAAAAATGGAACCCTTGACAGAAAAAAGCATGGAACGGACCTACGAGCCGATACACGGTGGCTTGTCGTTCGTCATTTGGCTGGTGCTCACGATCGGATCGCTGGCGGCCCTGGCGGCCAATTTCCCGCCGGGTGGATTGGGCTTCCTGCTGTCCATTTTCTGGCTGAAAGGCTTTCTTTCGCTGGAGCCCAACGTCCATGCCGTGGTGATTTTCCTGGGCAAGTACAAGGGAACGGTCAAGCGCAACGGCTTCTCGTGGATCAACCCCTTCTTCGGCAAGCGCAAGATCTCCGTCCGGGCCCGCAACTTCGACAGCGAGCCGATCAAGGTCAACGACAAGGTCGGCAACCCGATCATGATCGGCGCCGTGCTCGTCTGGCGCGTCCGCGACACCTTCCGGGCCATGTTCGAGGTGGACGACTACTCGCATTTCGTCCGCGTCCAGAACGAGTCGGCCCTGCGCGAACTGGCCGGGCATTATCCTTACGACGACTTCGAGGACCACGACGCCCAGATCACCCTGCGCTCCGGAACCGCCGAGGTCAACGACAAGCTCGAGGCTGGCCTGGCCGCCCGCCTTTCCATCGCCGGCATCGAGGTCATCGAGGCACGCATCAGCTACCTGGCCTACGCCTCCGAGATCGCCAGCGCCATGCTCCAGCGCCAGCAGGCCACCGCCGTGGTCGCCGCCCGGCAAAAAATCGTCGAAGGTGCCGTCGGTATGGTCGAGCTGGCTCTCAAAGACCTGAAAGCCAAGCAGATCGTCGATCTCAGCAACGACCAGAAGGCCCAGATGGTCAGCAACCTCATGGTCGTGCTCTGTTCCGAGCGCTCGGCCAACCCCATCGTCAACGCCGGGGTCTAGCGCCCTTGGCTTGATCCGCGTCAGGCCGCGGGCTGCCGCAGGACAGGTGGCCCGCCTGGCGCGGTTTTCGTAACTTTCGGGAGATACGGACGACGGCCCGCCACCCGCCGCGAAAACCACCTTCCCTCCCATGAAAAGTTACGCCTTCTTGGCCCTGCTCGGGGCCATGCTCACGACCTCCTGCGCTTCCGACGATTTCGACGAACAGGCCGCGCCGCCCCTGCTGCTCGATTCCGCCGGGCTGCTTTCGGCCGAGACCCGCGCCTGGTTCGACAGCCTCGACGTGCCCGCCGGCTACTGCCTCGTGGCCCGGACCACCCCCGACAGCCTAGCGCCCGCCCTGGCCGGGGTCGCCGCCGACGAGGCCCTGCTCCGAGACACCGCCGCCCTGGACCTCGACGAGTTCTTCCAGGCCAGGGCGATTTACCTCTACGTCAGCCAGTCGCCCCGGCTGGTGCAGGCCCGCACCGGCGAAGACCTCAAGATGCTCGCCCAGTGGAAGGGTGCCACCGCCGGCCCCGACTACCTCCGGGCCCAGAAGCTGGCCGACAGCCTCGGCCTCGACAGCGCCTTCCGCGCCCTGGCCACCCACCTGCTGCGCGCCGTGCCCGCCGCCAACGACCTCAGCGCCTGGGAGCGCGTCAACTTCAACCAGGCCATCCAGATCCTGGGCGACGAGCTGGCCGAGTTCTCGCTCCCCTCCGAGTCGTTTTACAGCAGCGCCCTGCTCAAGCCCGCTCTGGGCCTGCGCTGGTGGGAGTTCCGCACCTTCGGCACCTGGTGGATGACCTATGCCGCCATTGGCCTGCTCGTCTATCTGGCCAACTTGCTGTTGGACAAGCTCTTGGATTTCGCCTTCCAGGCCGTCGTCGATAGCCCTTTCTACCGATTGGGCAAGGCCGCGCTGCTCATGGTCGTCGGGCTTTTCCTGGCCTTGCCTGCCGTTACCAGCGCCGTTCTGCTTTCCGGGGCGCGGCTGGAGGACATGCTGGCACTGCGTTCGGCGGGCATTTCCCTGGCCGAGGCGATGGCCCTGCCCGCCAGCAGCTTCAACCAGCCCGCCGGCTGGGCCTTCGTCGTGGCCATGGGCGCCCTGCGCCTGTTCAAGGGCGTGGCCGAGAACCACAACCTCTACCTTTTCGCCCGACTGCCCAACGAAAACCAGCAGGCCGCCTACGAAAGGCTCCTGAAGGACAACCCCTTCGTGGCCCAGGTGCTCGCCCAAAGCGCCACCCGGGGCGACAATTTCGAGGAGATCCTCAGCGACGAAACTTTCCGCGAGGCGCCTTATTACCACGCCTACTGGGGCCAGTTCTACAAGGAGGCCTCCAAGGCGGGCCTCTGGATGGGCCTGGCCTGGGCCTTGCTGCCCGCCGCCGTGGTGCTCGCCGCCATTTTCCTCTGGCTCATGCCCGTGGCCGCCGGCTATTGGCACCACTGGCAGGCCTTCCGCACCTTCAATGCCCGGTTGCATGAGCCACAGCGCGTTCCCTACGACATCCTCTGGAAGTTCCCCTTGGCCATTGTGGCCATGCTGGCGCTCATGGGCCTGGCCCACCAGCACGGCGCCTATCTGCTGCACCTGCTCTTCCTGCCCTTCGCCCTCGGGCTTTGGCTGGCCTTCGGGCTCGAAACCCTGGGCCTCGCGCTGCCCACCGTCGCGCTCTGGGGCGTGGCCTCGCTGCCGCTCCTGGCCGTCATCGGCCTGCTCTGGCGCCAGAACGAGCGCTACGACGACGAGGGCTTCTTGCTGATCCTCAAGCTCTTCCCCCTGGCCAGTCTCGCCGCCATGATCCTGGCCGCCGCGCTCTTCTGGTTCTCGCTGGCCGCTCCGCTCCGCGGCCTGGCCCACCGGCTCATCCCCGCGCCAGGGGTGGAGCTCGCCCAGGAGGCGTCCGCCGATTTCCCTGCCGAGCGCTGGCTGCGCGTCGAGGCCCGGACGCTCAACCTCCGCGCCGACTCCACCACCCAGGCGCCCATCCTGGCCGCGCTCGCGCAGGGCGACAGCCTGCGGCTCGTGCGGCAAGGCCTGCGATGGCACCGCGTTGTTTACCAACAAGATACGGGCTTCGTGGCCGCGCGCTTCGTCCTCCTCCTCCCTGAAAACGACTCCCTGCCATGACGATGCTCGAGATGCTCTTCCTCGAATGCCCGGCCTGCGGCGCCCCGCATACCGACTTCAGCTTCCTGTCCTTCCACGTCTCGGGCGGCGAGCAGTGGTCCGATGGCGAGCAGTACGCACAAAGTCCCATGCCCAGCGACGCCGACAAGATCGGCCAATGCGCCCGCTGCGGCGAGCTTTTCTGGAAGGAAAACTGCCTGCGCGCGCCCGCGCACAGCTTGCGCGAGGCCCTCGATTCGCCCGGCGCGTTCTCGCCCGAGTTGCGGAGCCTGGCCCACCGCGTCGAGCAGGCCGAGCGCGCCGGAACCCTGATCCCGCGCTGCGAATGGCAGGGCCGCCCCGACGAGCACGAGGCCGAGTGGGACGAGCTGCAAATCCTCGACTGGCGCGGCCTGCTGGATGGTCGGATCCAAAACACGCCTTCGCAGGAGCTGCTCATCCGGCTGAACCTCTGGCGTGCCTACAACACCTTGAAAGGAAGGCCCTTGGGCGAAAGCCCCCTGCGCTGGGTGGCGCACCTGGCCAGCCGACCCGGCCACTACCTCCGGCACCTGGTCCGCCGCGACCGGCTCTGGAGCAAGCATCGCCCCGACTACCTCCGCAACCTCGACGAGCTCGACAAGCTGCTGGCCACCAGCGACATCGACTCAATTGACAGCCTGGCCCTGCGGATGCAAGCCGCCCGCGAGCGAGGCCGCTTCGCCCTGGCCCGCCAACTGCTCGCCCAACTCGCCCAGCAAGGCTGCCCCGAAAGCTACCTCCGCCCAGCCCGCCGCATGATCGCGCTCCGGCGTCGGGGCTGCTACCTCCTGCGCTGAACGGCGGCTTTCGCTGTTTTGCATTCGGTATGTTTTTGAGGAGATGCGCTTGCGAAAGGCGATTGCTATCGCAAAAGAATGTTTTGGAACAAAATTGATTCCCGGGGAAACCCGGCCCATCGCCTCATACCAAGTCGCTTTCAAACGTGATGGATCGCCTTGAAGCCTCGTCCAACCCCGAAGGGGTGTAATGATTGTGGAAAGCGAATCCACGCCAACCCGATTGGGGTAGCCTGCAACAATTCCATCCTTTCGGGATTCGCCCGGAATCTTCCAAATTTCGCAGGAGGCAGAAGATTTGTATTTATCACCCATGAAAACAACATGGTATAAATTTATCCTTGCTGAACGGGTGAAAAGACCTTATTTTTGGGTAAAACCTTAGTAGAAAATCAAATAGAGGTGTCAAATTAACCTTATTACCTTATTCAGACCCATGAATTTGTAAAGTAAAAAGGATGAAAATTGAGTTTTGACGAAGAATTGCTTAATCAGCAAAATCGATTTATCCACCAAATCCGTGTCATCAGCGTCCATTTCGACCCCAATTTTGCCCGACGCTGGCGATTGGTTTATTTTACCACCGAACGCAACTTTTCCTCAAATCATGCAATCGTAAATGGCTTGGTGGGCGGCGCGGAGGTAGGGCAGGATGGCCCAGTTGAACGCGCTGATTTGCAGTCGGTTCGAGATGAAGACGAAGACCGTCCGGCTGTCGGGGTCCACCCAGATGCAGGTGCCCGTGAACCCGGTGTGGCCGTAGGTTCGCTCGGAGGCAGAGCGGGCCATGAGGCTTTGGTCGGGGCCTTTCATGTCGAAGCCCAGGCCCCGCTCGATGCCCGGCTGCCGGCTGGTGAACAGCTCGAGGGTGGCCTGGCTGAGGTAGCGCCGGTTGCCGTAAACGCCGCCATTGAGCCACATCTGCGCCAGGATGCCCAGGTCGTGGGCCGTCGAAAAGAGGCCCGCGTTGCCCGCAAGGCCGCCGAACATGGCCGCCGTCGGGTCGTGGACATGGCCGTGCAGCACCTGGCCCCGCCAGATGCGCTCGTCTTCGGTCGCGGCTATCTGGCTGAGCTCGAAGTGGTTGAGCGGCTGGAAAGTGGTATGGCCCATGCCCAGCGGCTCGTAGAACTCGGCCTTGTTGAAGCGGTCGATGCTCATGCCGTTGAGGCTGTCGATGGCTTGTTGGAGCAGGAGCATGTTCATGTCGGCATACTGGGCCACCTTGCGGTAAAAGATCGGTATCTGCTTGACCTCGTTCCAGATGCTGTCGCGGTAGCTGGCCCGCAGGTAGAGGTTTCGCCCCATCGGCGCGGCGCCCGAGTCGGGTACGAAACTGAAGTAGCGGTGGAACCAGTTCGCGCTGTCGATCAGCGGGGCCAGCAGGCTGTCGCTCATTTCGGGGAAGCGCTCAAGCGAATCGGACAGCGCGGCGCTGGGGAAGCGGACGCCGAAGGGGCTGGTGCGCAGGCTGTCCATGAGCCGGTCGTAGCGGCTTTGCGTGATGCGGTACTGGTCCATCGGGTACCGGGCCCGGAAAAAGTAGTAGGGCAGGATGGGCAGTGTCGGGTTGACGCCGCTTTCGTGCCGGAGCAGCGACTGCATGTCGATTTTGAAGACATTGAGCTCGGGCGTGGGCCTGAAAATCATGGTATCAATGGCCACAAAACTCGTATCGCCGAGGTGGAAGGTGTCGGCCCGCTGGATCAAGGCACGGTACATGCTGGCCTTGGCCAGCGGAAGCGTGTCCACCCGCACCAGCGTGTCGGCCTTGATGCGGGTGTAGTCGATGCGGGTATCCTTGAAACACGATTCGAGCGTGGTCGAGAGGCTCATCTTTCCGAGGTCGATCATGCGCATGGCCGCGAGGGTCGCCGCCGCAATCTTGGTCACGGAGGCCAGGTCGAAGAGAGTGTTGCGCGAAACTGGGCTCGAATCGCGCAGTTTGGTAGTGCCGAAGGCCTTGTCGTACAGGACGATGCCATCCTTGGCGGCGAAGATCTGGATGCCCGCCGTGGCCCCGACGGCGACCGCTTGCTGGGCCAGGCTGTCGAGCAGGCGGGCCAGCCTGGGGTCGATTCCGGCATGGAGCAGCGGCGCGTCCCAGCGCAGGCGGGTCTGCGGCTTGGGCGCGCTGTTCGGCATTTGCCCAAGCATGGGAACGCCGCCGTAGAGCGCCTGCATCGCCCAGGCGCGCTCGTTGGCGCCACTGCCCCAAAGCTGCACCACGGGCGCGATGGCGCGCAAGGCAGGCAAGATGCTGTCATTCTGGAAGTTGACAATGGCGAGCGGCTTCTTCGCGGCTTCGCGGGCCAGCCAGTCGAGCAAGGCGGCCCAGCGCTCGGGCGCGAGCTGGAGCGGCTGCAACACCACGACCCGATGCTCGGCCGCGGGCAGGCTTGGCCAGTTGGGGGCCGTTGGGTCGATAAGCACCTGTCCATAAGGCACATAGGGAGCTAGTTTCTCGGCCAGGTTCCACTCCTGCGCCCCTACTTGGGCCAGCGTTCCCTGGCGCTTCCAGACCTCGGCGAAGGGCAGGTCGAGCGTGGTGTCAGGCAGCAGGCAGATGCTGGCCAGCTTGATCTGGTCGAAGAGCAGCGAGTCGGTGGCCGTGGGAAGCCAGGCCTGCGCCTCAATGCGGGCCGGTTCGCCCAGCCATGCCCTGGCCCAGGCCAGTTGGAAGGCTGTTTCCTGTGCCTGTTCCATCGGGAAATGCCCCCGCTCGGAGGCCCGCCGCAGACTGTCGGCGAATGCGGCGGGCGCCAGGTCGGAGGCCACGAGCGAAACACCGCGCAGACGTTCGTCCCAAGGCTGTTGGCTGTTTTCGAGGATGACAAGGCCCGTGAAGCCCAGTTCGGACCGAAGCCTTTCGGCCAGGCGCAGGCTGTCGCCTTGGTGGTGGACGCGTGGGTTTTCGCGCAGCCACACCGCGGCCAGCCCGGCGCGCGTCCAGGTTTCGAGCCCGACGGTGAGGCTGTCCCAGTCGGCGCCGGAGGCCACGGCCGCTTCCAGTTCGAGCAACACGCTCAGCCGCTTGGAGTTGTGCGCGGCTTCAAGCAGCTCGGCGGGGCTTTGGCCGCCTGGCGTCTGCCAAGCGATGGCCTGGACTTCGATGCCCAGGGCGCGGGCGCGGGCGGAGGCGAAGGCCCGCCACTCGTCGAGCCGCGCGCTGTCGCCCATCGCGCGCAGGTGCTGGGGCGTGGGCAGAAGGCTGTCCCATTCCAAGGCCGGGAAGCCCAGCGGGCTCAAAACAAAGCCAATGGGCGCGACGGCAAACGACTGCCCAAGCAGCTTCTCGCGCAGGGCGGCGTGGTCGGCCAGCCGGTTTTCGGCCAGCAGGTAGCCGCCCGCCAGTCCCGTCTCGGAGCCGGGCAAGGCCAGCCGGCAAAGCTCGGCCAGTTGCTCGAAAGGCAGTTCGGACGCCTGCCCGCGGGTCCAAGGAGCGGCCAGCTCGGCTTGGTAGGCCGTGGGCCATCCTGCCGGGTTACTTAGGCGCTTTCCGGCGGCCCAGCGCCAGACCAGCCCGCCAAGTAAGAGGAGCAAAACGACGGAAATGCTTATCAACCAAGTTTTTGCTCTTGAATTCTTGGCCGGATTTTCCACGCTTTCCATGAGGTTTTCGTTTAGGTTTGCCAGGGAAAGCTACGAAAATTTGGTATTGGCTAAGATTTTGGTTTGGTTCCTTGCGGGCAGCGTCCGCGTCCGCGCCTCGGATCTAGCCCAAGATACGCGTTGGCTCGCGCAAGCGCAAGGGGCTCGGACGGTTTCTAGCCAATGCCGCCGTTGTCCGGACTTTTCCCGCCTTCGACGGGCGGGGTGGACGACTTCCTACAAGTGCGGATGCCACTGCCAGGTCTGAACGTCCACCCTTATCGGCAAAATCAGCGCTTGACGGTTGCCCCATTCGACAGTGCGCCGATCTGGGTTAGCCCATTCAACTCATCCAAGCCATTTCTTTGTCCAACAATTGGGAATTGGTCACAACATCAATCATGCTTTTTCAAACGCAGGTTCAGGATGCTTCTAGGCTTCTTTTTTGGTCATCTGATCGGGTGATGTAGGGTTCTTTGCCTGCAAACACTATCGGAACTTTGATGATTTGTTCCAAGGGTATTTTGTGGGCCAATAATTCCTTATAGTATTTGTTTCGTTCCATTTGATGGATTGCATTATCTATTTCTTTGTCGATTCGTTTGTTGAATTTTTCGTTGTCTTCTGTCTCTTTTTGTTTCTCAATGCTCTTAATTTCTATCACCACGCCATTTTTTGTTCTATCATGTGGAATTAGTGTTATGTCATATCTGCCGTTGCCACTTTCCCTGTTTGATTTGATTGCATAATCATAGCTCAAAACCGCAAGCAAACCAAGGGTATAGACATGATAGAATTGTTCTTCCGGTATTATGACATTCTTATTTTTGTCTTTTGTTGGTGCAATGTCAAAATAGCTTAAAGTATCACTGATTATTTCTTTAAACCCTCGTTCAAATTCCTTTATTCGATTGTTGATTAGGTGTTTTGAAGTTATGAGCAACAAGTCCTGATTGAAATTAAAAGCCTGCTTTATCCAGTCTAGTATTATATCGGTGAAAACATATTTCAGTTCATTGTTAGGGATTTTTAATTCGTATTGATTCCTATCTGTTCTATTTGCATAGGTTAAAAAACCATTGTGAAAAAGCAATGTCCACAACAATTCTGTATTGTGCTCAAAATCTGAAAAAACAAAATTCTCCCTTATTGTTTTAAAAATTGTCTTTCCAGAAATAAGATCCTGTATTTTATCTTTTATATCTGGTTCTGTAATGCGTTCTTTGATCAAACTGTCGTCACTTGAATTTACCCAGTAGGTTCTGAATCCGTCTTTGTGATTTGCAATGTAATTTACTATCGACCAAGGATTGTATATCTTTTCAATTTCTCCGAACCTATAGCCGTTGTACCATTTTTCAATGTCGTTTTTGTGGTTTGAAAGTTCAAAATAGTTCAATATTTCTTCTGTTTCTGTTTGGGTAAAACCAAATTTGTCCGAAAAATAGTTTGATGTTATCCCATAGACTGTAAAATTGTTCCAATCTGAAAAGATGCTTTCCCTAGCCACTCTCATGACTCCGGTTATCAATCCTTTTCTTAGATTTGTCTCGTTTCCTTTGTATGCTTTCCCAAGGAAAGTTTGCATAAATGAAATTACTTTCTCATAATAAGATGTTTGCCCTTTTGAACTTTTTATTGGTTTTGGCGTGTTTTTGAAGGCGTTGATGATGGGGGTATCGTACTCGTCAACCAGAATTATTACCTTGTTTTTAAAATGTTTCCGTAGGAAAATGCTTAAATTCATCAAGCTGAATTTATACTGAACATCAGATGCGGTGCGGGAAAGTATCTTTTCAAATTTCATTTTCTCGGTACTTTTTAACTCGTCTGAAGTTGCCAAGAAATCAAATTTTTCATAAAGATCAAATATTAATTCTTTAAAGTTTTCCTTACAGTCATCCCAATTGTTTTCTTTGACATCCTTGAAAGAAATACTGATAACCGGATATTTATTTTGGTGTTCCTCGCAAAATTCTTTGTTCTCTGATATTTCAAGTCCAGAAAATAATTTTTCGCTATTGGCTTTCTGTTTGTCAAAAAAATACTCAATCATTGAAAGATTCAATGTTTTTCCAAAACGTTTGGGCCTTGGCATGAGTGAAATGTAGGATCCATGTGTAAAAAAATCGAAAATCAATGCGGTTTTATCGACAAAATAGCAATTGTTTTCAATGATGCTTTTAAAGTCTGATATTCCTGTTTCTAATGTTTTTTTGGTTTCCATTTTCTGTCTCTTTTGCTTGGTTCGTTACGCGAATTTAAGACATTCTTGCTTGACCGATTGCTTGGTTTGTGGTTGTTTCGAGTTGCGCATCGGGTTCTAACTTCTCGCAACTTCAATTTATGCTCGAAGGTACAATTTTGGAATTGCGAATCTGATGAGCAGCTCATCAAGCCATGCCAATCCGCCAGGCGTTTCGCCTTTGCAGTTTTGGCTGGCCTTCGGGCCATGCCTTTCAGGGGGAGGGATGTTTTGCCAGCTCATCCTTGGGTGGGTTTTGATTTCCCCAAGATACGCGTTGTATCGCGCAAGCGCAAGGGGCTAGGACGGTTTCTAGCCCATCCGCCTTTGTCGGGTGGGGGGGCTGCGGCTGGTCCAGGCCTGTCCGCCCAATGCGTGTCGTGCTTTTCCACAAAAATGCCCCGAGAGCTAAGCCCTTTCGCCAACGGGCTGGGGGAGCACGAAATTCGTCGCTTGCCCAACCGAGGACAAGCGATATGAGGGCAGTGCTGGCGAAAAGACTTCGCCCGGAGCGGGCTTGACGCGCTGACGCTCAGAACGAAGGCCCGACTTCCTGCACGCGGGCGACCTTGGCGAACTGGAGCCAGAACTCGGGGTAGGATTTGCTGACGACTTCGGCCTGCTCGATGGCGAAGGGCTTCTCGCGGGTGAAGACCAGGGGCGCGAAGGCCATGGCCATGCGGTGGTCGTGGTAGGTCTTGACGCGGGGGCGTGGCGCCGGCTCGGTGGTCTGCCCATCCCAGACAAGGGCGTGGTCGCCTTCGGCGCGGGTGAGGAATCCGAACTTGGCGAGCTCGGTGGCCAGGGCGTGGATGCGGTCGGTCTCCTTGATGCGGAGGCTTTCGAGGCCGGTCAGGCGGAAGGGCACGCCCTTGGCGCAGAGCAGCACGGCGAGCGTCTGGGCGATGTCGGGGGTGTGGGTCATGTCGGCCTGGAAGTGCTCGGGGCGGGCGGCGGAGTTTTCGAGCCAGAGGCCGCCGTTGTCGAAGCGGGCGTTGACGCCGAGGGGGCGGGCCAGTTCGAGCATGGCGGCGTCACCTTGCTGGCTGTCGCGCCGCAGCCCGGCCAGGAAGAAGGTGTGGCCCAGGGGGGCGAGCGCGGCGGTGGCGAACCAGTACGAGGCGGCGCTCCAGTCGGCCTCGACTTGGGCCGTGCCGCCGTGGTAGGGGCCGGGCCAGACTTGCAGGGTTGGGCCTTCCCAGGTCCACCGGGCGCCGCGTTCGGCCATGGCCTCCAGGGTCATTTCGAGGTAGGGCCGCGAGGCGATGGGGCCTTCGAGCGTGAGGGTCAGGCCGTCGCGGAAGGTCGGGGCGACCATGAGCAGGGCCGAGACGAACTGGCTGCTGACGTTGGCGGCCAGGCTGGCGTGTCCGCCGTCGAGGGGCGCGCCGCGCAGTCGCAGGGGCGGGAATCCTTCCTGGCCCAGGTAGTCAATTTGGGCGCCGAGGCTTCGCAAGGCGTTGACCAGCAGGCCGATGGGGCGCTGCTTCATGCGTTCGGATCCGGTGAGGGTCCAGGTGCCGGGGCGGGTGGCCAGCAGGGCGGTCAGGAAGCGCATGGCGGTTCCGGCGTGGCCAATGTCGAAGGTGGCCTCGGTGGCGGGGGTGGCCAGGGTTTCCAGGGCCTTGGCCATGGCGTCCGAGTCGTCGCAGGAGGCGGCGCCTTGGAGCTCCAGGGGCTGCTGGGCCAGGGCGCCGAGCATGAGCAGGCGGTTGGTGATGCTCTTGGAGCCGGGCAGGCGGGGGCTGGTGGCTTTGGGCAGGGGCTTCTGGCTCAGGAGCAGGTCCATTGGGGTGAAGGTTTTGGGGCTCAGGCGTTGGCCTCGCTGGCCATGGCCTGGTACATTTGGAAGGCTTCGACCAGTTGGGGCATTGTGCAGTGCTGGTCAATGGCCACCTCGCCAATCTCTTCCAACAGGGTGAAGTTGATCTGCTGGTGGCTGTTTTTCTTGTCGTGGGTCATGAGCTCGAGCAGTTGGTCGAGGTCTTCTTGTTGGAAGAACGTGAATCCGAAGGTCTTCAGGAGCTTTTGGATGACCTGCTCCATCTCGGCCTTGGGCATGAACTTCTTGCGGTGCGAGAGGATGAGCTCCAGCACCATGCCCTCGGCGATGGCCCTGCCGTGCAGCATGGGCTGGCCGCGCAGGTGGCTGAGGGTCTCGATGGCGTGGCCGAAGGTGTGCCCGAAGTTGAGGGCCTTGCGGATGCCTTTCTCGGTGGGGTCCTGGGTCACGTAGTCGTTCTTGATGAAGACGGACTTGCTGATGTGCTTCTGGAGCAGGTTCCAGTTCTTGCCCAGCACGTCGAACTTGTTGAGCTGCTGCCAGTGTTCCTTGCCGAAGATGAGGGCGTGCTTGAGCATCTCGGCGAAGCCGGAGAGCAGGTTCTCGTCGTCGAGGGTGCGCAGGAACACCATGTCCACGACCACGGCCAGGGGCGACTGGAACAGCCCGATCTCGTTCTTGAAGTTCTGGAAGTTGACGGCGAGCTTGCCGCCGACCGAGGCATCGACCTGGGCCAGCAGGGTGGTGGGCACGTTGATGAACGGGATGCCCCGCTTGAAGACTCCTGCGGCGAAGCCACCCAGGTCGCAGACCATGCCGCCGCCGACGTTGATCAGCAGCGACTTGCGCGTGGCGCCGTTGTGGGTCAGGAAGGCCCAGATCTTCTCACAGGACTCGATGCTCTTGTTGGCCTCGCCCGCCTCCACCTCCACGACCTTGGCCTGCTGCCCGCCGAAGCTCAACTCGCCCAGCAAGGGCAGGCACTGCGCCCGGGTGTTGCTGTCCACCAGCACGAACACGCCATCCAACTGCGGATGCTCTTCCTGTATCACTTTCGACAAGGCCGAGGGCGTGTCGGAGCTGAAGATAATTTTGGAGTTCAACGAGCGGATTTGCATATTTTCATTTATCTTTGAAAGAAGGCAGGAGGGCCAGGACAATCGTTAGCGCCGCCACGAAGATAAGCAAGCTGGCGTAACTTGGCCCACTTCGAAAAAGGTTTTTGGCAAGCCGGTGCCCGATAGCCTAAAGTCTTTTGCCTTCCTGGCTGGCCAACAATTTGCCCGACAATCATTTACACCACACAAGCCCCTTCGCGAAAATGCTTTCGTTCGACAACACCCAGGTCGCCTTCCAGTACAAGACCGACCACGACTTGAACCGAGCCTACCTCTTGTTCAAGACCATCGCCAACAACGGCCTGGTCAAGACCGGCAACGCGCTGGTCAACATGGCCTTGAAAGTGCATTTTCCCATCGGTTGGGCCGTCAAGCCTACCATTTACAGCCACTTCGTCGGCGGCGAGACCAAGCAGGAGTGCCTGCCTGTCATCGAGACCCTCGGCCGCTACGGCGTCAAGGCCATCCTCGACTTCTCGGTCGAGGGCACCGAGTCCGAGCAGGACATCAACGCCGCCCTCGAGGAGACCCTGTCGGCCATTGCCTTCGCCAAGGACCGCTCCGGCCTGCCCTTCGCCGTCTTCAAGCCCACGGCCTTCACCAACGAGCGCGTCCTGCGCAAGCTCAACTACGGACAGGCCCTGAGCACCCGCGAAAAGGCCGAGGCCGAGGCCT
The DNA here is from genome assembly GCA_020048645.1 of Bacteroidota bacterium. GTDB lineage: Bacteria > Bacteroidota > Bacteroidia > Bacteroidales > UBA6013 > UBA6013. Next base: position 12,192 of record JAIFMG010000238.1, on the reverse strand, counting down.
TCCGCCACCGCGTCGAGGCCCTCTGCGCCGCCGCCGCCAAGGCGGACCTGCCCATCCTGGTCGATGCCGAAGACTACTGCTTCCAAAGGGCAATCGACGAGCTGGTCGAGGACATGATGGCCAAGTTCAACCGCGAGAAGCCCATCGTCTTCAACACCTTGCAGATGTACCGGCACGACAGGCTCGACTACCTCAAGGCCCTGCACGACAAGGCCTTGCGCGAGAATTTCTTCCTGGGCATCAAGTTCGTCCGCGGCGCCTACATGGAGAAGGAGCGCGCCCGGGCCAAGGAAGGCGGATACCCCTCGCCCATACAGCCCGACAAGGCCAGCACCGACCGCGACTACAACCTCGGCCTGATGTTTACCCTCGAGCACATCGACCGCATCTCGACCTTCTGCGGCACCCACAACGAAGATTCCTGCCACCTCCTGGCCCGCGAAATCGAGCGCAAGGGGCTGCGGAAGGACGACCCGCGCATCTGGTTCTCACAGCTTTACGGCATGAGCGACCACATCAGCTTCAACCTGGCCAACGAGGGCTACAACGTGGCCAAGTACCTGCCCTACGGCCCCGTCAAGCACGTCATGCCCTACCTGCTCCGCCGCGCCCAAGAGAACACCGCCACGGCCGGCCAAAGCAGCCGCGAGCTAAGGCTCATCACCAAGGAAAAGCAGCGCCGCCGCATCGGGCAATGAAAATGCCGTAGGGCCGGGCCTTCGAAAACTTCCTCCAAAAAACGAAAAAAATCCTCGCGATGCTTGTTGAAAACCGCCTGGCCATTGCCAAGATCCGCCTGGCCTACCTGCTCTGCACCGTCCTTCCTGTCGTCCTGGTCATATTTTCCCTTTTCGAGGGCGGGGGCTGGGCGCAAAACGTCCTGGGGCTTTGGATCGCGGGGGCCCTGCTGCTGGTCTATGGGCTGATGAACTACTTGGGCCTGCGCTTCATCTACTACTCCGACGAGGAAAAAGGCAAGAAGAAGGACTTCCTCGTCTTCCGGCATTACAACATCCACCCCTTCCTGCGCAAGTACATGGCCTTCGAGATTCCCAAGAAAGCCCTGGTCGGCTTCCAGATCCACAAGAGCTTCGGCGGCTTCAAGCGGAGCATCACCTTCCGCCAACTCACCCGCGACGGCAGCGTGTTCGACTATCCGCCCGTGAGCATCTCCGCCCTGCCCCAGGCCAAGGTCAACCAGTTGGCCCACGCCCTGGCCGAGCAGGTCAAGGACAACCAGAAGGGCCGCACGCAGGGCCAATGAGCCTTTCCGCCAGCATCCTTCCGCATCGGTGGCAAGGCCTCTGGCCACAAAAACAGGAAAGCCCGCCAAGCGCGTAGCTCGGCGGGCTTTCTTTTGTGCGGATGCCCAGGATCAGGCCCCAAGCGTGGCCACCATGACGGCCTTGATGGTGTGCAGGCGGTTCTCGGCCTGGTCGAAGACCACGGAGGCTTCCGACTCGAAGACCTCCTCGGTAACTTCCATGCCGTCGAGGCCGAACTTCTGGAAGATCTCCTCGCCGACCTTGGTCTCGCGGTTGTGGAAGGCGGGCAGGCAGTGCAGGAACTTCACCCGCGGGTTGCCCGTGGCCTCCAGCGCGGCGCGGTTGACCTGGTAGGGCTTGAGCAGGCGGATGCGCTCCTCCCAGACCGAGTCCGGCTCGCCCATCGAGACCCATACGTCGGTGTAGATGAAGTCGGCTCTGGCCAGGGCTTTCTGGGGGTCGTCGGTGATCATCATGCGGGCTCCGGTCTGCTCGGCGATGGTCTTGCATTGCGCCACCAGCTCGGCGGCGGGCTGCACGCTGGCGGGGCCGCAGAGGCGGATGTCCATGCCCATCTTGACGCCGCCGACCAGCAGCGAATTGGCCATGTTGTTGCGGCAGTCGCCCATGTAAACCAGGCACTGTTGGCGCAGGGGCTTGTCGTTGTGCTCCATCATGGTCAGGAAGTCCGCCAGGATCTGCGTCGGGTGGAACTCGTCGGTCAGGCCGTTCCAGACCGGCACTCCGGCGTACTGGCCCAGCTCCTCGACGATGGACTGGCCGAAGCCGCGGTACTCGATGCCGTCGTACATGCGCCCGAGCACGCGGGCAGTGTCCTTCATGGATTCCTTCTGCCCGATCTGGCTGCCCGAGGGGCCCAGGTAGGTTACCTGCGCGCCCTGGTCGAACGCGGCCACCTCGAAGGCGCAGCGCGTGCGGGTCGAGGTCTTCTCGAAGATCAGGGCGATGTTCTTGCCCTTGAGCCGAGGCTGCTCGGTGCCTGCGTACTTGGCCTTCTTGAGTTCGGCCGAGAGCTCCAGCAGGAAGGAAATCTCCTTGGGAGTGAAATCCAGAAGTTTCAGGAAGTTGCGGTTGCGAAGATTGTAAGCCATTGGTATGTTGGTAGTTATGAGTTTTTCCGGCGGTGGGTCAGGGCCATTTCGGGCTCCTCGTACTCTTGGGTGATGCGGCTGCCGAAGCTGCGGTCTTCGAGCTTGGTGGCCTCGGTTACGACGCTCTTCTGGCCGCCGTTCTCGACGAAGCGGATGCAGGCCTCGATCTTGGGCGACATGCTGCCCTCGCCGAACTGCCCTTGGGCCAGGTAGCGCCGGGCGTCGGCCACGTTCAGGAACTCGGCCACCCGCTGCTCGGGCTTGCCGAAGTCCAGGAAGATGTAGGGCACGTCGGTCAGGATGTAGAACTCGTCGGCCCCGATCTGCGTGGCCAGTTGCGAGAGGGCGAAGTCCTTGTCGATGACGGCCTCCACCGAGTGGATGTAGCCGTCCTCGGACTGATAGACCGGCACTCCGCCTCCGCCGGCGGCGATGACGATCTTGCCCAGCCGGGCCAATTCCTTGACAGCGTGGGTGTTGAAGATGCTTTTCGGCTCGGGCGAGGCCACAACGCGGCGCCAGCCGCCTTCTTGCTTGGGGCTGGTCTTGAACACCCATCCTTTGCTCTTGCTGAGCTTCTCAGCCTCCTCCTGGCTGTAGATCTTGCCCACGCGCTTGGTCGGGTTCTGGAAGGCCGGGTCGTCCTTGTCCACGATGACCTGCGTTACCATCGTGATGACTTCCTTCTCGATGCCGTGCTTGTGCATCATGTTGCGGAGCGAGCGCTCCAGCATGTAGCCGATCCCGCCTTGCGAGTCGGCCACGCAGACATCCAGCGGCATGGCCGGGATGCCGTACATCTCGCTGCCAGCGTCGTTGCGCATGAGGATGTTGCCGACTTGCGGGCCGTTGCCGTGCCCGATGACCAGGTCATATCCGTCCTTGATCAGATAGACCAGGTTCTCGAGGGTGTCCAGGGTGTTCTGGACCTGCTCCTCGAAGGTGCCCTTCTGGTTGCCCCGGAGCAAGGCGTTGCCGCCCAGGGCTACCACTGCCAATTTCTTTTCCATCAATGGGTTAAGGTTTTCGATTTTCTTGCTGCTGTTCGTGCGGGCGCCGCCGCTTGGCGGACGCCTCGCGAAGCTAAATTTTTTCCGACAACCCAAAAACCGTCCATCGGAAGCCGCTTCGCCCAGCCGCGCCGGTGCCTCCTCGGCACGCAGGCCGCTTCAGGCTTTGGGCCGCCCGTGCTCGATGGCGTTCTTGAGCAGGCGCTGGAAGACGATGCCGTGGAAAGGCTTGACGGACCACCAGTAGAGCTTGCCCAGGATTCCCTTGGGGCGGTAGGTGGCCGTCAGGACCAGGCACTTGCGCTTGTCTTCCTCGCGGATGCGCAGTTCGAGCCAGGCCTCGCCGGGCAGGCGCATCTCCGAGTAGAGCAGCAGTCGGCGCTGCCCGCGGTCGGCCAGCAGCACCCGCCAGAAGTCCAGCGCGTCGCCCGGCTGGAGGTCGATCGGGTCGCGGCGGCCCCGCGCCAGGCCCACGCCGCCCACCAGCTTGTCGAGCACGCCCCGGAACCGCCAGAGCGAGTTGCCCCCGTACCAGCCCCGCGTCCCGCCAATGGCCCAGACGTTGTCGAGCACCTGCTCGGTGTCGCGCTCGAACACCCGGCTGCGCTCGTCCACCATGCACCCGTAGCTCGGCACGTGGATGTACTTGGCCAGCTTGGCCTTGTCGGTGCTCGAGGCCAGCGCGTCCTTCCAGGTCGAAAGCACCATGTTCTGCTCGATCTTGTCGAAGGCCATGCGCACGGCCGTCTCGTAGCCGAAGAGCTCCTGCGGGATGATGTCCCGGATCTCGTTCTCGTGGCAGACCACTTCCGAGCGCATGCTCTCCACCAGGTGGATGGCCAACTGGTAGTTGGTCGAGGTTACGAAGTAGAGCCAGAACGAGGACAGCCGGGGCGAGAAGAAGGGCGTGGCCCAGATGTAGCGCTTGTAGCCCCGCGCCTTGGCGTAGCCCAGCAGCATCTCCTTGTAGCTCAGCACCTCCGGCCCGCCAATGTCGAACACCCGGCCTAGGGTCCGCGGGTTGAGCAGGCAGTGCGACAGGTAGTGGATGACGTTGCGGATGGCGATCGGTTGCGAGAGCGTGTTCACCCAGCGCGGCGTCACCATCACCGGAAGGGTCTCCACCAGGTCGCGGATGATCTCGAACGAGGCGCTGCCTGAGCCGACGATGATGCCCGAGCGCAGAATCGTTACCGGCGTGCGCCCCTGCTGCAACAGCTCCTCGACCTGGTAGCGCGAACGCAGGTGCTGCGAGACCTCCCCTTCGCCCTTGATGGCGCTCAAGTAGATGATTTGCTGGCAGTTGGCCTTCTCGCAATAGGCCGCGAAGTTCATGGCCACCGCCGCCTCGATCAGGTCGAAGTCCTTCGATTTCGAGGTCATGGAGTGGATCAGGTAGAAGGCCGCGTCCACCTGCGCGGGCAGTCGCTCCAGGTGCCGCTTGTTGGCGAAGTCGATCTCCACCACGTCCACCTGCTGCTCCATGTCGCTGGGCACCGCGAAGCGCTTGCGGTCGCGCACGCAGCAATGGACGTGGTGCCCCAACTCCACCAAGACGGGCAAAAGGCGCTTGCCGATGTATCCCGTGGCCCCCGAAAGCAAAATGTTCATGCGTGCCAAGTTTTTTGTTGCTCAAAATTAGCATACTCCCCCAGAAAACAAGCGCCCCGCGCCCCGTCGCCCCAAAAAAAACAAGGCCGCCCGCCCAATGGGCGGACAGCCTTGCCGATCGTGCGATGCGCCGCTCGCGCGAGGCTCAGCCTTCGTACTTCGCGGAAACCTTGCTCCAGTCCACCACGTTCCAGAAGGCCTGGATGTAGTCGGGGCGGCGGTTCTGGTAGTTCAGGTAGTAGGCGTGCTCCCACACGTCGAGGCCCAGGATGGGCGTGCCGCCGCACGAGTCAACGTCCATCAGCGGGTTGTCCTGGTTGGGCGTGGAGCAGACCGAGACGCTGCCGTCCGCGTTCTTGCACAGCCAGGCCCAGCCCGAGCCGAAGCGGGTGGCCGCCGCCTGCGCGAAGGCCTCCTGGAACTTCTCGAACGAGCCGAAGGCGGCCTCGATGGCCGCGGCCAGCTTGCCGCTGGGCTTGCCGCCCGCGTTGGGGCCCATGATTTCCCAGAACAGGCAGTGGTTGTAGTATCCGCCGCCGTTGTTGCGCACCGCGGGCGAATGCTTGGACACGCCCGCCAGGATTTCCTCGATGCTCATGCCGTCCAGCGCCGTGCCTTTGATGGCCGCGTTCAGGTTGTTGGTGTAGCCGGCGTGGTGTTTGCCGTGGTGGATTTCCATCGTGCGCGCGTCGATGTGGGGCTCGAGGGCGTCTTTCGCGTAGGGCAGTTCGGGCAATTCAAAAGCCATTTCTCATTTTTTTTAGGTTGGACTTCTTTTCTTTTTGACTGACCCCGCGAATATCGCTAAAAATCGCGTCCTCCCAAAGCCCTCCGAAGCAAAAAGGACAAACGGGTCCGCTTTTGGCGGCGGGGGCGTTTTTTCTTCCCGATGCCCTTTCAGCGCCCGCCCTTCAGCCCCAGCTTGTACTTGTAGAGGAAAGCGAAGGAGAACATCCGTCTGCCGCCATAGTTCGTGATCTTGATGATGCCGTTGACCTTCAGCAGCTCTTTCAGCGCGTCGTTGCTCACGCTTTCGAATGGGTTATTTTGCTTCTGGTAGTATTCCTGCGCCGCGTTTAGCATTTCGTCGAACTGGCCCTCCTTGAACTCGAACCGTTGGAACTTCGGCGTCTTGTCGATGAAGGCGAAGACGCGGCGGAGGTCGCCGTTGCCTTCTTCGCTGGCCAGGTCGTTGAAATGCCGCTCCACCGCATCGGTGCGAACTTTGCTATCCATGTAGAAGTGATGGTGCAGGATGGGCTTCTCTCGCAATTTCAAACGCCCTTCAACCACTTCTGATTTCCACTTTTTGATGGCCGCCTCGATCATGTCCAAGAAAGGTCGGAGGCTGATGGTGCCATCCGAGTTCATCAGGTTGCGGTAGAACCAGTCATAAGGCTCACCATAACGGGCCGCCTGTGCTTCTTTGCCAAAGAAGGTCAGGCTCAGTTTTCGCAAGAAACTGTCTTCTAGCGGAAGCTGGTTTTCATCTTTGCTGGTTTTTCGGAGCGATGCAATCACACTTTCGTCGTGATCGCCAAAGCTTTCCATCAGTTTGAAAAAATTCTCCTTGGAATGGGAAAATACCAGTTTGAAGAAGAACGCAAAAATCTCTTCTTTCGACCATTCCAGGTCGATGGCATTGTTGGCCATGTCTTGGATGTTGGTAATACCCGAAACCTTGTTGAAGAGGTCTCTTCGGATGAAAAGCTTTGAGAAGATGTTGGTGTAAGAGGTATGTTTCCAGAAATTGAGCAAAGGCGCGATTTGCGTCGCCCATTTTGGGGGAATCACCATTTCATCCAAGTTGTCGAAAATTAGCATCAAGTCCTGGTTTTTGGTCCGCAAGGCAGCGTCCAGCCGACGCATCTCGGCCTCGATGGATTGCATCGCTTGCCCATCTTGGGCTTTGTGCGCCAGCCAATTGGCGCTCGTTTCCTCGTCGTATATCGGTTCAGGTTTTTCGGCCGGCACGAAACCGATTCTCTGCTTCAGCGAAGCCCAGTCGATTTGTGCCCAAGTGAAAACCAGCCAGAAGTTGCGGTAGAACGCGTTGGCCTGGCCATCGGCGATGAGCGGAAGTTTTTCAGTTCTCAGGAGCTTGCTCTCCTTCTTGTCAACGATGGGTTGGAAAAAGATTTTCGTATAGACCCGGTTCGATTTTTTCTTTAGGCTATCGACGATTTTTTCATGTTTTAGCGATTGGAAGATGTACGATTTACCCGTCCCCTTGCTTCCCAATACCAGGAATTTGCTTTCGTTGAACAAATCCATCATGCAAGGGCGGAAAAAATGTCGTTTGTTCTTGAATTCGGCCAAGATGTCAATGTTTTCGGCATAAAGGTTCGGCATCTGCTCCGCGAGTTTTTCGAGGATGGATTTTTGAAGCTCGAGGCGCTCATTGTTCTTGGGGGCCTTTTGGGGCTGCTTTTCCTGTTTGCTTTGCGTATCGAGTTCCTCTTTCTGTTCTTTCGCTGGAGCCAGTTGACCCGCGAGGTTTCCGATTCGCTCGAAAATCTCTATGTAGTTGTGTATTAGGCCTTTGTAAGCGATGGTTTTTTGAAAGTATTCCACCGTTTCATATGGTGTTCCGAGCGAGGCCAAGGTCTCGTTGCGGCCAAAGTGGAAGGTTTCAAGGTTCATTGGACCAGGACTTTGCGAGGGGTCTTCCGAGGGCGCATCCAGCTCGTTGGCCAGTCGGTCCACCATTTGCCGGAACAGCTCGGCATCACCAGGGTTCGAGAAGGAGTTGACCAGCATTCCCGTGAAATTGCGCTGCCTTCGGGCAATCATCTCGATGAACTGCCGCATCCCGGCCTGGTGCTGTACCGTAATGCCGAAGAACCCGACCATCAGGTTCGCGAAGCGAGAAGCCACAAGGCCAAAAACATCGTTGAATCCAGTCCGGCTGTCGATGAAGATCAGCGTTGGTTCCTTTTCCTCGTGGATCTTGCGCAGCACATTCTCAAAAACACGGCGGATGTACTCTCGGCTGCTGAAGTCAAGCCGCGAAAGCCCTTCCAGGTAGTCGTCTATCGGTCTGCGGCCGGATCCTTCGCGGCGCTCGTCGTCGAGGTTGCCCGCGGGCATGATCCAAAGCTCGCCTTTGCCCGAAAAGGCCTTCGAGGCTTGCCAAAGGTACCGCGAGATGTCCTCCTCGGGGTTCAACTCCTGGTTGAAGACATACTCCACGAAACCATCGTGATGCTTAGGCGCTTGGGGATATTCCAGAAAGAAGTTTTCGAAGCCCGGTGCCTCGAAGTCGCAGTCGATGATGACCACGCGGTGGTCTTCGTGGTAGGCCAGGTGCGCCGCCGTGGCGGCCAGGAAAGTGGAACGGCCCATGCCGCCCTTGTAGCTGTAAAAAGCCACGACGGGGCAGGGCAGGGGATTCGGGTTTTCAGCTTCATCGAGCGGGAGCGCGGCTGTTGCGGGAGCGTTGTTTCGCCGAGTGGTTCTTGTGTTTTCAGGAGCATCGAGCAGGTGGTTCAGCCTGGGGCGGCTGAACGACAAGTTCGCCTTGCCGGATTGGTTGAAAAGGTGCTGGTAAAAGCTGTCTGTGTCGATTTCGTCCTGCGTTACGATGTTCAAATACGCGTTGGGGTATTCGGCGAACGAAGACTCCAAGCTGGGCAGTTCATCCCGCTTGCCATTGGCCAAGGCAAAGGCTTCAATGTCCCGATTGGAACGCAAAATTATCCTGTAATCTTCTAGGATGCCTTCTTGGCAAGCATCCCCCAGTCTTTTGTTCAGCGATTCAAAGTTATCCAGCAGCTTGATCATGGTGGCGGCTTTGTTGTTTTGATTGTGAAATCCTGGCCTCAAGCCATTCGTTGCAAACGGTCGTTGAGGATCTTGACCTCTTCGAGGTAATCTTTTACCAGATCAAAATCAATAGGCATCCCAAATTCATATCGAATGTTGGAAAGTTCATTTTTACAATAGTTGAACAAACTTTTGATTTTGGTGTTAGGATGTTGCCTTGAGCCAAAAAAAGGAATGTCTGCTGGGAAGCTAAGGCCTCTTTGTTCAATCTTGTTTCGCAATTTTTGCAAGTCATGGGTCTGCCAGTTCTGTCTCTCGGGGTGATTGTTGATTTCTTGATTTCGATCGATGCCCATTTTGAGTAACAACAAATACTTCAACTGGCATTCCATGACATAACCGCTCAGATAGACAACATTCTGGAGCAGCGATTCATGGCTGCTCTGGCAATCGTCACTTTGGTTGGACTTTAGCAGACATTTGCAGGTGTTCAGATGCCTTTCCGCGGCTTTGCGGTAGTCTTCGTAGGTCATTGTCGAAAAACTTTGGAAGATTGGATTCGAAGATAGGAAAAATCCGGACAACTGCTTGACCCGTTTTCTCGGTTTGGCTTCGCTCTTCGGGCTGGGCCATGATTTTCTTTGCCGAAAGTATCCCCCAAAAAAATCCCCCCGAGGCAGCGTCCCGGAGGCCAGAGGCTTGCAGGAAGTTGCTTTTTGGGGGATGGGTTCGTCCGCGCTTGGCCTCAGGGGTGCCCGGCGTCCTTCTTGCGGCAGGCCGGGAGCTTCTCGTAGGCCAGCGGGTTCGCGGGCAAGTATGTCAGAATTTGCCTTGCCATTGCCATAAAACGCGCAGTAATCGATTCCTCGGGCTTTGTCTTTTCCGTTCGAGGACAAAATAGGCCAGAAAATTGCCGCCTTGCTTTGCTTTTCCTATCTTCGCAAAGCTTTGCCCTTCGCATGAACATCACGCTGATCAACAAATCTGATTCCCGAGGAGGGGCGGCTGTGGCCTGCGAAAGGCTCAACCGCGCCTTGCTGCACGTGGGCAAGCGCAGCCGCCTGCTGGTGCAGGAGCAGAACCTGGTCAACGACAAGATTGAGAACACCTCGGCGGGCGGGCTGAAAAAGTGGGCCGATTTCAGCCGCTTCGTCTTCGAGCGCCTGGCCTTCCTTCCCCACGAACGGGACAAGAGCGTGCGCTACGGATTCTCGCTGGCCAACACGGGCGAGGACCTCAGCGGCCACCCGCTGGTGCGCGGCGCCGACGTGTTGCACCTGCACTGGTTCAACCAGGGCTTCCTTTCGTTCGAGGGCATCGAGAAGCTGCTGGGCCTGGGCAAGCCCGTGGTCTGGACCCTGCACGACATGTGGGCCTTCACGGGCGGCTGCCACTACGCCGGCGATTGCACTCGCTTCCGGGGCACTTGCGGCGACTGCCCCATGCTGCGCAAGCCTGGCCCGACGGACCTCTCGACCCAGATCTGGCGCAAGAAGCGCGATCTGTTCAAGGTGGCGCCCATCACCTTCGTGACCTGCAGCCAATGGCTCCAACAGAAGGCCCTCGAGAGCGGCCTGCTCCGCGACGCCACAGTCCTGTCCATCCCCAACGCCATCGACACCCGCGTGTTCCGGCCCACGGCCCGCGTCGAGCTGCGCCAGCGCATGGACCTCGACCCTGGCACCAAGTTCATCCTCTTCGGGGCCGCCAACGTCAACGATCCCCGCAAGGGCTTCCCCTTCTTGGCCGAGGCCCTGCGCCTGCTCAAGCTGGCCCGGCCCGACGAGGCCATCGAGCTGGTGGTCTTTGGCAAAGTCCGCGCCGAGACCCTTCGCGGCCTACCTTTCCCGACCCGCAGCCTCGGCTACCTGCGCTCGGCCGACCAGATCGCCGACACCTACGCCTTCTGCGATGTCTTCGTGCTGCCATCGCTCGACGACAACCTGCCCAACACCATCATGGAATCCATGTCCTGCGGCACGCCCGTCGTGGCCTTCCGCACGGGCGGCATCCCCGAGATGGTCGAGCACCTCGAGACCGGCTTCCTGGCCGAGCCTGGCTCGGCCCAGAGCCTGGCCGAAGGGCTGTCGCAAGTGCTCTTCGAGATCTCCCCAAACAAGATGCGGGCTCGCGCCCGCATCAAGGTCCAGGAAGAGTTTTCGTTCGATACCATCGGCCGCCGCTATGGCGACCTCTACCAGCGGCTCAGTCCATCCACATGACGAAGTTCGGGTTGTCCCGGTACTTGCTCAGGTCCTCGTTCACCACTCCGTTCACCAGCAGGACGACCCAGTCCACGAAGGTTACGATGCCGAACACGCCGCCGCAGGTGAAGCAGTAGAGCGCCCACATGTTGCTCTTGGTGCCCAGGTAGTGCCGGTGGATGCCCACCCCGCCCAGGAACCAGCACAGCACCCAGGCCACGATGGCGTCCTTGGAGTCCTCGGCCACGCTGAACTGCCCGCTCGTGGGGAAGTCCAAGGCCCGCTGTTCCAGGTCATGGACCGAAATCTCGACTGCGGAGGCGAACATCTGGTCCACGGCTTCCTCGTCGAGCGTGTAGCCGCCCGCGCCCGTGGCTCCGGCCAGCGGGCTCATGAACAGGCCCAGGCCGAGCATCATCATCAGTGCTAAGAGTTTCTTCATCTCAAATGAATTTTTGGTTGGGATTGTTGAACTTGAAACGGGCCTTTCGGCCTTTGATTTTTTCGGTTATTGTCGCTTAAAAGTAGGAAAAATCCCATTGCGATTCGTTTTTTCGCGTGCCAATCTTGGGATGCTGGTTCTATCCAATTCGATCGGCTTCGCCCTGAACGCTGCGCGGCCAGACTTTTCTTCCAACTTACGAAGGACGACCGAAACGATCAACGGTTGCAAGGCCTGCCCAGAATCGCGCGGTTCTGCCCTGAATCCTTTTTGCGGTTTCCTGTATCAAGTTGCGTTCGATGGGGACACCAAGTCGCGTTCAAAGAGGATGGATTGCCATGAAGGATCGCCCAACCCCGAAGGGGTGCCATGATTGTAGAAAGCCGAACTAGGCCAAAGAAGAGAACCCCGAAGGGTGAAATTGTCCTGGTCGGAAGAAAGGGCCAAATAATGCCACCCCTTCGGGGTTCTTACTCCAACCGGCGCCCGGCTGGCTACAGCAATTCCATCCCTTCGGGATTCGACCCGGAATCATTCAAATTTCGAAGGATGCTGACGATTTGTATTGGTCACCCTTGAGAGCAACTTGGTATTATGCCAAGCTGCGCTGGGGTATTTTACCTTTGAAAGCAACTAGGAATTTGACCTTATTTTTGGGTAAAACCTTAGTAGAAAATCAATTGCGGAGCCAATAAGTAAGACTTTGAAATTAGATTGTGTTAAATCTGAAATCAATGTTCGATTTTTTTTCCACGAAAAACACGAAGAACACGAAATTTTTTT
>JAIFMG010000033.1 GCA_020048645.1 Bacteroidota bacterium | reverse complement strand
TAGCGGATGCTGGGGCAGGTTGGGCTGCATGGGGGAATCGGTGCTGGGGTTAGGGGTCGCTGGGTGGGGGTGGGGGCGGGTCAAGGTTCGGCCGCGCGGTTGCCGACCATCAGGGCCACGCAAAGGTTCTTGTCGGCCATCATCTGTCCCTGCCGGTAGGGGTAGCTTACCCGGACCATGAGCTGCTGGGCGCGGGTAGGTGTCAGCTCGAAGGCCAACTGGTTCTGGTCGGTCTTGGAAGCCAGCACGTTGCCGCTGGTGGTCAGCAGCTCCATGAGCAAGGGCCGCAGGTCGTCGCCGGCCGAGCAGAGCACGAAGCGGTAGGAGCGGTCGGCCTCTACGCTCTGGAGGTAGAAGATCTCGTCGCCCAGCCCGATGACGTTGCTGAGCATCCGCCCGTCGTGCTTGAAGCCGCGCAACTGCTCGAAGCAGAAGTAGCTCGAGTCGGTGCCGCATTGCCCGCGGGCGCCCAGTGCCACCAGGGCCAGCGCGAGAGACAAGAAGAACTTCCGGGCCTCCATCAGGTTCATTTTTCGGGTCAATTTACCATTTTTTCCCAAAAAAGCAAGCGCTGGCAGCCCGCCCAGGCCCTTGGCTTTGCCATTGTCCAGAAAGCCATTATATTTAGAGCCGCCAAGAAACCTTCAAAACAGGCAATACAAACCCACAAAAACCGAAAATCCATGTTCACGGAAAAAGATCGGGAGCAATTCGCCGCCAAAGGCATCCAACCGGCGCAGGTCGAGCGCCAAATCCAGCAGTTCAAGGAGGGCTTCCCCTTCATGGACATCCTGCGTCCGGCCACGGTCGGCGACGGCGTCATCCGCCTCAGCCCCGAGCGCGTCGAGCAGTTGGCCCAGGCCTACCCGGCGATGATCGAGGGCAAGAAGGTCGTCAAGTTCGTGCCCGCCTCCGGCGCCGCCAGCCGCATGTTCAAAGACCTTTTCTCCTTCGTGGACGATGCCGCCGCCGCCGACATCGCCACGCTCGACGAGCTCAAGCAGAAGGGCTACAAGTTCATCCACAAGTTCTTCAGCGAGATCGAGCATTTCGCCTTCTACAACGCCTTGGCCGACAAGATGAAGGAGCATGGCCTAGACATCCGCACCGCTCCCTACCGGCAGACCCTCCAGACCCTGCTCTCCGACCAGGGCCTGGGCTACGGCAACCTGCCCAAGGGCCTGCTGCTCTTCCACAAGCACGAAGGCCAGGCCAGGACCTCGACCGAGGAGCACCTGGTGGAGGCCGCCAGCTACACCCAGGTCGATGACCGGTCGTACCTGCACTTCACCGTCTCGCCCGAGCACCGCGCGGCCTTCGAGCGCCACATCGGCCAGGCCTCGCCCGAGATTTCCACGCTCTACACCACCAGTTTCGAGGTCGGCTTCTCGGAGCAGCACCCTGCCACCGACACCGTGGCCGTTGACATGCAGAACGAGCCCTTCCGCAACTCCGACGGCAGCATCCTGTTCCGCCCCGGCGGACACGGCGCCCTGATCGAGAACCTCAACCACATCGACGCCGACCTGGTCTTCATCAAGAACATCGACAACGTGGCCCCCGAGCGCCTCCGCGCCGACACGCTCACCTACAAGAGGGCCCTGGGTGCCCTGCTGCTCGACTACCAAAGCCGCCTTTTCGCCTTGCGCCAGCAGCTCGACGCCGACCTCAGCCCCGCCTCCCTGGCCGAGGTCGAGGCCTTCCTCCGCGATGAGCTCTGCCTGGGCTTCCCCGAAGGCTTCGAGCAGCGCACCGAGGCCGAGAAGATCATCTACTACAAGCGCAAGCTCGACCGCCCCATGCGCGTCTGCGGCATGGTCCGCAACGAGGGCGAGCCCGGAGGCGGGCCTTTCCACGCCACCGACCCCGACGGCTCCAGCTCGCTGCAAGTGGTCGAAAGCTCGCAGATCGACCCCAACGACGCCCAGAAGGCCGCCATCGTGGCCGCCGCGACGCACTTCAACCCCGTGGACCTGGTCTGCGCCACCAAGGACGCCAAGGGCCGCCGCTACAACCTGACCAACTTCCGCGACGAGCAGACCGGCTTCATCTCCGAGAAGTCCAAGGACGGCAAGGACCTCAAGGCCCTCGAGCTGCCCGGCCTCTGGAACGGAGCCATGTCCGACTGGAACACCTTCTTCGTGGAAGTGCCCATCAGCACCTTCAGCCCCGTCAAGACCGTCAACGACCTGCTCCGCGACCAGCACCAGTGACACAAGGCCCTTCGGTGGGCTTTGGACAATCTCGGAGGGAGGGGCCCGCGCGGCCCCTCCCTCTTTTTTTGCCCCCGCACGCAACGCCTTGGCCGTCCAAAGCCGTCTTGCTACTGAAAACCGGAAAAAGGCTGGCCCAGGCCGATTCGCCCAAAAACCGTGCAACGAACTTCCTTTTCGCATGTCTTTCTTGGGAAGATGGCCCAGGCGCACGGCCGTTTCTCCCATGGTGAAACCGCATTCTGTTAAAAAACCAAAACATAGTCCAAATGAAACGTTCACTTTTGTTGTTGGCAATGGCAGCCAGCCTTTCGGCCTGCATCACCGAGACCGACGAGTCCGAAATCTGGTTCGACGAGGAGGCTACCGAGTACACGCCCATGCTCATGGCCCGGACCGAGCTGGAAAGCTCCGTGGGCTTCGTGCAGCCCAAGTCCTTGGGGATTCCCGCCAAGATCTACTTCAAGGACCGCTACGTGTTCATCTCCGAACGGTACGAAGGAGTCCACGTGATCGACAACAACAACCCGGCCCAGCCCGTCAACGTGGGCTTCATCACCGCCCCCGGTTGTGTTGACATCGCCATCAAAGGGCAGACCCTGTTCGTGGACAACGGCCCCGACCTGGTGGCCATCGACCTGACGAACCTGCCCCAGCTCATGGTCACCGAGCGGATAGTCAACGCCTTCCCCGAGCACAACCCGCCCGACCTGGCCTACATCCCCAGCCACTTCTTCGGCGAAAACCGCCCCGCCGGCACCGTCATCATCGGGTGGGTGAAAAAGAACTGAACCTTTTGCCCCCTGGGGCACAAAATATCCATGACACCATGAAAAAGCTATCTTTCTTCCTGCTTGCGCTGGCCTTCGTCCTGAGTGGTTGCGACGCAGGCTTTTCCGACAACGAGTCCGTGACCGACGGCGAGGTGGGGCGCGGGGGCTCAATGGCCCGCTTCACCATCGTGGGCGACTACCTCTACACCGTGGACTTCGCCACCCTCAAGACCTACGACATCAGCAACGAGGCCAACCCCATGTACGAGAGCGAGCTCTACGTCGGCGAGGGCATCGAGACCATCTTCCCCTACAACGGCATGCTGCTCATCGGCTCGCAGTGGGGCGTTTACCTCTACAGCCTCGAGACGCCCACCAACCCCACCTACCTCTCGCAGCTCAACCACTTCTTCGCCTGCGACCCCGTCGTGGCCGAGGGCAACCACGCCTACGTTACCCTGAGCACCGAGCGCACCTGCGGCAGCAGCATCAACGAGCTGCAAGTGCTCGACATCAGCGTGCCCTCCATGCCCACCCTGGTCACCAGCTACCCCATGACCAACCCCAAGGGGCTGGGCGTTGACGGCGACCGCCTTTTCGTCTGCGACAAGGAAGGCATCAAGGTCTATGACCGCACCGACCCCGTCAACCTCCGGCTTATCCAGACCGAGCCCATCAAGGCCAACGACGTCATTCCGCTCAACGGCATCCTGCTGGTGGTCGGCGACGACGGCTTCTTCCAGTACGACTACAACGACGGCCAGTTCACCCTGCTGAGCAGCCTGCCCGTGGCCGGCGAGCAATGAGCCAGAGAACTTTCAAGCCCGAAAACCTGAAAAAAAACCACATGAAAAAGCTCATCGGGCTGGCGGCCCTGCTCTTGGCCGCCAGCCTTTCCAACGCGCAGACGGGCGCGGTCATGGTCTCCACCCAGCCCCAGTTCCTGCTCATGGACGCCCTGCGCTTCGACATCGACCTGAAGGTCATGGGCGAGAACCACTGGGTGCAAGTCGGCCCGTCCTTCATCTCCGGCAGCGACAACAACCTCTTCGGGAGCAGCTACGACAAGGTCAACGGCGTGGGCATGGCCCTCTACCACCGCATCTACACCAACAAGGAGCGGGCCGGCGGAACCTATTTCGCCTATGGCCCCATGGCGCAGTTCACCCGGCTCTCGTTCATCGACGAGACCCTGGGCAGCCAGAGCCAGTTCAAGTATGGGCTGGATGCCCTTGTCGGCTACTCGTTCATGCCCGAGGACTTCATCTTCATCGACCTCTTCTGTGGTCTCGGAACCCGCTGGTCGAGCATCGACGACAGCGACCTCTCGGAGCAGATAGACGGAATCGGCGTGTCCAACAACACCTGGGATTTCGGCTACGCCGGAAACCTCATGCTGCTGGGCCTGCGCATGGGCGTGAGTTTCTAACCCTTCAACAAGGCGATTGCCTAAATTCCCTTTCAGGATGAAAAGAACAATTTTGGCCCTGATGGCTTGCCTGGGGCTCCTCCCTTGGGCTTCGGCGCAGAGCGACAGCCAGGACGACCCCTGGGCCGACCGCCGGAACGTCATGATCTTCGGTTCGCCACAGCACCTGGTGAACAACGGCCTGCGCCTCGACATCGAGTTCCCGCTCAATGCCGACCGCACCCGCTGGCTGGTCGTGGCGCCCCAGTACTATTCCCTTTTCCGGCAGGTTGACAACACCTTCTTCTTCCGCGAACTGCCCGGCGAGAGCCTGGCCGGCTTCGGGCTGGAGGTATTCCAGAAGCATTTCTCGCGCGGGAAGGCGCCCGAAGGGGCCTACTTCGCCTATGGCCTTTACAGCCAGCGCATTGTCAGCCAGTTCAACGCCTGGAGCTGGGAGTCGGAGCTGCTCGACGGCCGCGAGATCTTCGTTTACCGCAACAGCGACGAGACCCAGACCAACACCCGCCTGGGCGCCACGGCCTTCGTAGGCTTCCAGCTCGAAATCCTCGAGCATCTCTTCGTGGACCTCTACACGGGCGTGGGCGTGCGCTACGCCTTCGTGGACGTTACCAACGACGTGGAGCCCTTCGTGTATAACCAGAACAACTGGGACTACGGCTACTCGGGCACCTCCCTGATCGGCGGGTTCCGCCTGGGCGTTTACTTCTGATTCCATCCCAGGCCCCAGGGCTTTGGCTGGCCCTCTTCCGTTTTTCGGGGGAGGGCTTTTTCATGCGCCCGAGCCGGCGGGCGGATGCCGTGCTTCGACCCCAAGAAAAAGGCCGCCCTGGTTTGGGGCGGCCTTCGCGGGGAGGGGAAAAGCGCGGGGCCTTACTTGGCCACGTTGTCCTGGGGCGTGAAGGTCGCCGTCACGGTCTCCTCCTGGCCGTCGAACTCGAACACGTAGGTCAGGGAGATGCCTTGGTTGTTGGCCGAGACGGTCCCGGTTCCACTTTTGACCGTGATCTCACCGACGACCTGCTGCTCGAAGGTGAGGACCTTGTTTTCGTAGATGGCCGTGGCGTTGGCCTGCTCGTTGGCGAAGTTGCTGATTTGCACCTGGGTGGCGTCGGTGAGCGACTTGCTGACGGTAACGTCGTACATCGAGCCAGTGCTTTCCTCCACGCGCCAGGTGCGGGCGATCTCGTCGCGGGCGTCGGCGGTTTGCGCGTCGTCTTCGCAAGAAGGGAAGAACGGGATCGCGACAAGGAGCAAGTAGCGGAAAAGTTGCTTTTTCATTTCGGTTTCGGTTAGTTGTTGTTGATCGAATGTTTCCATCTGGCCCAAGTTTTATGCCAAGTTTATGCAATGAAACGTGAATCCCGGTGGATGAGCCGGTGACATTATCCGGGGCAAATATACCGAAAAACTTTCAAATAGCAATATGTCCTTGCCCATCAAATCAACAAATCTCAACAAGTATTCCGGTAAGTTTTCCAGTCGGCTGTCGAGGATCCAGAACCGGGCTGTCGCGTCGCCTTCGAGCGTGGTCTGGACGAAGTATCCTCCTTGTTCGGTCTGGCCGATGCGCACGCGGCCCTCGGTGGCCAGCTCGGCGGGCAGCAGCGCGCGCAGGGCCATGGCCTCGGCGTAGAGGGCGCTGTCCAAGGGCTTGGGAGCGCGGGCGGTGTAGCCCAGGCTGGGGTCGAAGTGGCCTTCGTCGTCGCGCAGCAGCTTTCCCTGGTCGAGCACGTAAACCGCCGGGCAGTCGTCGCCCGAGCATCCGGGCTCGTAGCGGCCGAAGGCGAAGTAGTCTTGGCTGAGCCGCTGCTGCTCGACGGGGGCGCAGGCGCCCAGGGCGAGCAAGCCGCAGGCCAGGGCGAGGAGTTTCATGTGGGGCATGTCCATTCGGTTTTGGCTACGAACGCAAAGTTCGCCGAATCCTTGCCCAATGGCCTCGCGGCGTCCCGGGGCCGACGTTCGGATTTTCTTGCTTATCTTGAAGGCCACTCCCTTTCCCGCACCCCAAGCCTTCGCCCCGATGAACAAAGCCCGAATGCTTCCGATCCTGCTCTTGCTCCTGGCCTTGCCCCGGCTGGGGCGGGCGCAACTGGTCAACGTCGAGAAGAGCCGCTTCGCGGGGCAGGACACCACGCTGCTGAACATCGCCAGCTCGCTGAAGATCCAGCAGAACACCCGCTTCATCGTCGAGAGCAACAACAACCTGGCCGCTTCCTGGGACCGCGGCCCGCATACCCTGCTGGGGCTTTACAACATCTCGCTGCTGCGCGTGGACGGCGCGCCGCTGGTCAACGGCGGATTCCAGCACCTGCGCTACAACTACACCCTGCGCGACAGCGGCGCCTTCACGCTCGAGCTGTTCGTGCAGGACCAGTACAATACCGTCAAGCTGCTCGACCGCAGGCTCTTGCTGGGCTTTGGCCCGCGCTTCCGGCTCGTGCGTCGGGGGCAGAACTTCTTCTACTTCGCGCCGCTGCTGATGTACGAGCGCGAGGACCTTTCGGAGGGAGTGCCGCTGGTCAACAAGGTCCTGAAGCTCGACTGGTACGCCAGTTTCGGCCTGTCGCTCTTCGGCAAGGCCTATTTCACCAACATCACCTACTTCCAGCCCGAACTGGCCGACCTCGACGACTTCCGCGTCTTCAACGAGAACTCGCTGGCCTTCAGCCTGGGGCCCGAGCTCCTGCTGGCCTTCAACTTCAACCTTTCCTACGACGCCTACCCGCCCACGCCCGACATCCCCAGGCTGTTCCACACCTTCTTCGGCAGCCTCAACATCGTCCTCGGGCTCTGAACTTGGACTTTCGGCACATTCAAACTTTCGCTTTGAAAAGTCAGGAGTTCGAATTTTTCGCGAACGTTTGAAATTTGCGCCCCGAGGCTTGCCATAACCCGTCAACTTTGTTAAATTGGGTGCAAAATTAGAACACCAACCCTTTTCAAATCTCCAAAACAAATCTCTATGCAATTGATTCCCAAATTGTTGCTCAAGCAGCTCTACACCCGTGGCAGCTTGGAAAACACCTCCAACGGCATCAAGTTCTCCATCAAGAACCGCCTGAAGGACGCCAAAGTAACCGGATTGGTATCCCTGAAGATCAACAACGACGACATCCCCATGTCGAAAGTGGTGATCGACTGGGGCGGCGGCCAGACCATCCCGGCCCAGGAGATCAGCAAGTCCAACACCCTGGACTTCCCCCTGCGCAAGTCCATCGAGGTCCACGCCCCGCTGGCCCGGCTCAAGGAAGGCAAGCACAAGATCAGCTTCACCTTCGAGGCCGATCCCTTCGGCAAGCTCGAAATGGTCGTAGAGGGCTCCATCGAGACCGAACAGGCCAACCGCCAGAAGATCCCGCGGGACGACATGGACGACTACAGCGAGGCCGCCATCAAGGAGCGCCAGAAGTTCGTCGAGGAGTTCACCGGGGTGAAGCTCAAGCACATCGCCAACTACTCCTTCGACCCGCACACCACCGCCGGCAACTGCGAGCACTTCACGGGCGTGGCCCAGGTGCCCATCGGCATCGCCGGCCCCCTGCGCGTCAACGGCGAGCACGCCCAGGGCGACTTCCTCATTCCCATGGCCACCGCAGAGGGAACCCTGGTGGCCTCCTACAACCGCGGCATGAAGGTCCTCAACGCCTGCGGCGGAGCCAAATGCACCGTCATTGGCGACGCCATGCAGCGCGCCCCGGTCTTCATCTTCGAGGATGCCCGCGCCGCCCGCGAGTTCATCAAGTGGGTCAAGGCCAACGAGAGGGCCATCGCCGAGCACGCCGAAGGCACCTCCAGCGTGGCCAAGCTCCAGTACATCGACAGCTTCCAGGCCAGCAAGCTCGCCTACCTGCGCTTCAACTACTCCACCGGAGACGCCGCCGGGCAGAACATGGTCGGCCGCGCCACCTTCGTGGCCTGCAGTTGGATCCTCGACACCTACAAGGATTTCCCCATCAAGAACTTCTTCCTCGAGTCCAACCTGGCCACCGACAAGAAGGCCTCCCAGATCAACATCATCCGCACCCGCGGCAAGCGCGTCGTGGCGGAGGCGACCATCAAGAAGGAGGTCCTGCACGAGATCATGCGCGTTGATACCAAGAGCCTGGCCTACCACGCCCGCGTGGCCGACGTCGGCGCCATCCTCTCCGGAGCCAACAACAATGGCCTGCACTCGGCCAACGGCATCACGGCCATGTTCATCGCCACCGGCCAGGACGTGGCCAACGTGGCCGAGTCCTCCGCCGGCCTGATGTACACCGAGCTCACCGAGAACGACGACCTCTACATCTCCATCACCATCCCCTCGCTCATCATCGCCACCTACGGCGGCGGCGTGGGCCTGGCCACCCAGAACGAATCGCTGGCCATGCTCGGCTGCGTGGGCAAGGGCAAGGTTTACAAGCTGGCCGAGATCATCGGCGCGGTCGTCCTGGCCGGCGAGATCTCCCTTGCCTCGGCCATTTCCTCCTCCGACTGGGTCTCCAGCCACGAGCAGTTCGGCCGCAACCGCTAGGCCATTGGCCGAGAGGCTTCCTCGAAAAAGAAAAACGCGCCCTTTCAAGGCGCGTTTTTCTTTTTCGCTCGGGGCGGATGCTCCAGTCCCGCGCTTCTTGTTCGGTTTTATTGGACGATGCTCATCTCCTGCACCAGGTGCCCGGCCCCGGCGAACTTGTCGATGATGAAAAGGGCGTAGCGAATGTCGAGGGTGATGTTCCGGCATTGCTCGGGGTCGTACATGATGTCGCTCATGGTCCCTTCCCAGCATCGGTCGAAGTTCACGCCGATGAGGTTCCCGTTGCCGTCGATGACCGGACTGCCGGAGTTGCCTCCGGTGGTGTGGTTGGAGGCGATGAAGCAGACGCGCATCTCCCCGTCCATGGCATAGCGCCCGAAGTCCTTCGACTGGTGCAGCTCCTTGAGGCGCTGGGGCACGCGGTAGTCGTAGATTTCCGGGTTGTCCTTGGCCATGATGCCATCGAGGGTGGTATAGGTCTGATAGACAACGCCATCGGCAGGCTCGTAGGTCGCCACTTGCCCGTAGGCCACGCGGAGCGTGAAGTTGGCGTCGGGGTAGAAGTTCTTGTCGGGGAACATCTCGCGCAGGCCCCGGATGTAGTAGCGGTCGAGGCGGGCAATGTCGGCCTCGATGGGCGCGATCTGGGCGTCAATCTGCCGATAGTGGTTGATGAGCCCTTCGTAGAGCCTGAAAACCAGGTCTTTTTGCAAGACTTTGAGCGACTTGCTGGGCTCGTAGTTCTGGATGAAGGCCGCCAGCCGGGCCGGGTCGGTGAAGATGGACTTGCGGTAGATTTCGTCCACGAACTTGTCGAGCTCGCCTTTGAACTCGGTCTGGATGAGCTGCTCGAGAATGGCCGGGCGCCAGGCGCCGGTCTGGTTCTGGAAGTAGAGCTGGAGCATGGCGCGGGTGATGCGCTGGTCGGTGGGCAGGTGGATGTTCTTGAAGTGGTCGGCCGGATAGTTGGCCAGGGCCTCGATCTTTTCGAGCTGCTCCTCTTCCGAGATCCGGCCAAACTCGCCGAAGCGGTGGGCGGCCTGGAGGGGCTCGAGCTGCCACCCGCACTCGATGAAGTAGTTGGCGGCCAGCTCGAGGGGCGTCCATTGCTCGTAGGCGTCGCGGTACTGGCGCAGGAGGTTGCCGTAGAGGGCCTGCCGGTTGGGGTCGGCCTTGGCCCACTCGAGGAAGCTGGCTTCGAGCTGCTGCTTCTTGGCCACGGCGTCGAGGCGTTCGAGACCGCGGCTCTCTCCGATCCACTTCTTCCAGGCGTTGGCCACTCCGGCCTGCTTGGCGGCGTACTGGATGCGCACGCCCGGGTCGGACTCCATGGCCTGGCCGATGATTTGGAGCTTGGCGTCGCGGATGGCGATGCGGTTGGGGTTCTGCGTGCCGATGATGGACTGCACGGCGTATGAGCTCAGGTACTGCCGCGTGGAGCCGGGGTAGCCGAATACCATGGTGAAGTCGCCCGGCTGCCCGCCCGTGAGCGAGATCGGGAAATGCTTGCGGGGTTGGTAGGGCTGGTTGTTGGGCGAATAGTCGGCCGGGAGGTTGTCGGGCCCGGCGTAGATGCGGAAGAGCGAGAAGTCGCCCGTGTGCCGGGGCCACATCCAGTTGTCGGTGTCGCCGCCGAACTTGCCAATGGCCGAGGGCGGGGCGCCGACCAGCCGCACGTCGCGGAAGACCTCCTCGACGAAGAGGTAGAACTCGTTGCCGCCGAAGAAGGGCACGACGTAGGCTTCGTAGTGGGTGCCTTCGGTGGCCTGGCGCGCCAGTTGGGCCGTGCGCTGCTCGATCAGGGCTTCGCGTTGGCTTTCAGGCGTTTCGAGGTCGATTCCTTCGAGGACCTTCTGCGTAACGTCTTCCATGCGGATCAGGAACTGGACGCTCAGTCCGGGGTTGGGCAGTTCCTCGGCCTTGCTCATGGCCCAGAATCCGTCGGTCAGGTAGTCGTGCTGGAGGGTGCTGTGCGCTTGGATTTCGCCAAATCCGCAGTGGTGGTTGGTGATCAGCAGGCCTTGGTCGGAGATGAGCTCGCCGGTGCATCCGCCGCCGAAGATCATCACGGCGTCCTTGAGGCTGTGGTGGTTGACACTGTAGATCTCCTCGGCCGTGAGCTTGAGGCCCAGCTCCCTCATGCGTTCCATGTTGTACGTTTCGAGGAAGAGGGGCAGCCACATCCCCTCGTCGGCCCGCGTGGCCATCGGCGCCGAAAGCAGGCCGAAGAGGCTGAGCATCCAAAGCAGTTTTTTCTTCATTTCAGTTGTTTTTTTAGGGATTGATGTTGAGCTTGCGATTTTCGTTTTCCGCTGTTTTTGTTTCGTGGCGGCCCATTCCGAGAGGTTCGGCATCTCGCACGGACCAAATTGTTCGGGCTCGCCCGGCTTTTGGCGGGCATAATTTTTTGGGCGGGTGAAAGTAAGCAAAAATGATACCAAACCGCTATCGAGTTGCCCGTTCAATCCAATGGAACAGGCTCAATGATTTTACGACGTTTTTATCCAG
>JAIFMG010000197.1 GCA_020048645.1 Bacteroidota bacterium | reverse complement strand
GGACGCGGGAGCCCGGCGGGGCGCGAAGCCGAAAATCCCGGCGGGGATCAGCCGTTGAGCTTGTTGTAGTCGGCCAGGAATTTCTCCAGGCCCTGGTCGGTCAGCGGATGCTTGAGCAGGCCCAGGATCGCGTCGAGCGGGCAGGTGGCCACGTCGGCGCCGATTTCCATGGCCTGCACGATGTGCATGGTGTGCCGGATGGAGGCCGCCAGCACCTGGGTGCCGATGCCGTAGTTGGAATAGATCTGCACGATCTGGGAGATCAGGGCCATGCCGTCGTGCGAGATGTCGTCGAGGCGGCCGACGAAGGGCGAGACGTAGGTGGCCCCTGCCTTGGCCGCCAGCATGGCCTGCCCGGCGTTGAAAACCAGGGTGCAGTTGGTGCGGATGCCCTTGCTGGTCAGGTGCTTGATGGCCTTGAGGCCGTCTTTGATCATGGGAATCTTGACCACGATCTGCCGGTGCAGGGCCGCGAGCCGCTCGCCCTCGGCGATCATGCCCGCGTAGTCGGTGGCGATGACCTCGGCGCTGACGTCGCCGTCCACGATCTCGCAGATGCGGACGTAGTGGTCCAGGATGTTCTGGGCGCCGCTGATGCCTTCCTTGGCCATCAGCGAAGGGTTGGTCGTTACGCCGTCGAGGATGCCCAGGGCCTGGGCTTCGCGGATCTGGTCGAGGTTGGCCGTGTCGATGAAGAATTTCATGGGGTGGGGTGGGATGGTGGGTGGGAATTGCTGTCGCCCGCGAAAGTAATCGCGATCGGCATCGCGGCCAAATGTTTTGCCCGCGCTGTGGCGAACTTTGGGCGGCTTGCCGTACCTTCGTCCTAAAGGGGGGAATGATCCCTTCGGAACAATACCTGAGCATGGAAGAAAAGCATGTGAACCTGGGCCTGCAAGTGGTGCCGCTGTGCCCGCCCGAGCAGACCTACGCGCTGGTGGACGCGGCCATAGCGGCGATCAAGGCCAGCGGAGTCAAGCACGAGGTCGGCCCTTTCGAGACCAGCATGGAAGGCCCTTACGACGAGCTGATGCGGGTCGTGGCCAGCGCCCGCGACGCCTGCCTGGCCGCCGGCGCCCGCGAGCTGCTGCTCAACCTCCGCGTCCAGATCCGGGCCGGCGAGGATGTCAGCATGGACGAAAAGACCTCCAAGCATCGTCTTTAAGACAAAGGCACCGCGCCCCGGCGGGCGCCTCCATCTCCTCCAACAACTCCTACCGCCATGAAAAGACTTTCCACAATGAGCCTCCGGCAGAAGCTGCTGCTCCTGCTCGTGGCCCCCATCGCGGCCTGCACCCTGACGGCCATTTCGATCTCCGCCTACAACATCAGCCAGAACGGCCAGGACGGGCTGGTCGAGAAAAGCGAGGCGATCCTCTCGCGGATGGAGGCCGTGCGCGGCTACGTGGCCAAGGAGGTGGCCCTGGACCAGACCATCCGCGAAGTGGTGGCCCAGTATCCCGACGGCAACCTGCCCCCGGCCACCCGCGACCGCCTGATGGCCCAGGTGCCCATCATCGCCTCCTGGCGAGTCGGGCAGGAGAACGCCGAGCGCGACAACTACCGCTTCCGCGTGGTCTCGCCCGCCCCGCGCAACCCGCAGAACACGCCCACCGAGCTCGAAAAGGAGTTCCTGCGGCAGTTCGAGCAGAACCCCGAGCAGACCCTGGTGCATGTCAACCAATCCACCAACGAGATCTGGGTCATGCGGGCCGTCCGCCTGCGGGCCTCCGAAGGCTGCATGGCCTGCCACGGCGACCCCGCCGACAGCCCCTACGGCAACGGCCTCGACGTGCTGGGCTACCCCATGGAGAACATGCCCGACGGACACCTGCGGGGCATGTTCATGATCATCTCCGACCTCGAGCCCATCGACAGGCAGGCCCGCGCCTCGGTGCTCAACATCGGCCTCTGGGGCCTGGCCATTGGCGCCCTGGCCCTCTGGCTGGGCATCGTCGTGGTCCGCGGCATCTCCGAGGCCGTGGGCAGCCTGACCGAAATCAGCGGCGAGATAGCCCAGGGCAAGCTGGACCGCCGCCTGGCCATCGACCGCACGGACGAGCTCGGGCACCTGGGCCAACTGGTCAACCAGATGAGCGGCTCCCTCAACAACGTGCTGCTCAACGTGGCAGAATCCGTCCACAACCTCAACAACGCCTCCGAGGAGATTACCGCCAGCGCCAACAGCATCTCCAACGGCGCCCAGAGCCAGGCCGTGCAGTACGAGCAGCTCGCCAGCTCGGTGCAGATGACCAGCGACGGCGCCCAGAAGGCCAACGCCGAGACCCAGCGAACCGTCCGCGACGCCAACGAGGCCGAGCAGAGCATGGACAAGGTCGTCAGCGCCATGAACGAGATCGACAGCAGCTCCAAGCGCATCGGCAAGGCCATCACCATCATCTCCGAAATCGCCTTCAAGACCAACCTCCTGGCCCTCAACGCCGCCGTCGAGGCCGCGCGGGCCGGCGAGCAGGGCAGGGGCTTCGCCGTGGTGGCCAACGAGGTCAAGAAGCTCGCCGAGGGAAGCCAGGCCGCCGCCCAGGAAATCAAGACCGTCATTGAGCAGAGCCTCAAGCACATCGGCCAGGGAGTCGCCGTAACGGCCGAGGCCGGACGAAAGATCAAGTCCGTCATTGCCAGCATACAGCGCACTTCCGCCGAGCTGGAGGCCATTGCCGCCGCCGCCCGCGAGCAGTCCCTGGGCACGCAGAAGAGCGCCGGCATCACCACCCAGAACGCCGCCGCCGCCGAGCAGATGGCCGCCTCGGCCGCCGCCCTCGACGAGCAGGCCAAGGACCTCGAGCTGCTCATCGGAGGCTTCGTCCTCGACAAGGGGCAGGGCGACTGAGCCCAGCCCCCGCGCCCGCTGGGGCCGCGTCCTGCCTTTTTTGCTTACCTTAGCGCCGAAACCGCATCCTTTCCATTCACTCAATTTTCAAGCACAATGAAAACCTCCATCGTCGGCACCGGATACGTCGGGCTGGTCAGCGGCACCTGCTTCGCCGAGACCGGCATCACCGTAACCTGCGTGGACATCGACCTGCGAAAAATCGAAAAGCTGAACCAGGGCATCGTGCCCATCTACGAGCCAGGCCTCGAGACCATGATCAAGCGAAACGTCGAGAAGCAGCGCCTCTTCTTCTCCACCTCGCTGAAAGACAGCCTCGAAGGCGCCGATTCCGTCTTCATCGCCGTGGGCACCCCGCCCGACGAGGACGGCAGCGCCGACCTCAAGCACGTGCTGGCCGTGGCCCGAGAGGTCGGCCGGCACATGAAGCAATATACTGTCATTGTTACCAAGAGCACCGTCCCCATCGGCACGGCCAAGAAGGTCAAGCAGGCCATACAGGACGAGCTCGACGCCCGCGGCGCCAGCATTCCCTTCGACGTGGCCTCCAACCCCGAGTTCCTCAAGGAAGGCAACGCCATCGACGACTTCCTCAAGCCCGACCGCATTGTCATCGGCGTGGAGTCCGAACGCGCCCAGACCCTCATGGAGCGGCTCTACAAGCCCTTCCTGCTCAACGGACACCCCATCCTCTTCATGGACATTCCCTCGGCCGAGATGACCAAGTACGCCGCCAACTCCATGCTGGCCACCAAGATCAGCTTCATGAACGACATCGCCAACCTCTGCCAGATCGTCGGCGCCGACGTCAACATGGTCCGCAAGGGAATCGGCAGCGACACCCGCATCGGCCACAAGTTCATCTATCCCGGCGTCGGATACGGCGGCTCATGCTTCCCCAAGGATGTCAAGGCCCTGATCAAGACCGCCGAGGAGCACGGCTACCCCTTGCGCGTGCTCAAGGCCGTCGAGGAGGTCAACGACGCGCAGAAGTCCGTGATGGTCAACCAGATCCGGCGCGTCTTCGGGCATCGCCTCGAAGGGCTCTGCTTCGCCGTCTGGGGCCTCTCGTTCAAGCCCAACACCGACGACATGCGCGAGGCGCCCTCGCTGGTCATCATCCGCCTTCTGCGCGAGGCCGGGGCCAAGGTCAAGGCCTACGACCCCGTGGCCATGCCCGAGGCCCAGCACCTGCTCGGCCCCGAGGTCCAGATGGCCGCCGACAAGGAGGAGGCCCTGATCGACGCCGACGCCCTGCTGCTGGTCACCGAGTGGCCCGAGTTCCGCGTGCTCAACTTCAAGGTCATTGAGAAGCTCATGCGCCAGAAGGTCGTCTTCGACGGGCGGAACATCTACACCCCCGAGGAGATGCGCGAGAACGGCTTCCGCTACTTCAGCATCGGCCGACCCGACGTCGAATGAGCTTCGCCGCGTCTTGGCATGAACTCCTTCCAACCTCGCCGCCCGGCGAGGTTTTTTTTTGCCGGACTGCCATCGCGCCCAGGTTCCGGTGGGCGCCGCGACCCCATCCAAAACAAGAAAGCCCCCCTTTCGGGAGGCTTTCGAGGGAGTGGATTGGGCTTCAAGCCCTTGCCTTACTTGGCAGCGGGAGCTTCGCCTTTTTTGAAAGAGAAGGTGAAGTGGCCCACGCCACCTTTGCTGGCGTTGGCAGTGGTGCTGATGGCATCGATTCGCATGATGGCGAACTCGCCATTGTTCATGTGGATACCGAACAGGTCGCCAACAACGGCGGCGGCGCTGATTTCGGTAACGCCGTTGGCGTCGAGGGCGGCGATGACGGTCTCCATGTCGGTGGTGGCGAAATTGGCACCTTCGAGTTTCACGAACGTGGTGTTGCTTTGGTAGCCGCGAGAGAAGTTGGCCACGAAGGTGGCGCCGTCGGCGGTAGCAGAAGTACCGTGGACGATGTCAGCGCCAGCCCAGCCTTGAGCTTGGGAAGCGCCCATGCTCACGCCAGTGTTGGTGTCCATGTTCCAACCGCCCTGGGCGGCACCCCAGCGGTGGCTCACGTCGCCCGTGAGGACGGTCGCGGGGAAGGGAGTGGAAACGGTGGCCTCGACGATGGTGAAGGTGGCCGTTTCGCTGGTGGTGCTGGGGGTGTCGTCGGTGGCGGCGAAGGTCAGGGTAACGGCGCCAGTGTTGCTGGTGGGCACGTTGTAGCGGATCGTGAAGGAAGCCGTGGTAACGTTCTTGGCGAAGATGGTGTCGAGCAAGGTGGCAGAGCCGCTTACGCCATCAGCAACAGAAGCCGTTACTTTGAAAGAGGCCAGCTCGGCGTCGGTAGCCGAAATTTGAACTGAGTAGCTGACCTGGGTGCCTTGCACGTAGTCGTTGCCAGCCAGTTCGTTCACCGTTACGGTGGGGGCGGTGGTGAGGTCGTCTCCGCAGCTAGCGAAGAATCCTGCTGATGCGACGAACATCGCCATCAAAAAACTTGACTTTTTCATGTTGAAATGGATTTTGGTGAAAAAAGGGTTAAACAATTATTTGAACTTGTTGGATTGAACCCAAAGGGAATCTTTCCGTTGGTGTTGGCTTGCATGACAAAAATAGACCAAAGATTTGAACTGGCAAACTAGCGCCCCGACGGGCTTTGTCTTTGGGTCGCGGCTGAAAGATGGGCCATGCGCCCTTATGGTTGCGTCACCCTTTCGAAGCAAGGCCCAAAAAGGCTTCTGGCGCCTTCGCGTTTACAAATCATTAGCGGGGTATGGACTTGAAGCACAATATTTTGGGCTTGGCTGAAAAAATGTTGTTAACAAATTCCAAATGCCTGTTTTTCAACCGATTAAACCTTAAAATATATGTTGTAGAACACATGTATTTTTTTTGCGAACATTTTCGAGAACGTAGGCGATGGGGCCTGAACCCATCTCCTGGCGGTCGCAACCTCGGCCATGGGCTCGAAAAGGAAGGGGCTGGCTTGCTGCCCAAGCGGAAAGGCCAGGGCAGTGCCCCAAACCAAAAGGCCTGGGCCACCCGATGAGTTTGGCGGCCCAGGCTTTTCAATAGTGGCAATTTTTGAACGTCAATCGCTCAATAGCCCAGCAAGGTGCCCAGGAGCCTCTCGGCCTCCTCGACCTCGATCTGCTTGCGCTGGGCGTAGTCGCGCACCTGGTCGCGGCCGAGCTTGCCCACGGCGAAGTAGCGCGACTGCGGATGCGAAAAGTAGAGCCCGCTGACCGAGGCCGCCGGCATCATGGCGAAGTTCTCCGTCAGGCTGATGCCTGCGTAGGCCTCGGCCTGGAGCATCCGGAAGAGCGTCTCCTTCTCCGAATGCTCGGGCGAGGCCGGGTAGCCCAGCGCCGGGCGGATGCCCTGGTACTTCTCGGCGATCAGCTCCTCGCTGGTCAGGCTCTCGTCGGGCACGTAGCCCCAGAGCTCGGTGCGTACCTTCTTGTGCAGCAGCTCGGCGAAGGCCTCGGCCAGGCGGTCTGCCAGGGCCTTGACCATGATGGCGTTGTAGTCGTCGTGCTCGGCCTCGAACTTGCGCACCAGGGCGTCGGCGCCGATGCCCGCCGTGGCGGCGAATCCGCCGAGGTAGTCGGTCTTGCCGCTTTCGAGCGGGGCCACGAAGTCGGACAGGCAGAGGTTGGGCTTGTCGGCCTTGCCCTGGTGCTGCTGGCGGAGCATGTGGAATCGGGCGAGCTCCTTCTGGCGGCTCTCGTCGGTGAAGACCGCGATGCTGTCGCCGTTGGCGTTGGCCGGATAGACGGCCACCACGGCCTTGGCCGTGAGCAGCTTGCGCTCGATGATGGAATCGAGCAGGCGGTTGGCGTCGTCGAAGAGCTTCTTGGCCTCGGGGCCTTTGGTCGGGTGCTCGAAGATGCGCGGATACTGGCCGTTGATGTCCCAGGCATGGAAGAAGAAGGTCCAGTCGATGAACGGGCGGATCTGTTCGAGCGGGAAGTTCTTAAAGAGCTGGATGCCTTGCGCGCGGGGTTTGGCGGGCTGGAATTTGCTCCAGTCGAGGGCCAGGGCGTTGCGGCGCGCCTCGGGCAGTGCGGCCAGCTTCTTGGCGCGCTGGTCGGCGTGCTTGGCCCGGAGCTGCTCGTACTCCTGGGCCACCTCTTGGGCGAAGCCGCGGGCCTTGTCCTTGTTCATCAGGTTCTTGGCCACGCCGACGCTCTTGGAGGCGTCCTTGACGTGGACCACCGGGTGGTCGTACTCGGGCGCGATCTTGACGGCCGTGTGGACCTGCGAGGTGGTCGCCCCGCCGATGAGCAGGGGCAGGCTGAAGCCTTGGCGCTTCATCTCGCGGGCCACCTGGGCCATTTCGTCGAGCGAGGGCGTTATCAGGCCGCTCAGGCCGATGATGTCGGCCTTGATCTCGCGGGCCTTGTCGAGGATCTTCTGCGCGGGCACCATGACGCCCATGTCCACGATCTCGAAGTTGTTGCAGGCCAGCACCACGCCGACGATGTTCTTGCCAATGTCGTGGACGTCGCCCTTGACGGTGGCCAGCAGGATCCGGCCGGCCGAGTTCGAGTCGCTGGCCTCGAGCTTTTCGGCCTCGATGTAGGGCAGCAGCACGGCCACGGCCTTCTTCATGACGCGGGCGCTCTTGACGACCTGCGGCAGGAACATCTTGCCGGCGCCGAAGAGGTCGCCCACGATGTTCATGCCGTCCATCAGCGGGCCTTCGATCACCTCCAAGGCCCTGGGGAACAGCAGCCTGGCTTCCTCGACATCCTCCTCGACGTGCTCGACAAGGCCCTTGATCAGGGCGTGTGCCAGCCGCTCCTTGACGGGCAGTTGGCGCCACTCGTCGTTCTTGACGGCCTTCTTGCCTTTTCCTTTGATGTTCTGTGCCAGCTCGATCAGCCGCTCGGTGGCGTCGGGGCGGCGGTTCAGGATGACGTCCTCGACGTGCTCCAGCAGGTCGGGCGGGATCTGGTCATAGACCTGGAGCATCCCGGCGTTGACGATGCCCATGTCCATGCCGGCCTGTATGGCGTGGTAGAGGAAGGCCGAGTGCATGGCCTCGCGGACAATGTCGTTGCCGCGGAAGGAGAAGGACAGGTTGCTGACCCCGCCGCTGACCTTGGCGTGGGGCAGGTTCTGCTTGATCCAGCGGGTGGCGCGGATGAAGTCGAGGGCGTAGGTGTCGTGCTCTTCCATGCCCGTGGCCACGGTCAGGATGTTGGGGTCGAAGATGATGTCCTGCGGCGGGAATCCGACTTCTTGGGTGAGGATGCGGTAGGCGCGCTGGCAGACGCGGATCTTCTCCTCGAAGGTGGCGGCCTGTCCGTTCTCGTCGAAGGCCATGACCACGACGGCGGCGCCGTAGCGCAGCACCTTGCGGGCGTGCTCCCGGAAGGCCTCTTCGCCTTCCTTGAGGCTGATGGAGTTGACGATGGCCTTGCCTTGCAGGCACTTGAGGCCGGCCTCGATGACGGACCACTTCGACGAATCGACCATGATGGGCAGCCGGGCAATGTCGGGCTCGGCCACCAGGAGGTTGAGGAACTTGACCATGGCGGCCTCGGCGTCGAGCATGGCGTCGTCCATGCAGACGTCGATGACCTGGGCTCCGCCTTCGACCTGCTGTCGGGCTATCTCGAGGGCCTCGTCGTAGCGGTCTTCGCGGATGAGCTTGGCGAACTTCAGGGATCCGGAGACGTTGGTTCGCTCGCCGATGTTCACGAAGTTGACCTGCTCGGAGAGGGTCAGTGGCTCCAGTCCGCTGAGCTGGGTGCGCGGGGGCAGGACGGGCCGCGGGCGGGCGTTGGCCTTCTGGGCCAGGGCGGCGAACTCGCGGATGTGGTCGGGGGTGGTGCCGCAGCATCCGCCGAGGATGTTGACGAACTGGTTGTCGAGGAAGTCCTTGACCTGCACGGCCATGTCGGTGGGGCTCTGGTCGTACTCGCCGAACTGGTTGGGCAGGCCGGCGTTGGGGTACGAGCTCACGTAGAAGGGCGCCTTGACGGCGAGCTCGGCCAGGTAGGGGCGCATCTCGCGGGCGCCCAGGGCGCAGTTCAGGCCGATGCTGAGCAGGTCGATGTGCGAGACCGAGTTGAGGAAGGCCTCGACGGTCTGGCCCGAGAGCGTCCGGCCGCTGGCGTCGGTGATGGTGCCGGAGATCATGACGGGCAGCTTGCGGCCTTTTTCGTCGAAGACGGTCTCGATGGCGAAGAGGGCGGCCTTGGCGTTGAGGGTGTCGAAGATGGTCTCCACGAGCAGGGCGTCCACCTGCCCATCCATCAGGCCGCGGACCTGCGTCGCGTAGGCCTCGACCAGCTCGTCGAAAGAGACGGCCCGGAACCCGGGGTCGTTCACGTCGGGCGACATGGAGGCGGTCTTGTTGGTGGGCCCGATGGAGCCTAGCACGTAGCGCGGCCTGTCGGGGGTCCGCAGGCTGAACTCCTCGACGGCCTGCCGGGCGATGGTGGCGGCGGCCAGGTTCAGCTCGTAGGCCAGCTCCTGCATATGGTAGTCGGCCAGGGATACGCTTGTGGCGTTGAAGGTGTTGGTCTCGACCATGTCGGCGCCCGCCTCGAGGTACTCGCGGTGGATGTCGAGGATGATGCGCGGCTGGGTGAGGCAGAGCAGGTCGTTGTTGCCTTGCACCAGGTGCGGGAAATCGGCGAAGCGCTCGCCGCGGTAGTCGGCCTCGGAGAGCTTGTGGCGCTGGATCATGGTGCCCATGGCCCCATCCAGCACCATGACCCGTTGGGCCAAGGCTTCTTTCAAAGTAGGTTTGTTCATCTTGGTTCGCGAAAAGGAATTTTGTGGTGGTGATGCCCCGAAGGCCCGCCATGTCGCTGGCGTCGCAGGCCAAAGTTAAGCGAATTTTCGTAGGGCGGCGGCCTCTGCGGTATTCCTGGAATCCCAGCCTGCTGCGGCCCTCGCGCCGCGTCGGGTCGCCCTTTTTTCCAAAAAAGAAACAATCGGATAGGTGGGTTTTCCTTTATCCTCAAATTTGTTTACATTTGACTTCGAAACCCAACAACGCAAGCCCACCGTGAGTCAACTAGTCTCGTCGAAGCTCTCGAACATCAAGGAAAGCATCTTTTCAACGATGACACGTCTTTCGGACGCGCACTCGGCCATCAACCTTTCGCAAGGTTTCCCCGAATTCAACTGCTCTCCCAAGTTGCTGGAGCACATGGAAAGAGCCCTGCGCGCCGGGCACAACCAGTATGCCCCCATGCCGGGTATCATGGCCCTGCGCGAAGCCATCGCCCAGATGGTCGAGCAGCGCCACGGCAAGGCCTACGACCCCGCTAGCGAGATCACCATCGCCGCCGGGGCGACCCAAGCCCTCTACACCGCCATTTCGGCCTTCGTCCACGAGGACGACGAGGTCGTGGTCTTCGAGCCGGCCTACGACTCCTACGTGCCGGCCATTCGGATGCAGGGCGGGCGCCCGGTCTTCGTCCAGTTGCAGCACCCCGACTACCGCATCGACTGGAACGCGGTCAACAAGGTCGTCAACTCCCGCACCCGGATGATCATCCTCAACAGCCCGCACAACCCCACCGGGGCCGTGCTCACCGAGGAAGACCTCCGCAAGCTCTCCAAGCTGCTCCGCGGCAGCCGCATCCTAGTGCTGAGCGACGAGGTCTATGAGAACATCCTCTTCGACAACCGCACCCACCAGAGCGTCAGCCGCTTCCCCGACCTTGCCGAGCGCAGCATCGTCATATCCTCCTTCGGCAAGACCTACCACACCACCGGTTGGAAAGTCGGCTACGTCATGGCCCCGGCCGAGCTGACCAAAGAGTACCGGCGCATCCACCAGTTCGTGGCCTTCGCCGTGAACACCCCGGCCCAGCACGCCTTCGCCGCCATCCTGTCCGACAAGGATTCCTACCTCCAGCTCCGGCACTTCTACCAGGCCAAGCGCGACCTTTTCGTCAAGCTGCTGGCCCAGACCCGCTTCCGGGTGCAGCCCGCCCAAGGCACCTACTTCCAACTGCTGGACTACTCGCCCATCACGGACGAGTCGGACACGGATTTCGCCAACCGCGTGGTCAAGGAGTTCGGCGTGGCCTCCGTGCCCATCTCGGTCTTCTACCACCAGCGGCTAGACCACAAGGTCCTGCGCTTCTGCTTCGCGAAGGAGGACTCCACCCTCGAGCGGGCCGTGGAGCGCCTGGCCAAGATTTGAAATTTCGGTCTAAGCCCTTGGCCATTCGCCCCAGATCCATTACATTCGCGGCCCTGATCCGCCAATGGTCCTATAGTTCAAGGGATAGAATAGGAGTTTCCTAAACTCTTGATCCAGGTTCGAGTCCTGGTAGGACTACAACCCAAGCCAAAAGACCGCATCCCCTGGGGCGCGGTCTTTTTTTGTGGCCTTCCTTATCGACGGAGTATGCTCAACTCTTTCCCTCCAGCCTTCTGCGGAGCTCCTGGATTTTCTCAACCGTCAGCCCGGTCAATTGCGCGATAAGTTCATCAGACAATTCTGCCTTGATTCCATTGATCGCGGTCGCCTCTTTTTCCTCAATGACGCTGTCCCTCCTGATTAGCGTCTCGTTCTCCTTCCTCAAATCGTCCTCCTTCATCTTGCGTAGGCTCTCTGGGTCGAGCCTGTCGTAGTCGATGATCTGGACGGCCTTGGCGATGCCCCTGT
>JAIFMG010000221.1 GCA_020048645.1 Bacteroidota bacterium | reverse complement strand
CATCAAGGCCATCATCTACATCCTGACCGGAAAACTTGATTTTACACGTGTCAATCCTTTTTGCGCTACCCACACACTCTTATAAAGAACCTAATTTCTTGGCTAATTGTCCATGCCTCCACTTCGCTACCATTTTCGTCTTCCAGGATGAAAAGCGCATGCCACTTTGGCCCGTATTGGGTTGTGTTCGCATCCGGTGATGTGGCCAAGGTGAACAGCACATCCTGATCGAACGGCACTATGATTTCAGCTTCTTTAATTGTGTCTCGGGTTGCCCCGTCAAACAAGTGAAGGATAAATCTGTCCAGATCCTCGGTTCCGAGCGCCAAAGAAGTGTTTAGCTCATACTCGAAGCTGTGCGTCCCTCCCGTCGGCAGCGACACTTCGCGCAAGGAACCGGCTCGGGCGTAAACCAGGTTGGGGTTTCGATCCGCATTTTGGCCGTCAAAGCCGATCGCTGGAAAGTGTGGCATTGTGTTCGTGTTGTGGGCGCCATTGGCGAAGCCCCAATGGTCCCTACCGTAGTCCAGTCTGGGCGGTATGATTCCTGTATCGTAATAAGAGAAGCCAAACAGGAGTTTGTCGGTGTCTGAACCACGACTTTCCAGGCGTGTCAAAAATCGCCTCTGGTTGTAGTAGGCGTAGGAAAAGTGGTGGCGCGAAAGAACGCTTCCATCCGGAGCAATCATGACCACTGAATCCAGCCTAACTCCAATCGCGCCATCATCGGAAGAGTGAAAAACGGCCCTGCTGCCATCATTGGCCATAATCTCCGACAAGCGCTTTCCATATATCCCTGCGTTGCTTTCGACAGGACCTTCCAACCCAGTGCCCGGACATGACTCGCATGGCCTGTTGAGCGAACCGATCATTGAAAATGTTCTGGCCCCGACATAATTGTAACCGCAGTTTGAATAACGGAAAACAATCGTGTCCCCGTCCAGGTTTGACATCTTGGACATAAGCCAAGAAGTTGTGCATTTTACGCGGTATTTGTTGCCTGTGTTGAACTCGGTCTCCCCAGCCCCGTAGAGGTAGGTAGCACTTGCAGCCGTTCGTAGCTCGAAAAAGTCCTTCCCTGAATCATCAACCCCAAACAAGAGGCTATCAGCGCATCGATTCAGAAGCACTGGCTTGCCTGCCCGCATATAGAACTTGCCTCCACCATGTGGCCAGCTATAGCTGAAAGCGTCAGGCTCGCCGTCCACAGAATTGCTCGTCATCAACTGTTCAACCACCTCTGCGAACATTGCCGATTCCAAAAATCTTGTGGAGGCCTGCGGAAAGTCCCAAAAGACGCCGTGGGCATATTCGTCTGGCTCGTCCCTGACCGTGCGGTTCACAGCCCCACCTGTGGACAGCGACCAGCCCATACCAACCCAAGTGCCAATGTCGTCAACACGAACTCCGTTGGTCGCGTAGTCCAGCGTCAGGGGAACGCTCAGTCCACCTACTGAAATCGTGCCGAGGGGAATCTGGTATTGGGCAGTTCCCGTGTGGAGGCCCACCGGGACGTCCACGAAACGAGTAAGTCCAGCCGCGGTGGGAGAGGGAGGGA
This sequence comes from Bacteroidota bacterium, assembly GCA_020048645.1. Lineage (GTDB taxonomy): Bacteria > Bacteroidota > Bacteroidia > Bacteroidales > UBA6013 > UBA6013. Next base: position 9,949 of record JAIFMG010000221.1, on the reverse strand, counting down.
CGACGTCATGGGCGCTCCCAAGTGGGTTTTCCAGCAGTGGACCATTCTTGCTCTGGCCCACCAATCCTTGGCATAGAAGCATGGTTAGAAGGAGAGTGAAGATTCTGGTGACAAATCGTGCCATGTCAATGAGTGTTACTTCGTGATGTGCTGGTGCGAATTTGCATAAATCCCCCAACTTCGTTTTTCGGCCTTTCCGTTTTCCGGAAAAACGTCCGTTTTCCGGACAGAAATCGCCTGTTCGGGTCCCCATTTTTGTAAACAAATAATTAAACCGGCATGGAATTTCACGAAAAATTGGCCCTCGGGCACTTTTTTTCGCGTCCGAATCCCGCGCCGCGGGCGGACTTTCCGTTTTCCGGAAAACATTAACATTCGCGGGGGCCTGTTTTCCGGAAAACGGAAGGCGATTTTTCCGAGATTTCCTAACTTTGGTCGATGGAAAAGGGAATGAGCACCCCGAATTTTGGGGAATGGACATCGCCGCCCAGCCCCTGGGGCGGGTTCTTCGACGGCATGGCCGAGCAGGTCGGGGCGATGATGGCCTCGCTGTCGCAACTTTGCTTCGCCTACGACCGCGGCTCGGGCGTTTTCACGAACCTTTCGCCCTTGCCGGCGCCCTTCGGCGTCCCGGATCGCGAAGCCCGCAAGATGGGCATGGGTCTTTTCGAGCGGGTCGTCGCGCCCGGGGAGATGCCGCTGCTCCAGGGCTTCGCGGCCTCCTCCTTCGCATTCTGGGAAAGCCAGGAGCGCTGGTGGGAGTGGCACTCGGGCATCACGCTCCTCTCGCGCGAGGTCGGGAGCGTTACCTTCCGGGTCTTTCCCAGCCAGACGCACGAGGGCAGGGTGGCCTCGACCATGGGGCTGGTGGGCCTGAGCAGCATGGCCGGGCGCCAGTTGGGGCACATGGCCAACCCGCGGGCGGGCGCCTTCGCCGTCTTCAAGCAGTTGGGCCAGGCCGAGGCGTACCACCTGGAAAGGAAGGATCGCAACCTGGTGCTGGCGGTGGCCGCGGGCGGCACCTGGACGCAGAAGGGCGCGAGGTGCGGCCTTTCGGCGGAAGCCGCGCGCAAGGCCGCGGCCCTGCTGGCCGCAAGGATCGGCGTAAGCCTCGAGGCCCTGGCCAAGATAGGCGGGGCGCTTTGAAAAGGCCTCGCCGGGTGGCTTCACCCCGGCAAGGCGTCGCCGCGGCCTTCTGCCCCGCGGGCGGCCTTTCAGCGCAGGCGGATGTGCCGCGCGGCGCTGCTGCCCTGCTGTCCGAGCAGGAGCAGGTAGTCGCCGGGGGGCAGGTGGCCAAGGTCGAGGTTCAGGCCCGCGGGCAGTCCGCCGTGCTCGATGAGCTGGTAGCTCAGCTCGCGGCCGTCGGGGGCGTAGATCGAGACGTGGCAGTCGGCGGCCTCGGGCAGGGAAAACTCGACGTGCAGGCCGCTGGGGCCGAAGGGCTCCACCCGGAGATAGTCAAGGGCAAGGTCGTTGGCCAGCAGCGCCGGGTCGATGCCGGGAAATGCCCCGGGCTCGGCAGGAGCCACGGAAGCCCGGGCGCTGGCGGAAGCCTTGTCGCCGGGATGGCCCTCGGCCCGCGGGTAGCCCACGCGCAGGGGCGTGCGCAGGAGGCCGTTGCCCAGCTCGATGGCGTCGTGGTGCTCGATGATGAGGCCGCGGTCCTCGGGGTCGAATCGGGTGCTGGCCTCGCGCAGGGCGCCGACCATGTTCTCGACGGCGCGCTCGAGGTTGGCCTCCAGGCGGTCCCAGTCGTCGGACTGGAGGTAGGCCGTTGGGGCGGAGGCCGGTTCGGTCCGGCTGGCGCTGTCGAGCTGGAAGTCGGCGGCGTTGAAGACTTCGGCCTTCGGGGCCAGCGTGCTGTCGGCGGCGGCGGCGGCGGCGGGAGCCTGCGCGAAGGAGGCGGCGGGCAGCAGCGCGGCGCAAAGCCAGAGGGCCGCGCGGGGGTTGGGAGTGCTTTTCATGTTTCGAGGATGTTGTTTTTGGGGAATAGGGACGGGTGCCGGGGCTTGTCCCACCTTCGGAAAGACGCGCCGCCGGGCCGAAGGTTGCACGCCAGCAGGCGGCATCGGCCTCGGTGCCGCGCGAAAAGGCCCGCGTTTCTCTTCGGAGATCGATTAAATTCGCGGCCAATGCCCCGCATTTCACACGAATTTTCCCCCAACAAAACGTCCCAAGCATGGAACCGTTCCAATATTGCCCAAGCCTGATCCAATACCGCCGCCGCAGCAGCCGCCAGGTGCGCATCGGCAATCTGCTGCTGGGAGGCGAGCAGCCCATCCGCCTGCAATCCATGACCACCACCGACACCATGGACACGGCGGCCACGGTCGAGCAGAGCATCCGCATCATCGAGGCCGGAGGCGAGCTGGTGCGCGTCACGGCCCCCGGCGTCAAGGAGGCCAACAACCTGGGCCCCATCCGCGAGGCCCTGCGCGCCCTCGGCCACGACGTGCCCCTGGTGGCCGACATCCACTTCAACCCCAAGGCCGCGCTGGTGGCCGCCGAGAAGGTCGAGAAGGTCCGCATCAACCCCGGCAACTTCGCCGACAAGAAGAACTTCGAGCAACTGGACTACACCGACGACAGCTACGCCCAGGAGCTGGAGCGCATCCGCGAGAAGTTCGTGCCCCTGGTGCGGCTTTGCCAGGAAAAAGGCGCGGCCATGCGCATCGGCACCAACCACGGCTCCCTCTCGGACCGCATCATGAGCCGCTACGGCGACACGCCCCTGGGCATGGTCGAGTCCACGATGGAGTTCCTGCGCATCTGCGTGGAGCTGGGCTACCACGAGGTCGTCATCTCGATGAAGGCCAGCAACACCCGCGTCATGGTGCAGGCCTACCGGCTGCTGGTCCACCAGATGGACAAGGAGGGCATGGACTTCCCCATCCACCTGGGCGTTACCGAGGCGGGCGAGGGCGAGGACGGCCGCATCAAGTCGGCAGTCGGCATCGGCGCCGTGCTGGCCGACGGCATCGGCGACACGGTCCGCGTCTCGCTGACCGAGGATCCGGAGTTCGAGATCCCCGTGGCCCGAGACCTGGTCCTGCACTTCGAGGGACGCGAGCGGCACCAGCCCATCCGCCCCCCCGCCGCGCCTGCCATCGGCGCGCCCGAGCCGCACAACCCCTTCGAGTACGAGAAACGGGCCTCGCGCAAGGCGGCCAACATCGGCGGCGAGATGCCCCCCGCGGTGGTGGTGGACCTCCGGCACAACGGCGGCTTCGCCCTGCCCCAGCTCGAAAAGGCCGGCTACACCTACGGCGAGAAGTTCAAGCGCTGGCGCAAGGCCGACACGGCCGCCGAGTACGTGGTGGCCGAAGACTGGCCGCTGGAGCTGGAGCCGCATCCCTACCTGGGCGTCATTTCCAACGCCGCCTTCCGGGCCCGGGGCGACAGGCGCTCGCCCAACTTCTTCCCGCTGCTCGACTGGGGGCAGTACCTCCGGGGCGAAGGCAAATCGGAGCGGCTCAACTTCGTGCGGATGCGCTACGCCGAGCTCGACGAGCAGGCCCACCGCGTGATGCTGGAGGCCCAGGACCTGGTGCTGGTGCTCGAGACCGACAACCTCAACGGCCTGGCCGAGCAGCGCGCCTTCTTCCACGAGCTGCGCAACTACTCGAACCCCACGCCGGTCATCCTGCGCCGCACCTACCGCGAGCAGGATGCCAACCTGCTGCAAATCAAGGCCGCCAGCGACTTCGGCCCGCTCCTGATCGACGGCTTCGGCGACGGCATCTGGCTCGAAAACGAAGGCGGCCTGGTCGGCGTCGGGCAGCAGGTCTCGCTGGCCTTCGGCATCTTGCAGGCCAGCCGCGTGCGCACCTCCAAGACCGAGTACATCTCCTGCCCCTCGTGCGGCCGCACGCTGTTCGACCTCCAGGAGACCACTGCGAAGGTCCGCGCCCGCACGGCCCACCTCAAAGGCCTGAAGATCGCGGTCATGGGCTGCATCGTCAACGGCCCCGGCGAAATGGCCGACGCCGACTACGGCTACGTGGGCATGGGCGTAGGCAAAATCACCCTCTACAAGCAGAAGGAAATCGTCAAGAAGAACATCCCCGCCGAACAGGCCGTAGAGGAACTGGTCCACCTGATCCAAGAAAACGGCGACTGGGTAGAACCGGGATAATTGGGAATTACGAATTACGAATTACGAATGAGGAATGAACAATGAAAAATTACGAATTACGAATTACGAATGAGGAATTACGAATGAGGAATTACGAATGAAAAATTACGAATTACGAATGAGGAATTACGAATTTCGAATGAGGAATTACGAATGAAAAATTACGAATTACGAATTAAAAACTCGTAATTCGTAATTTGTAATTCGTAATTAAAAACTCGTAATTCGTAATTAAAAATTCCTAATTCGTAATTCGTAATTAAAAATTCGTAATTCCTAATTCATTCCGCTTCTCGCGGTGTGAAGTTGCTTTGCTTCTTGCGGCGGCCGATGCCGACTAGCTTTCTTCCGCCGTCGGTGAGTGAGGTGTCGAGGAATCCGAAGGACTTGGGCTGCCAGTTGAAGTTGACCACGGGCACGCTGTTGAGCAGGACCTGGGCCTCCTCGGGGCTGAAGTTGCTGTCGGCCCGGCGGTGGAGCGTGGTGTCGGGTATGCCTGTACGCTTTTCGAGCTGTATCATGGAGATGTGCTTGTATCCCAGGAGGAGGTTGGTGCAGATGTGCTCGGTGCAGTAGGCCAGGTTGGCCGACCAGTCCTTGTCGGAGATGCCCCCCAGGCGGAAGTTGTTGCGGGGCGCGTTGCCGTTCCAGCGCTTGTAGTCCTCCTTGAGGTAGCGTTGGGCGGCGCGGCTGGGCAGCTTCGTGGTCTCGAGGTTGAGGAAGCGGATGGCGATGAGCACCTCGCGGGGCGTTAGCCTGCACGTCTTGGCCTTGCGGTGCATGGTGGAGTTGGGCACGTCCATGAGCCGGCCCAGGCGGCTCAGCAGGCGGCGCTCCTGGATTTCGTCGCACACTTTGGCGCGCAGCTCGATGAAGTCCTCGATGACTTCGCGCAGGATGCGTTGCAGGGGGGCGTTTTCTATTTCCATGTTTCTAGCTTTTGGGATTTTCTGTGTTCTGACTTTTCGTGGCGACTGTACGACAAAACAAGGGGAGAACGGCTTAATAGCATCTCCCTGATATGAAAAAGGAATGTGTGTTCTGTGGGGGAGGATTGAGCATTTGAAGTGCTCAAAAATAAGCAGTTTGGGCAAATTTCGAAACCCAAAGTCGAAAAAAAATTAGTTTTTTTTCACAAAAAAGCGCGCTAAAATCATCCAAAACAGGAATAAGCTATTTCATCCTTGTTGTTTATCTTTTCATCCGCACGACGATCGGGGCGCTGAAGGCGCTCTCGTTGGAGTGCAGGTCGAAAGCCGTTACCACGAAGCAGAAGTTGGGCCTCCAGAGGGCCCATCGGCGGGGCAGTTTGACCTGCCGCTCGCGGGTGAGGATGAACATGTCGGCCAGGCGCTTGTCGGCCGCGGGCTCGCTGCCCTCGAAGCGGTAGAGGGCGTAGGCCACGTGGCGGTCGGCGGGGCCGAGGCTGTCGGGCGCGTCCCAGCGCAGCAGGATGCCCTTCTCGTCGTGCTCGACGCGGAGGTCGGCGGGCGGGGGCGGGGGCAGGCTGTCGATCCAGGGCATCCCGGGCAGCAGGGCCGGCTCGCGGAAGTACTCGTTGCGCAGGATTTCGTTGATGCCCGAGGGGTTGCGGGCCAGGTACTTCGAGCTGAAGAGGAACACGCCCCGCGAGCTGCTGTCGGCCCGGACGCGCTCGATCTGGCGGGGAATCTGGTAGGGGTCGCGCCAGGCCTCGATGCTGGAGTGCTTGTCGATGTTGAAGATGGCCAGGCCGGGGTAGAGGTGCCGGCCGTAGCTGTTGCGGCTCCACCAGTCGAGCACGATGTCGAAGTCGGCGTAGCGGAAGCCGATGTTCCAGTAGATCTGCGGGGCCACGTAGTCGATCCAGCCCTCGCGGAGCCACTTGCGGACGTCGGCGTAGAGCTCGTCGTAGCTGGAGCCGGCGCGGGTGTCGGAGCCCTCGGGGTCCCAGCCCTTGTTGCGCCAGACGCCGAAGGGGCTGACGCCGAACTTGACCCAGGGCTTGAGGGCCTTGATGGAGTCGGACGCGGCCCGCACGAACTGGTTGACGTTCTCGCGGCGCCAGTCGTCGCGCCGGTTGGCCGCGAAGCCCTGCCCGTACTGGGCGAACGAGCGGTCGTCGGCGAACTCCTCGCCCGCGATCTTGTAGGGGTAGAAGTAGTCGTCGAAGTGGACCGCGTCGATGTCGTAGCGGCGCACCACGTCCTGGATGACCCGCATGAGGTAGTCGCGGGCCTCGGGCAGGCCGGGGTCGAAGTAGAGGTTGCTGCCGTAGCCGATGAACCAGTCGGGCTTCTGCCGGGTGATGTGGTCGGGGGCGGCCTCGGTCTTCATCGAATCGACCAGGGCGCGGAAGGGGTTGAACCAGGCGTGCAGCTCCATGTGGCGCTCGTGGGCCAGCTCGATGGCCAGCGCCAGTGGGTCGAACATCGGCTCGGGCGCCCTGCCCTGCCGCCCGGTGAGCCACTGCGACCAAGGCTCGATGGGCGAGTCGTAGAAGGCGTCGGCGGCGGGGCGCACCTGGAACACCACGGCGTTCATGCCGTTGCGCTGGTGCATGTCCATGAGCGCGACCAGCTCCTTCTTCATCGAATCGACCGTCAGGCCGGGCTTGGAGGGCCAGTCCACGCATTTGTAGGTGGCTATCCAGGCGGCCCGCATCTCGATGGGGGGGCGGTTGCCGTCGCGGGTGGGCTGCGCGCGCCGCGGCCATTGCCAGACCATCCAGAAGGACAGCCCCAGGGCGGCGGCGACGGCCAGGAATCGTGTTGCTCTCAAGGCAATTTGCTTTTTTGGGGATTCGGGCAGAACTTTCCGAAGCCGAGGGCGAATTTAGGCAAACGGCGCAAGATGGAGGCCTGGCGCCCGAAAAAAAGCCCGGAAGCCCATCACAGGCCGAAGGACAGGGCCAGGGTGAGGTATTGCCGCGATTGGAAGGTCATGGTGGCCGGATCCTTGCCCACCAGGATGGGATAGGCCCAGTGGCGGCCCAGCAGGTTCTGCACCGAGACCGTCGCGGCCCACTGGTCGAGCCGGGCGGTGTAGGCCAGGTTCCAGAGGCTCTGCGCGGGCGTGTCGTCGCGCTGGCCCCAGCTCCGCCCCGAGAGCGCCAGGGTGTGGGCCTGGCCCAGCCGCCGCGCGATGCCCAGGTTGGCCAGCCAGCGGGGCGAAAGGGCCGCCAGGGGGTCGTTCTCGAGGCCCTGCCGGTTGCCCTGCGCGTTGTAGGCGGCGTTGGCCATCAGCATCCAGGCGCCCCGGCTGAGCTTGAGGTCGCCCTCGATGCCCCAGCGCGCGAAGCCGGGCGAGTTGCCGTAGCGCGTGGCCCCGTCGGCGGCCCGCGGGTCGGGCAGGCGCGCGATCACGTCCTGCGTGCGCAGCAGGTAGGCGTTCAGCATCAGGAAGCGGCTGTCGCTGGCGTGCGTGAAGGCCAGGTCGAGGTTGCGGATGGTCTCGGCCTCCAGCTCGGGGTTGCCCCGCACCACGTAGGGGATCTCCAGCTCCACCTGCGAGAGCACCGGCGAGTTGAAGCCCTCGCTGTAGATCAGCCGAAGCGAGTTGTAGTCGTTCTGGTTGTATATCAGCGACATGCGCGGCGAGAGCCGACTGCCCCCGTAGCTGTTCCAGACGAAGCGCCCCCCGGCCACGGCCCGCAGGCGCCGCCAGCGCCAGTCGAGCTGGGCGAAGGCCCCGAGCTCCTCCATGCTGGCCCGGGGCGACTGCTCCGCCAGCTCGATGCCCTGGTGGTCGGTCCGGAGGTAGCGCCCCGCCGCCCGCCGCTCGGCCTCCAGCCCGGCCGTGGCGCGCAGCCGCGGAAGCACGAGCCAGTCGAGCTTGGCGCCGCCCCGCAGCCGATGGTTGCGCCGCCAGGCGTCCTGGTAGATCTGCCGCCCCAGGTCGGCCCGCACCTGGAGGTCGGGCTGGAGCGCGGCCACGAAGTTGTCGATGCTGAGCTCCAGGAACATCGGGTTGAACTCCACGAAGCTGCCCAGCTCGACCAGGCCCCATTTCTTGGAGTGCCGGGCCGCCAGCATGGCCCCGGTGTAGCGCAGGCGGTTGGGCTGCACGGCCACCGCGGCCCCGCCCAGGCCCTCGCGGGTGGAGCCGTAGAAGTTCGCGAAAAGCTCCAGCCCGCCCGCGCGCAGCTCCAGGGCCGCCGTGCGGAACTCCTCGCCCTTGCGCAGCGTCCCCTCCCGCGGGAAGGGCCGCCCCCGCGGGTCCAGCCCCACCGTGAAGGGGAAGACCAGCGTGGTGGAGTCGTGGAACGCCTCGATGCCGCCCAGGCAAGTCTGGTTGGCCACCATGCCCTCCAGCGCGTAGCCGTCGCCGCCCACCGCGAACCGCGCCCCCTGCTGAAGCCGCCCGTGGCTGTCGGCCACCAGCCAGCCGCCCGAGGCCCCGTCGTGCTTGAGCACCACGTTCACCACGCCCGCCGAGGCGTTCGTGCCGTAGAGGATCCCGCCCGGCCCCCGCGAAAGCTCGATGCGCTCGACGCTTTGCAGCGGAATCGCCAGCAGCGGGATGTCGCCGTGCGAGGACATCCAGTACGGCCGGCCGTCCACCAGGAAAAGCACCTTCTGGTTGAAGTTCTCCCAGATGCCCCGGATGTTCACCGGCGAGGTGCCCAGCACGCTCTCGTCCACCACGCAGCCCGCGAAGAACGAGAGGCCCTCCTTCAGCGTGGTCAGCCCCATGCCCAGCAGTTGCTCGCCCGTCAGCGACGAGACCACCGACGAGGCGTCCGTGAGCGATTCCTGCGAGCGGTTCGAGACTTCGACCAGCCGCACCAGCTCGTCCAGCGGCAGGCCCACGACCTCGGACATGCGCATCAGGTCCTCAATCGAATACTCCGCCATCTGCTCGACCGACAGCGACAGCACGGCCCTGCGCGTGAGCGAGTCCACCGGCACCGCCTGCGGGTAGGCCCGGCCGAGCGCGCCTCCGAGCAGGAGCATCGCCAGCGCGGTTTTCTTCAAAATGGGCTTCATGCCCAAAGGGTATATTCTCATGGCTAGAATGGGTTGGAAGGAATGCTTGCGCGTTTGGGTTTACGGGGGGCGAAAATAACGATAAGCTTGCACGCTCCTCTGTTCAGATAGCAACAAAGACGCGCGTTTCGGCTTGGCCGGCCAGCGCCAGCCCCCGAGGCGACATCGAGCCAGCGAAAAATCGCCTTGGCCCTTGCTTTTCCACAAGTTTGTTTGTAGCTTTGTTTTGGACAGATTCGAGCGCCTGTCTGTTCCCTTGGTCGCGCAATTTCGAATCCGTCCTGAATTTAAGGCAAAGTGCTGAAAGAAAAGGAGATGCCATGAATGCGATAAAACAACCACTGACGAATGTCCAAATTGAGTTGTTGAAGATTTATTCAACCAATATCTCGGACGCTGATTTGAAAGAGTTAAAAGATTGGATTGCGAAATTTTATGCCCAAAAGGCCATTGAATACGCCAACAAGGCATGGGACGAAAAAAATCTTTCTAACGAAACGATGGATGATTGGTTGAATGAAGGCTAAAAGAAAATTAAATGTAGTATTGGATACTAACGTTTTGTTGGTTTCCATATCAGCTTTCTCTAAATATCATTGGATTTTCCGCTGTATAATCGGTAAGCAATTCAATTTGTACATAACTAATGAAATATTAAGCGAATATGAAGAAACCATAGCTCGAAAGTTAAGCATTGAATCTGCAAATTCAGTAATTCGAGCATTGTTGGAACTTGAAAATGTATTCCTTTCTGTCATAAGTAAGACTTTGAAATTAGATTGTGTTAAATCTGAAATCAATGTTCGATTTTTTTCCACGAAAAACACGAAGAACACGAAATTTTTTT
>JAIFMG010000147.1 GCA_020048645.1 Bacteroidota bacterium | reverse complement strand
TCGGTGCAATGGGGGTGTGTTTTCATAGTCGTTCTTTTTTTGCAAATGTACAAAAAATTAGCAAGTGTCTCGGGAGCGGTTTAGTATGAGGTTGACGCTGAAATCCCAGGGGCGCGCGAAGCTGTGCGGGTAGCGCTGGCCCCCGGCGAAACCCGGGAAGGCGCGCAGGGACCGGGTGTAGGACAGGCCCAGCCAGCCCGTGAGGGAGCCCTGGCTCCGCCGCAAGAGCAGCTCGGCTCCGTAGGCCTTGCCGGTGCCCTGGGTCAGCAGTTGGCCCTCCCAGTCGGGCTCGGAAAGCAGGGTGGCGCTGTTGCGCAGCCGGGCCAGCCGGGCGCTTGTCTTGAGGAACAGGTCGAATTGCCAATCCAAGGCCCAGCGGTCGAGCAGCCCCGCGAGGCCTGCGGCCCACTGGTCGGACCGCGAAGGAGGCGCGGCGGCGGTGGCGGGCACCCAGATCTTGGTGGGGAAGGACTGCCCGCCTCCCAACTGGTGCAGCATCTGGTTTCCCCGGCTGTACGATGCCTTGGCCACGAGGGCCTCGCCCAGGCTCCACGAAAGCCCCAGGCGAGGCTCGGGCGAGAGCTGTCGCCAGCCGCCGCCCGCGTAGCCCGCCAGGCGCAGGCCCGCACGCAGCCACAAGGCTTCGTTGGGCCGCCACGACGCCTGCGCGAAACCCGCCAGCGCGAAGGCCGTCTCCTCGCGGCCCTCGACGAGCTGCTCGCGGCCCCCGGTCTGGAGCTGGCTGCGGAAAGGCTCGCTGTCCCAGAGGCTGGCCTCGTGGCCGAAGCTGGCCTCCCAGCCTGGCCCGAGCGGGCGCTCCCAGAGGCTTGACCAACGGAACTCCGTCATCCGCGAAGAGAAGGCCGAGCGCCCCTGCTCCAAAGCCTGGCCGCCGCTCCAGGCATCTTCCACATCGAGGCTGTACCGCGAAAAGACCAGCGGGCTTTGGTAGTGCGCCTTGCCCATCTGCCCCGCGAGCCGGAAAGCCGCCCCCGTGCTGGTCCACCGCTTGGCGCCACGCGCCTCGATGCCCATGTCCGCCGAGGGCCTGGCCCGGTAGCTGACCACGTCCTGGCCCTGGTAGAGGCTCAGGCTCCAGTGGTCGCCCCGAGGGCCGCGCCCGCCGTACTTGAGGTAGAGGTCATGGAATCCCGTGCCGTAGGAGGGCTTCCCTTGCAGCCGTAGCACCCCTTTTTGAACCAGCTCCGCCACGGACTTCCGGGCCGAGACCATGTAGGTGTGCCCTTCGCGCAGGCCCGGCCCGTCGAGGGTGGCCTGCGCCGCCAGCAGGCCCAGGCTGGCCACGCCCGAGTGCCGCTGGCTGCCGCCACGCTTCATGCGCACGTCCAAGACCGACGACAGCCGCCCGCCGTGGCGCGCCTCGAAGTCGCCCTTGACCAGCTCCGCGCTGCCGACGGCCTCCTCGTTGAAGACCGAGAAAAAGCCGCCCAGGTGCGAACTGTGGAAGAGCGGTATGTCGTCGAGCAGCACCAGGTTCTCGCCCATCTCGCCGCCCCTGACCAGGAAGTCGCTCGAGGTCTCGCCCGTTCCCTGGACGCCCGGAAGGCCCAGCAGCACCTTTTGCAAGTTGGCGATGCCCAGGAGCATGGGCGTGCCCACCAGTTGCCGGACGGGCAGCTCCAGGACGCCCATCCGGGGCCGGGCCAGGCCCGCCAGCCGCTGGCTGACCACGACTTCCCCAAGCGCTAGGCCGGGGCGCAGCAGCCAGCGCACCAGCGTGTCAGCGCCTGGACAAAGCTCGGCCGGGTGGTCCGCGAAGCCCACGAACGCGACCGTTATCCGAGCCGTGTCGCCCAGCGGCAGCCAAAGGCTGAAGTGGCCCAGCGCGTTGGTGGTGGCGCCTGTGCCGCGGGCCTGGTCCCAGACGGTGGCCCCCGCCAGGGGCTCCAGGCTTCCTTCCTCCAGCACGTAGCCTTGCAGCAGCACCCGCCCCGCCTGGCCCCGCGAAACGGACGCGCAAGCCAGCAGGCAGGCCAGCACGACGCCCGCGCGCCATGCCTTGCCGTAAAACCGCGCCCTGCCCATCATTTGTGCTGGGTGTAACCCGCGACAGCCGTGCTTTTCTGGAATCCGCCGAAGAGGCCGTAGCCGCCATGGACGTTGCCCCACATCGGGGCAGGCATTTCCCAGAACGACTCCAGGAAGCTCAAGAAGGGCTCCTGGAAAGCCTCGTGCTCGATGTAGCTCTTGTGGAAGTGGAAGGTGGCCGGGCTGAGGCCGTACAGGGCCGCGCGCATCTGCCGCAGGTCCGACGAGGCGCTATCCCGGACCTCCGAAAGGGAAATCGACGTTGGGAGCAAGATCGAGTGGTCCTGGCCGTCGATGCCCTCGTCCCGAAAGAGCACCTGGTCGGGCCAGTACTCCAGGATGCCCTCCCGGAGCACCAGCGAATCGTTGATTTCCTGCGGGTGCGTCATGCCGTAGTCGATGAAGGTTGGCTGTCCGTCCTCAAAATAATGGAGTTCCAAATCGACCATCAAGAACTCGTCCTGGCCCATCGTGTTGCCGAAATCGAGCCGCACGGCGTCGTACCAGCGCACGTGCAGGTCGCTGAAGACGGCCGCCTTGAGCAGCTCGACCTCCACGATCCAGGGCTTGGGCGGCAGGCTGTCCTCGGCCCAGGCCGGAGGAAGGCCGGGCGCCCAGGCCTCCACCCGGTAGCGGTGCCCGGCTTGCGCGGTGGCCTGGCTGGCGTATAGCCCTCCGCCCAAAGGCGCCAGCGTCTCCAAAGGCTGGCCATCCTGGCCCAGGGCGACGACCGCGTCTTCCACCCAGGCGAAGGGAGCCTGGACATCCGTCGTGCGCGCCACCCAGACTTGAAACGGCTCGCCTTCGGTGAAAAGGCAATTCAAGACCAGCTTTTGTTCTGTTTCAGGATAATCCACATCAATGGGAAACACACAAGAGCTTATCCAAAAGCACGTTGACAGCAGCAGCCATTGGCTTGCGCGGGAAACATGGGCGGCTTTCATCACCAGCGGTAACTGAAATTGAGCGTAAGGCCAGCCAGGCGCGTGTAGCTGGCGTTGTCCAGAAGGCCATCCCGAAGGTCGTAACGCCCGAACCATAGGGCGCCACTGGCCGTGAAGCCGCCTGGCAAGTCGTAGAACAGCCCCGCCTCCATCTTTCCTTGCAACTTGGGGCGCTCATCCACCTCATGCCTTTGGCCGCCCAAAAGCACAAGGCTCTTGATGGGAAGCCTGGCCCCTGGCCCCAGACCGGCAAAAAATGACAGCGGCCACTCCGCCCGACCCAGCCAGAAGCCCGCCAAGGGCTGCAAGGCCACGTAGGTGGACCGAACCCTGGCCAACTCCTGCCCGGCGCCCACCACCACGCGCTCCTCGCGGTACTCGGCGCCCAGCACGCCCTCCATCTTCGCGAAAAAGTGGCTCTTGGCCTTGAAAGCCAGCGCCGGGCCGAACTCCCAGCCCAGGCCAGGACTGCCGTCCAGTTCCGCGATGTTGTTGTCCGTCCGCGGAACTTGCAGCGCGAGGTTCGCTCCCAAAAGAAGGGCCTGCGATTGGCCAGGAAAGGACCACAACGACAGGACGAGGAACAGCGCTAGAGTTTTTTGGTTTGTGAGCATGGTGATTTCAGATTGTTGATAAGACGCGGACAGCACTTCTAGGGAGACACGTCGCGCCCGTGGTGTTTGCCAGCGTTTGCGAATATGAACAATCTTCAATTCATCACCAAAAAAAAAAAATTCGCAATTGAATTTGAATATTTCATCCTAAAATATCAAGGCGGCTTTCCCACTATGGCTTTTGGGGAAAAGATCAGCGCAGGCAGCCATTGGGCGATTGTTACGCTCGGAGGAGCTGTTCTCGGGCTTATGCCAAGTTGCTGTAAAACATGATAGATTGGCTTGAAGCCCCGCCCAACCCCGAAGGGGTGAAATGATTGTAGAAAACGGATCCAGGCCAAAGAAGAGAACCCCGAAGGGGTGAAATTATCCTCATCGGGAGGATGGGACAGACAATCCCACCCCTTCGGGATTCTCCAGGAACCTTCCACATTTCGCAGGATGTTGACGATTCGTATTTATCGCTATCGAAAACAACTTGGCATCATGCCAGCCCAGCGCCAAGGCGACGCCCCGCCCTCGCGAGCCCATGCGGGGCTCGGAGGACGGGGCGTCGGGCCGGGGCGGCTTTCGCGGGCGGGCTCAGAAGGAGCGCAGGGCCGCGCGGAAGAGCGAGTCGCGCTGGGCGGGAGCCCAGTTCCAGGAGTTGAGCAAGGCGGCCTTTTCCCATTCGCCGTACATGGGATTGGGCAACATGATGAACTCGAAGCCCATCTTGTCGCGGTTCTGCTCCACCAGGCCGCGGCCCATGTCGGCGCCGCGGTCGGCGTAGTCTTCCGAGAAGTCGGTCAGGTTGTCGCCCACGTAGAGGATGGTCTGGAATCCGGCCTGGGCGACTTTCTCGCGGCGGGCGGTCTTGTCGCTGGTCTGCTCCTTCAGGAAGAGGTTGTCTTGTCCCACTTGTGGGAATCCTAGCTCGCGCATGTTCTTCAAGGTGGACTCCAACTCGTCGGTCGAACGGTTGGAAATGTAGAATATCTTGACCTGCGCGGAATCGAGGAAGTTCAGAAACTCGACACTGCCGGGAAGCGGCTGGGCCTTGGCCAGGTCCGTCCATTGCTTCCAGCCCTCGGGGCTGTAGGAGGCGGCCGTCTCGATGAGCTTGGCCTCGTAGGGGCTGTTGTCGAGCAGGGTCTCGTCGATGTCGAAGACGACGGCGGGCTTCTGGGGGCGGCCGGGCGCGGCGAGCTTCTCGGCCACGACGCGGGTGGCCCAGTTGTAGGCCTGGAAGTAGCTGGCCTGCATCTCGGCCGAGCGCTGGAACCAGAGCGTGGCCAGGAGCAGGCGCTCGGACGAAGGCTGCGGCTCGGCGGGCGGGGGCGGCACGGCGGTTGGGGTCTGCTGGCAGCCGGCCCAGAGCAAGGCAAGCGCGGCCAGCCAAAAGATCTTCTTCATGCGGTTGGTTTTTTAGGGTTCGAACATAGGAAAGTGCCAGGGCAATGGCCGCGAAGGTAAACGATCGGCCGATTTGCGGCGGGCAGGCGGACCGGATTTCGAGCGCAAGCCTTAGCTTTGGGGCCAGAAATAACGCCAAGGCCACCCCCGCTTGACCCTGGCTTAACCTGGCCCCTGGCCGCAAAACCGAACAGCATGGAAAAAACCATCCGCAAAAGTCCGCGCTGGCGCCCTTGGGCGCTGGTGCTGGCCGCGACGCTGGCCGCGGCCTTCACGGTCGTCCGCCCTGGCCCGCCCGACTGGAAGCCCCTCCTGGGCACCCTCGAATGGCACCGGCAGACCTACCGGCAGGAGAAAGTCTTCCTCCACATGAGCCAGCCCTTCGCCCGCCCCGGAGAGCGGCTCTGGTTCTCCGCCTACCTGCTCACCTCCGACTGGAGCCTGCCCTCGGCCATCAGCGCGACACTGCACGTGCAGGTGCTCGACCCCGAAGGCGAGCTCGTGCTCGACACCCAATGGCCCGCCCGCGGCGGACGCGCACACGGCGACCTGCTCCTGGCCGAGGACTGGCCGACGGGCGCCTACCAGGTCAGGGCCTACACCCAGTGGATGAAAAACGCCGCCCCCGAGTTGGCCTTCCGGCAATACGTCTGGCTGTTCGGAAATGACGACTTGCCCCAAGATGCCCAAATCGTAATCTTCCCGATTGTGGACAGTCTGGAAATCAAAGGAAGGCTATACGCGAACGAGCCAAGACGTTGGAATTTGTCTATGACATCCGACAGGCTAGAACCGGACAGCCTGGCCGTGGACGAATCCGGCTTCTTCACCTTCCGCCCCGGCCAGCGGCAGGCTTGGAGCATCGAAGCCCGAGGGCCGGAGGGGCAGCGCCTGCGCGCCCAGGCGCCGCCGGTCGATTCGGTGCCCAGGTGGATCGAGGCCTTCGAGTATCCTGGCTTCTCGCTGGTCAACCGCGCGGCCAGGCCGCCGGATCCGGCACGGGCACTCTTGGTGATGAAAAACCAGCGCCCCGTCTTCTGGAGCTCCTTCAGCGGACAGGGACAAGAAGCCGAGGCAAGCATCCCGATACTGGAAAAAAATGCCACTCCGGGCATTTTGCAAGTCTTGCTTTTGGATGCTGAAAACCAGATTGTTGATAAAGACCTGGCCTTTCAAAATCCCAAAGTTTCGGAACCTGTCGCCCTGGAAATCTCGGATAGCCTGGTGCGGCCGGGCGACTCCATCGGCATTCGCCTGCGCCTGCTCGACACGCTCTCTTCGGTGGCCTACTTCTCACTGGCCGTACACGACCAGCAGATCATCCCGCAAATGGCCGACGCCAGCCTGCCCGACTACCTCTGGTTTGGCAACGATCTGGGCGAGCCCGCCGCGCCCGACCACTTCGCGATGGCGCGGGAGCGCGGGGCAAGGCAGCAGCGCCACTCGCCCCGCTACGACTGGGACGCGCTGCTCGACACGGCCTACCAACCCGAGTGGCCCGCCGACCTCGAAGGATTCTCGGTGCAGGGCCACGCCCGGAAGATCTTCACCTGGGCACCCAGCCCGGGACTCCACCTGCTGCTGGCCGACCTCGAACGGGGCGCCTACCTCAAAACCTCGACCGATGCCTCGGGGCGCTTCCTCTTCCAAGGCGCCAACTTCACGGACACCAGCCGCGTCATTGTGCAAATCGTTGACAAAAACCGCTTCACCACCAACGAAATCGTTGTCAGCCAGGCCGATTCGTTTCCCTGGTGGCCCGAGGCGCCGGCCCTGCTGGGCTGGCCCGAGCCGATCCGCCGCCGCTACCTCGCGCACCACGAGCGGCAGAACAGCGACCTGCGTTTTTACCAGCCCGAGGCCGCGACACACTACATCAAGGATGTCAACGTGCAGGCGCGGCCCATTTTCGGGACACGGATCGAGGACCTCAGCGCGCAGGTGATACGGGTCGATGAGATGCCGCACAACCTGGTGGTGGACACCGACATGAGGACCTTCTTGCAGGGCCGCGTCCCCGGCCTGTACTTCGGCGACGCGCGGGCCTACATCCGGCAGGCGAGCGGGCAGATGGAGGCCAAAATCATGCTGGACGGTGTTTTCGTGGATGACTCGTACTTGCAACACATCAACTTGACCCACGTGCGGCAGATCGCCATCATCAAAGATCCGGTGGACGCGCTGATCTACGGCGGCTCGGCCATGGGCGGCATCATCGCCATCTACACCCTCACGCCCGTTTACAACGGCCCCAGCCGCGTCGCGGGCCTCGAGCGCATTGACCTGCCCGGCTACAACCTGGCCACGCCCTTCCCGGCGCGGGCCGCTGGCGCCCAGATGCCCGACACCCGCGCCACGATCGCCTGGCAGCCCGACCTGCGCACCGCGGCCGACGGAACCTGCTCCGTCCGTGTCCGCGCGGGCGACGCGCAGACCCGCTACCGCGTCGTCGTCCAGGGCATTACCGACAACGGAACTCCTTTCCGCATCCAAAAACACTTCAACGTCAGGCCATGAGGCAAACAGCATTCTTCGCATCCTTTTTTCTCATCTTTTGGGGAATTTCATCGGCTCGCGCGCAAGCCCCCTGCCACGGTTGGCCCGCCGAAGCTCCTGCTGAATGCCTGTCGCTGCGCGCCGAGCTGCCCGTGGCCGACTGGCCCGCGCTGGAGGCCTGCGCGCGCCTGGAAAGCCTGGCCCTCGCGAGCCCGGACTCCAGCCCGCTGGCCCGCTGGCCCGAACTGCCCAGCCTGCGCCGCCTGGCCCTGGAGGCGCCTGCCTGCCTGGCGATCGACTGGCGCGCCCTGCCCCCGCGCCTCGAGGAGCTGGACCTGGCGCACTGCCTGGCCCCGGCGCCCGACTCGCTGCGCCGCTTCGCCCACCTGCGCCGCCTGGCGATCCGGGTGAACCAGGGCCAGCCCGGCAGCCTGCCGCCCGCGCTGGACAGCCTGAGCCTCTTCTTCGAGCCCGACGAACAGGGCCAATGGCACCTGCCGCCCGCGGTGCTCGAACTGGACAGCCTGCGCTTCCTGCGTGTGGTGGCCCGCTTCCCCGAGCCGGACTTCCTCGCGCGCCTGGCTTCCTGGCTCTCGGGCTTCAGGCGGTTGGATGTTTTGCAGCTCGACTTCCTGGGGGTTGACGACAGCTTTTTGCGCACCCTTTGGCCCGCGCCCATCCGCGACTTGCGGCTTTTCTACCTGGGCGCCGAGCCGTCTTCTTTCGATGGTTTTGGATCGCTCAATCGGATTTCCATCATGGGTTTTGACAGCAAAACAGCGCATCGACGAGAAGTTTACGCGGCCCTGGATTCGCTACCCGGCCTCGAGCTTTTGCGCTTGAGCTTTTTGAGTGCTGATTTTCAATATTATCCAAAAAAAACACCGCTTGAGCTAGAGCTGGTCATCGACAAGCTGGACGAGGACAAGACCCAGCGGCTCGAAAGCCTCGAGAACCTGGTCGCCCTGCGCCTGACTTGTCCGCTGCGGCTTTTTCCGTCGGGCATCGGGCGGCTGCGGCACCTGCGGCACCTGGACTTGCGCCAGGCCCATGTGGCAGATTGGCAGAGACTTGCGCAGGTTCTGGGGGCGCTGCCGGAGCTGAAGTCGCTGGTCTTGGACGCTCGGGCTTTCCTTCCGGCCGTCGGGGTGCGGCCCTCGCGGACAGACGCGGTCCACGCGCCGGCCGAGCTTTCCCAATTTCAGCATTTGGAACGGCTGGAGGTCGATTGCCGCAACCACGCGCTCGGCGGGGCGATCCGCCAGGAAATCGTGGAGCTGCTGCCCGGCACGCGGGTGGAGTTCGTGGATGGGTAGGCCCGGCGATCAGTTGGGCAGGGCCATTTCCCGGGCGCGCCCGGAAGCCTGGAGGTAGGCGCGCCAGTGCCGGTAAAAATTGGCGCGGAGGTCGTGCCCCGCCAGGAATATGTCTCGTAGGCTCGGCCCCAGCTCCTCGCGCCAGCGGTAAACGGTCTTGCGGCTGACCTCCAGGGTCTCGGCCACGCTCCCGACGGAGCCTCCCTGCCGCAGGAGCATCAGCATCCAGAACTTTTTCTTCTGGGTCTGCTCCCAGCCCGTGCCGTCGGGCAGGAACAGCCGCAGCTCGGCGGAGTCCTGGTCGCGCATCTGCGGAAATTCCCAGGAGTTGACGTGGTGGAAGCTGGCCACGGCCAAGGTGGCCCAGGCTCGCCCGTTCTTGTCGAAGCGCAGCGGGCGCGTGACCAGCCGCATTTGCAAGCCCGGGCTGGACGGTTGCTTGAGCCGCATGTAAAACTGGGTCTTCCAGCTTTGGCTGCCCTGCTGGCCCGCGTGCCAGAAGGCAAGGCCAAGCCGCTTCATGTGCTCGAAAAGCGCGACATCCTCCTCAACGATCCCATCAAGGAAATAGGGAGGCGAGGAAACCAGCCGCTCTGGGGTGAAGCCCGCCGCGGCGAGCTCGGGGATATGCGGCGGAACCAGCATCTGGCCCTCCGCATGGTCATAAACCATGAAATATTCGCGTGTAGCTGCCGCTACCTCCGGATGCCGCGTGAAGTTGGCTTTCAGCTCCTGCGACTGCCAGTCCTTGTCTTCGCGGCTCTCAAACACGAACTCGCCTCTCCGAAAGCCTTCTTGCTCTTGCTTGTTCATCGGTTGCTTTTTTTTTGATGCTGGAAGGACGGCCGTCGGGTGGGAGGACTGCCGCAAAAAGCGAATATGCTGCAAAACATACTTGTCCCCAAACAGGGACATTTCGAAGTCGTTTTGGCAAAAATAGGCTTTTTGGCGCACACACAAGGGGGGACATGGCACGACAAGTCGGTTCGTCGGGGCGAAATGGCGGGTTTGGAGGAGTGCTTCGCATCGGCTTCTTTCGCGACACGGAAGCGCTTCATTGTCGCGACGCAGTTTTTTGACAATCGCCGCGACATTTTATTCTCCTGGAAAGTAGCCGCGGAAGTTTTCAAACCAACGGTCCAACGACAATCGCGCATCATCCAAGAAAAAAACCTAAGCACAAATCTTCACAAAACATGGGAAGAAAGAAATTGTTGCTGATCACCGCGCTGGCCGCGAGCCTGGCCGGCCCCACTTCTGTCGCCGTCGCGCAGGTCTCGAGCCTTGAATACGAAGCCTTGAAGGCGATCTACCGCGCGTGCGACGGAGACAACTGGGCCCAGCCTTGGGACACGACCGCGAACAACGTCGGCGACCTAAGCTCCTGGCCTGGGGTCTGGCAAGCCAGCGGGCACGTGGTCAACCTGGTTTTCTTCTACCAGGGGCTCGATGGGCAACTTCCCGAGCAAGCCCAGAACCTGGCCTACCTCAACGAGCTGACAATCCTGGAAAGGGGCCTGGAAGGCATCGTTCCCCTGTCGAGCTGGGCAGGGCTGCGCAAGTGCATGGTTGACATGTCCTTCTCGGGGGAGACCTCGCTGGGAGAACTGCGCCAGCTCGAGAGCGTGGAGCTTTACAACAGCGGGACATCGGAGGCCTGGCTTTCCGGGTCTTACGCCTACGATGACCTGCCGTCATTGAACGAGCTCTCGCTCCTCAACTTCTCGCCCGACCTGGCCGACCTCACGGCGGTTCCCCGCCTGTCAAGTTTCGTCTATGAAAATAACGACGCCGCGATCGACATTGGCGAGCTTCTCGCGAAACTCAATCCGGAAAGCCTGGAAAGGCTTGGCTTGCGGGCCAAGACCATCACGGCCATGCCCAGCCTCGCCGCGGCCACCCAGCTCGCCGTGCTGGAGCTGCGCATGGAACAAGGCGCGATCTCCTCGCAAGAACTGCTGGAGGCCCTGAATTGGGACAAGCTGGAGCGCTTGGGCCTTGAGGCCGACGAGCTCGCCCATGGAATCCCGGACCTGTTCATCAACGCTGTCCCGATGCGCGAGCTGGACATCGACGCCAGCGTCAGCGGCACCCTGCCGGAGCTTTCCAACGACGATTCGAGGATCGGGTCCATCCGCATTCTGGGTGGGAGTTTTAACGCCCCGATCCCCGGAAGCTGGCAGGGGATGGACAGCCTGAGGGTTCTTTCCCTCCCTGGCGCGGCCCTGACAGGCAACTTTCCTGCCTTCCTCGCGGACTTGGAACGCTTGCAAGTTCTTGATTTGCAAGCCAACGGCATCAGCGGGTCGATTCCTGCGTCGTGGAGCTGCGACGGCTTCAAGCTGTTCGACTTGTCAAACAACAGCCTGGAGGGAGAACTGGCGCGGCTTCCGCCGGCCTCGTCGATGGACGACTATCGGTTCTCCATCCTGGACCTGGCCTCCAACATGCTCAGCGGCAGCCTGCCCGAGGGATACCAGGTCGATTTTTACGAGTTCGATCTGGCCGAAAACGACTTCTCGGGCGACCTGAGCCATTGGACGCTTGAGCCTGGGCGAAACCTGATCGGTTTTGACATTTCCGGGAACGACTTCCATGGCAGCCTGGACTGGGAGTTTCAAGAAATGTCGCCTTACCTTGGCTACTTCGCCCTCGCGGGCAACCGCGTCGGGTCCATCCCGGACTTCTCGGCCTCGGCGAGCCTGGAGCTCCTCTCGGTGGCCGACAACGCCCTGCGCTTCGGTTCGCTGCTGCCGAACGCGGAGTTCTTCTTGACGGAGGCCTACTTCTGGCCGCAGAAGCCCTTCGCGGTGGCGGACACCGCGCCGGTGGCCTACCTGGGCGAGCCCTTCGCGCTGACCGCGGGCGACGACG
>JAIFMG010000219.1 GCA_020048645.1 Bacteroidota bacterium | reverse complement strand
CGCGATCTTGGCCAATATTGCTTCGTATTTTTTCATGGTGCAATGTAAGCATTTCTTTTTGTCCCACTATTAAGGAATAGAACATTATTTTTTTTCCATTATTCAAATACTCTTTGACTAATTCAATCTTTTTTGTTCTGTCTTCGGGAATAAAATTCGTGTTTAGAAGTATGCAGTTATTATTTTCGTTCAGGTTGTTGTATAATTGTTTTGTATCTACTATCGTATTCAGAATAACTAAACAAGATTGCTTTTGGTTTTCGATATGCTTTCCTAATTTAGGAATTAAAAAGTTATCTTCATTTATCAGATTGATTTGGTATCGGTTAAACACTTCTTGCTGAAAGAATTTTTCTGCTTCTAAAATCGGTGTTGGTTCTTTATATTTGGTGAAAAGATGATTTGGGTTTATGTAATTTATCATTCTGCCTTTATCCAGCATTTTGAAGTTTGGCATTGTGGCTGTTGATAGTACTGCATAAGAATTATTGTTCGTGCAAAATTCGTCTAACCATGCTGTAAAAAAAACGTATAATCTTGGCGGTAATGCCTGAATTTCATCTATTAAGAAAATTCGGTTAGCAAAGTTTGGTAATTTGAGTAACGTAGAATTTCGGTTACTAATTAACGTTTCAAATAGCTGAACAAAAGTTGTGATTACAAACGGATGGTCAAAAGTTTGCTGAATAAAATCTTCCTGAAGTAATTCCTTCAAATTTTCAGAAGTTTGCTCTGTCTCATATTTTTCTTGTGCTTTTTCAATTCGTTCGTTTTGCGATTTTGAATTAACGGACAAAATATCCGAAAGCAATTGACTGGCAATATTCTGAACTTGCTCAGTTATTGATAAAAAAGGTAATGCATAAATAATTCCTAAATTACCTTTTTGCTTTTGAATTTCGCTTGCGAGAGAAAGCAAAACATAAGTTTTTCCTGATCCTGTGGGTGCAGTAAGTTCAAATAATCTTTTATTTTGTTTGAGTTCTTTGGTTATGCCTTCAATAGCCTCCAGCCGAATTTCTGTGCGAAATTTATTAATTGGTGTTTCGGACTTAAATTTTGAAAAAGTGTTGCTTAACGAAGTGATTAGTTCGTTTTTTGATTGTTCTATATTATCCTCAAAATAATAATTGTTATTATCCGAAGCATCTCTTTTATCTGCCTCAATTAAAGCCGAAAATGCAAATTGAGTTTGCATGAAAGTTTGAAGAGCATTGTTTTTCCAAATATCATATTTAAATGTTACTTTATTAAATATTTGAATATTTTCATTTAGCGAAAAATCAGACTTAGTAAACTTTAATACCTGATTTAAGTACTCTGCAATAGGCAAAACAGTATTTTGCTTTATAAACTCTTCTAATTTTATTAATGGTGTTTCTTTTAAAATACTTTTGTTTAAATCGGGCAAGTTACCGTGATGATGAGCTATTATAGCTACAATCGACCATAAATTTGAAAAGTTGTTTTCTAAAATTTTCGAAAATTCCTGAGGATTTGATTTGCCAAAACATAAGAAAGCATACACTGATAAATATGAATGTTCATCATAAGTACTTTCCTTGGGGACAAGATTTTTGGGGAAAATTGGATTGATTTTTTTTTGGAAATTAGGATTTATTTTACCCAAGTCGTGAAAAATTGCGGCGATTTCAGCAATTTTTAAATCTGTGTTTCGTCGTGTTTTATTCAAAACTCCTTTTATATGAACCGAAAGTTCCTTTTCGGGATGTGATTTATATATGTTTATATCAGATACCATTTAATTTCGTTGTCGTGTTCATAATTGTAATGTTCTCCTGAAACCGTAATTGATTTTCCCTCACTTGGATAAACAACTTGCACATACTTTTCAGGCAAACTCCAAAAGGCGTTATTTTGATAAGTTGGAATTTTATCGAAACCTAATCTTAAATTCACTAAATCACAAATTTCAGGCTGGTGTTTGGACGAAACAAACCCTTTTGTTTTGAAGTTCCCGTTGGTTTGGTATTCTAATTTGCCCTCATTTATAAAAATCAATTCGGCAGGGCAATTATGCAAACCTAAAACCGGTGTGTAACACGCTTTTTCTTCTATTATTGCCTTAATAAACTGTTCGAATAACCTTTCAGCATCTGCATCGGATTTATCAACAAGCCCAACTATAATTTCATAATCAGGATGTTTTATAAATTCCATTTGCTTTGGTGCTTTTGATGGTCGTTTGCTGTCTTTGTCAATAATTTCGGTCAAACTACGCAACGTAAAACCCCACGATTGTTTTTGAACGGAATTATTTATACAAACTCCGTATCTTAAATTTTCGCTTAACAAAGGAAAAAACTCTTTCATCGGTTTTCGTTCTATTCCTAAAACTGCACCAATAATCCCTATTAGTGCAGTTTTTGTGATAAAGTCATGCGAAAGAGGATTGTTATTGGTTTCAGGCTTTTTAAAATGTGCCCAATTTCCTTTTACTTGTAATTTTACCCCTCTCATATTAAATTTCCATTTTTTTGAATTTCTCAATTGCAGACAGTTGGTTTTCTATTTCGTCAATTTCAGTAAAAAAACGTATCTCCTTTACTTTTTCCGATTTTGCAGCCCCCCGCAATTTCTCGAAGTTCCATTTATAATCGTCCATGCTGCGAATTTCTTCTTCTTGCTTTTCGGTTTCAATTGTTATCAGTCTGTCTGTTCCATAAAGCTTGTCGTTTTGCTTTTTATAAACAATTTGTATTAATAATATTGCATGTTGATTACTTTTAGTTCGAGTGTATTCGCTTCCGTTAGTGCTGTACCACAATGCTTTGAACATTTCGTCCAAATCCTCTTTTTGCAAACCGCTTCCTTCGGCTACATAAGGATTTACCCAACCTTGAATTTGGCACATTGCGTATGGAACAAGTGATGTGGTTCCGATAGACCCTTGACCTTTACCTTCTTTGGATGAAAAATGTGTTGTGTTTTGATGAATGCGTAAGTTCGACTTATTAAGCGAAGGGTTTAATAATGCAAACTGGACAGGACCAGTAATATTAACGTGGGTGTTTACTAAGTCCTTATCTCTTTCTAATGTCGATATTCCTCCAAAAAGACGAACATCAATGCACGACTGAAGCACTTTTAATATGTCTTTTTCATTTGTTTTGTCAGACAAGAATTTTAACATTCCTTTTGCGTCTGTAATCCCTTTTTTGGTGTTGTCGGTTACAAAAATTTGTTTTTCTTGTTTTTCAAGGTAATTTCTGATATTCCTTTTTATTCTTACATCGCTTACAAGCACCTTCTTTGTTTCTTCATCGTAGCGTTGTTCGCCAGTGAATGGGTCGCCATTTGGCATTGAATATTTGCTTTCGTAAAGAAACAATATTTCTGATTTCTCAATTGTGACCTTCATAACAGCGTAGTTTAATTGTTATTTGTTAGAACTGTCTTTTGCGTAAAAACTTTCAAAAAAACCAAGTGCGCACTTGTTCTTGTCGTATTGCTGATTTTCAAAGTTTTTAAACACTTCCATAAAGTGGGAGAAAGCTTCGGTTTGCTCTTTGCGACTTATTTTGTGAATGGTCAATTTTTCGACCATAAAAACCGCAAACTCTTCGACTTCTTTTTGTGAAGCAATTTTTCGAGTTAAGTTCCCGATATATGCCGTTTCAAACGATGAAATCGGGCAATCATCTCTCCAAGAGGCAAATGGGCGGGCTATTATACCCAATTCTTTGCCTAATTGGTAACTTTTTGAATTTCGTATTTCCATAAGGTTATTATTTTTTTGAATATTCATGAGTAGATAGAAATTGTATTTTAATATACTAAAAGTTGGGTGCTTATAATCTTTTTCTCTCTCTTTGTTTCTGATATTGTATTCTGTTTTTTCAATAAACGCAGGCAACAAAATTGGGTCGTTAAAATATGTTCCTGAATAAATTTTTGGCAAAGTTTTTAAAAGGTGGAAAGAGTATTTCTTATCATCACTTGTATGGCCTCCTAAAATACTACTAAAGCTATTCTCTATTCGAAAATTAAAATCAGATTTTGGAAATTCTTTTTTGTAGATTATTTCTAAATCTTGTTTTTCTTTTTGAATATTTTTGTGTATTTCTTTCAAAAAACTCTTTTCGATGCTCGAAACTTCTAAAAAATCAACTGATGGGGATGTGGCAGCTTTTGGTTTTGAAAAAATTAAATCAAATTTTACGTTTTCGTCAAAGTCATTTACTAAAACAGGTGCAAAAAGATTATCAATACTATCAGCAGCACTCTTGTTTTGTTCTGTCAATTGCTTTTCTGCTTCTTGAAGTTCGTGTAATTTGGTTTTTTCCAAAAAATGGTTAATGTTTTGATAATTAAGATTGTTTCCATGAGGTAAAACAATTATTCCAATACCCTTTACTGTTATTAGTGCTCTTTCTGATACATCAACGGCATACATTAAATCAACAATCTCTTCTGAGTTATTAAAAGATTTTACTTTATACGAATTTTTATGTTTAAAACCAGGTGATTTAATTCCACTTGTAATTGTTTTAAAAAGGAAACTTTCCAAATAATAAACTTCTTTTTCCTTTATTTTTTTTATAAATATTTTAGTTAGTTCCCTGTTAATAACTTCAAGTGCATCACCTAAGTTGAACCAACTTTTATAGTTTGGAAAACTAAAATGTAAAACGGTGCTTTTTCTTTCTAATAGGAAACTTTCTATTTTTTTTTGGTTCTGTTTAAAGACCTTTCTGAACTTTCCAACTATCGTTTCATTAAAAGTATCGGCAACATCTTCACAACTGTCAAATGAACTTTTTTTCCTTTTAGTGGATGGCATTCTGTAGTTTCCATCTTCCTTAAATTCACCTTTGATATTATCATAGCCAGCGTAAACAATGTCACCGAACAAATATTTTTTTGTACTATCTGCGTCAGTTGTTTTAAAATTCAAATAATACAACGAATTTATTTTGTCTTCGTCTTCAATTTTTTTCAGGCTGTCGAAATTAAAAGAAAACTCATTTCCGTTGTCCAAAACAGGCAATTCAAAAAATACTGTTTCAATCTTTTTACCTTCTGCATCTTTATTTTTGCTGATATTTACCATTTCCACACTTATAGATTTTATGTATCTGTGGTGCTTTAGTCCTTCCTCTGAATTGCGATAAATATTTCCGATTTTTAAAACTGTATCAAGCATACTTCTATTGATTTAGTATTGGGTGAATGTTCTTTCTACAATTCTTACCCAAAAGCACCATTGTGCAAGTAGGAAATAAAAGCACAGCTCCAGAAGCCGCAAGAATCCGACAAAACTCGAATCGAAAGGTTTTGGAAGTTCGGCTGCCGGTTTTGGCCCTGGACATTCGCAGTTTTGAAAGTTAGCTTGTTCACTGGGGATTTCAAATTGACGATAGGCAAATATACAAACTGAATCGTCAAAATGCAAGCGCCTCGGCGATTTTTTTTGAGCTCGCGGGCGCGATGTGCTTCGGTGGCGCGCTGGTGGGTCGTTAATGCTTGGTTGTCAAGAAGATAGGCGGCGCTTTGGGTTGTTGGGCTGGGTTTTCGCGGGCTTGGGGTGGTGCGGCAGAGTGGTGGGGCTTGTCCCATTTTCATGGCTGAGCGCGCGGGGGGCTGGGGCAGTGGTCCTTTGTCGCTTGGCGGGATTAAGAACGGGTTGGGGCTCTTTTGCAGATTGCTGTCTAAATAATCTGCAACGTGATGTGGCTCTAGTCGTTTCTTTTCGTTTGTGTTGCGCCAGATGCAAGCCAATGTAATATTAGCTCAAACCGAATGGGATGTTGTGCTAATTCATTTCTACTAAGTCTTTGTAAATATGCCTGATAAAGCCTTCAAACTTCCCAATGATTTCCACAATTTCATCAATGTCAAATTGATTGTATATTGATTTGACTTGCATTGCGATAGCTTTCCGTTCTTTGATAAGCTCGTAATCATTCAGGTTGAATAATTCGATTGTTTTTAATGCTTTTAAGTTGTTGTTTTGGGGAATTATCATACCTGTAAATGAATACTCGAAAAAATCAGATGGATTATCAACCACGGGGTTGATAAGGTTCTTGTAATCGTCATAAGTTATGTTTTTGTCTTTAAACTTCGCTCCGTAAAATTCGGAATTGCACGATGCCAATAGATTGTCCCAATCAAATAAAGTTGTGGCTGCTAATCCTTGTTTGATAAATTCTTGTTTTGTAAAATGATCGATATGAGAATTATCTTGACGAATGTTTTTTCCTGTATAAGCACATTGATTGTGTTGCTCATTGTCCAACATGTATTCTCTTGATTGGTTTCCGATTTCTTTGCTTACATCAAACCATGTTCGCGGTTTAATTTTTGCAATATAATCAGAATAAAAACCAGGCTCTTTTTTGTTAATTTTTATCATTTCTGCGTATTCTTTTTGCTATTTCAAGTCTAATTACAACCAAATCGTTGTCATCGTAACCCAAAGTATCTTCCAAATACTTCAACAGCATTTTTGCTTCATCGGAATTGTATTCATTGTTGGTCACCAAGCGATTGAGTTGATTGATTTTCTCCTCAATTTCAACCGTTCTCAGTTCATTGGTTCTAAATATCTCCAATAAGATTTTTTCGATTGGCCAACCGTAAGAACCTGAGAAGCTAGAAATGACATCAATTTTACCCTTTTCCCGGATCAATACTCTTATTTGCTCATTCTTTACAGAACCTACAATATGGGGGGAATGTGTAGCCAGTATTATCTGATTGTTGTTGTTATCGGCAAATTTTTGATATACTGGAACAATTCTATTCTGCCACAAAGGATGCAATGAATTTTCAGGTTCATCAATAAGGATGATGCAATCTTTTGCATTGGAAAGATACAATGAGAATACCTTGGTCAACAATTCTTTTTCCCCGCTGGAAAGCATACTTGTTTTTAGGACTTTCCCACTCTCGTTGATGAAAGATACCTGTTTCTTTCTATCCAGACCATGAAAGGATAGTTGTAAATCGAAACCTGAGAATATATCATTTAAAATATTGTTTGTCGCATTGTAGGCATCTGATGGGCTTAATTGGTCTTCAAAAATCAATTTCTCAATGTATTCAACAATTATTTCATCCGCGTTTGAAATTCTTTCTTCATTGGCCTTGAAGTAGAATATCTTTTCAGCCAATTGATTTCCAGGAAGCTGATCTTCATGTTGATATACAGGTTCAGATACATCTTTCCTATAATTTAAAATTTTATCCTTGTCCTGGACAAGAATGCTACCGTGTGTAAATTTGTCATTTCTTTTGAAAAAATTATCAATGTATTCAAAAATTGTGGTTTTACCACTCCCGTTAACGCCTGCGATTACAATTAAATTTTGAGCAGCATTTTCAAATGTGAAATCAATTGTGAAATCTGTAAATACCCCAAAGTTGATGATGTTTAATTTTCTGATTTTCATTTTTTGATTTTTAGTTTTTTCTTGGCGACTAAGTTAACTCATTTGTTCAATTTCAATAAGCCCATCACTTGTTAAAAAATCGCCACAATGTCATGATTTCCACTCGCTTCAATTCTTAGCCCAAAAGCAGCATTGTGCATGAAGAATGAAATGCGCACCTTCTAAAGCCGCGCCCATCCGTCAAAACCCGAATCGAGGGGTTTTGGAAGTTCGGCAGCCTGCTTTGGCCTGGGATTCCGCGGTTTTGAAGGGTAGCCTGTCCATCGGTTGTGGATTGACGATAGCCAAAGCTACAAACTATATTTTCGATAAGCAAGTGAGTGGGCGATTTTATGGAACTCGCGGGCGCGTTGTGCCTCGGTGGCGCGCTGGTGGGTCGTGGACGCTTGGTTGTCAAGAAGATAGGCGGCGTTTTGGGTTGTCGGGCTGGGTTTTCGCGGGCTTGGGGTGGTGCGGCGGAGTGGGGCTTGTCCCATTTTCATGGCCGGACCCGCGGGGGGAGGCTGAGGCTGTGGTCGTTTGTCGCTTGGCGGGATTGCGAACGGGTTGGTTTTTTTTACCAAGTTGCTTTCGATGGTGATAAATGCAAATCATCATCACGCCGAGAAATTTGGAGGCTACATCCAAGTCCGGACGCGGCTTGGGAACGCCCTGTTCGCGAGCGGCGCAGGGGATTCCGGGCGAGTCTCGAACGGGAAAGCCCGCGTTGAGCCCCGGCGAGCCATCCCAGCCAAGCCACCGGCTTCTTCTTTCATGCCAGGTCGACGTCCAACGCGTTGCGGCTGGTGTTCCAATCGGTTGAAGCCCTACGGGGTCTGCCTGGCGCTGGTTCGCGGTTCCCCGGGTTTCCACCGGGGCCTTCAGGCTCCATCGCGGCGGGATGGGCTGGACAGCCCGATTTTGTCGGGCACTGGCGCTTGGGATTTTCCTCCCTCGCAGGCGGCTTGGCATCAAGCCGCGGCCCGCAATGGCGGCTTCCGCAAAAAAGCAGGCCGCCAGCCTCCACGCCGCGAAGGGGGAGGGCTGGCGGCCTGCCGCGCGCTCTCGGGCCTAGCGGACCAGGTAGCTGAAGCCCAGGGAGAAGCTGCGGCCCAGGGTGTAGCTGCCGAAGATGTACTCGCGGCCTTCGTAGTCGTAGGTCTGCTCGGTGGCGGGGTCGAGCAGGTTGCGGGCCGTGAACTTGAGCGAGATGTTGGGGCCGAAGCTCTTGGCCAGGGTCAGGTCGAGCTGCGGGCGGGGCTGCTCGAAGATGTCGGGGATGCCCAGCGCGTTGACGGCGAAGAGCTTGCGCCCGGCCACGTTGAAGCCGACGTTGGCCTCGAAGCCGATGGAGTCGTTGGTGTAGTTGAGGTAGGTGTTGACGATGTAGGGCGGCTGGCCGTACATGACGCGGGTGTCGGGGTGCTCGGGGTCGAAGAAGCGCTTGGCGTTGAGCTCCTCCTGGCCGATGCTGACTTCCGAGAACACGTAGGTGAAGTTGCCCCCGACCTTGAAGTCGCGCAGCAAGTGGAAGAAGGCCAGGCTCTTGCGCACTTCGAGCTCCACGCCCATGACCTTGGCCAGGCCCACGTTGGACCAGGTCAGCTCGGGGTTGGCGGCCGTGGTGTTGAAGGTCCGCTCGATGGGGTCGTGGAAGGCCTTGTAGAAGCCGCTGAGCGAGACGATCTCGCCGGGCGAGGGATAGTACTCCCAGCGCAGGTCGATGTTGTCGATCAGGGTGCGGTCCAGGTTGGGATTGCCGGTGGAGACGTATCCGCCGACGAACTCGAAGATGGCCAGGGGCATGAGCTCGCGGAAGGACGGCCGGGCCAGGGTGCGGGTGTAGGCCGCCCGCAGGTTCATCCTGTCGGTCAGGCTGTAGGTCAGGTTCAGGGCCGGCAGGAGGTCCACCTCGTCCACGATGGCCTCGGCGTAGTTGTTGACGTCGGTAACGGCAGACTTGTTCTCGGAATAGATGTAGGTGCCCTCGACGCGGGCTCCCACGACGGCGCGCAGGCGTCCCAGGGGCAGGTCGCCCATGAGGTAGGCGCCCCAGATGGTCGATTGGCCGGTGTAGCTGTTGCGCTGGTTGGAGCGCTCGGAGTTGGAGACGAAGATGTTGTTGGGCGAGCCGAGGTTTTCGGGGCGGAGGTAGTCGGCCACGTCTCCGGCGAAGCTGTTGGAGTTCTCCTGGAAGAAGAACTTGCTCTCGTCGAAGTCGCGCTCCTTGAGGACCAGGGCGCCGCCGAACTTGAGCTTGACGGCGCGGCCCGCGAGGTCGAGGGGCAGGGTGAAGTCGAGCTTGTTGTCGAAGTTGAGCTCGCTCATCTCGCGCCAGAAGCGGGTGGGCACGGGGTAGAGCGACTGCTGGATGGAGTAGAGCCGCTCGCCGCCGATGATTTCGTAGTCGTTGGTGAAGAAGCGCAAATCGGGCTCGTACTGCTCCGAGACGGCCGCCGAGCTGAGCCACTCGACGTGGAGGCCGCCCAGGTTGGGGAAGAGGTGCTCGCCCTTGAGCTGCGCGGCCGTGAAGGAGCGCTGCTGGTACTGGAGGGTGCGGGTCTGGTAGTTCAGGCCGGCGTCGTCGGAGTACTTCTTGCCTTCCTGGTAGCGGGCCAGGCTGCTTCCGCTCTGGTTGCGGATCAGGGTGAAGCCGACCTTGTGGTTGTCGCTGAGCTTGTAGTTGACGTTGCCCAGGGCCGACCAGAGCACGTCGTGCGTGCCCTGCTGGTCCTTGTCGAGCACCAGCTCGCTGTTGAGCGTCTGCGCCCCGGCGGCCGTCAGGCTGTACTGGCCGACGCGGCCGTCGTCGAAGTGCTGGTACGAGTTGGAGTATGAGATTCCGAGGTTGTAGCCCAGCACACGGCCGGCCAGGCGCGACTGGTTGCCCACGGCGAAGGAGTAGCTCTGGTCGAGGAAGGACGACTTGAACTCGGGCTCCATGATGGTGTTGAATGAGCGGGTGATGTCGGTGAGCAGGGCGTCGTTGACGAAGCGGGTGGGAATCTGCACGCGCGCGGCGTCCGGGATGGCCCGGGTGCCGTCGTCGATGCCCAGCCAGTCGGTGTTTCCGCCCTGGTAGGAGAGGAAGTCGTCGCGGAGGTTGGCCTGCGGGTTGTAGCCCAGGGTGGACGAGAATTGCAGGGTGAAGCGCTCGGGGAAGTCCTTGGTCTTGATGTTGACGTATCCCCCGGTGAAGTCGCCGGGCAGTTCGGGCGAGAAGGTCTTGTGGACGATCATGTTCTCGATGACGCTGCTGGGGAAGATGTCCATCTGGACGGTGTTGCGGTTGGGGTCGAGGCCCGGGATCTGGGCGCCGTTGAGCACGGTCTTGCTGTAGCGGTCGCTCAGGCCGCGGACATAGACGTACTTGCCGCCCTCGACCGAGATGCCCGTGACGCGGCGCAAGGCCCCGGCGGCGTCGCTGTCGCCCAGGCGCGAGATCTGCTGGGCGGAGATGCCGTCGAGCACGGTGGCCGCCTTTCGCTGCATGGTCAGGACGGCCACCTCGGTGCGCTCGACGGCGCGGGCCTGCACGACCACTTCCTCGATCTGCTCGGTGGCCTGGCCCAGCTCGAAGTTGAGCACCGTGGCCTGGCCCGCCCGCACGACGACGCCCTCGATGAGCTTGCTCTCGCTGCCGATGAACGAGCAGCGGATGGCGTAGGTGCCCGCCTCGAGGCCGCCCAGGTCGTAGTAGCCGTCGAAGTCGGTGATGGTGCCCTTGGTGGTGCCGTTGACGACGACCGTGGCCCCGGGCAGGACGTCGGCCGTGGCGGCGTCGATGATGGTGCCGCGGATGCTGCCCGCCTGTGCCCAGGCTCCGCAAGAAAACAAGGCAAAGGCGAAGGCCAGTGATGCTCTTTTCATTTCTTTGGAAACGTTTGTGGAAGGGACGAATTAAGGAAGGCCGGACGCGTACCCCGCGTCCGGCCTTGAAGATTGTCAATCAGGACAATAGCCCAGGACGACGCGCCATCACTCAGCGAAGGTGCGGGTCCAGCCTTTGGCCCAGTGGTTGGCCACGCCAGGCTCGAACGCGCCCAGGTAGCTCACGTTCTCGAACCATGCGTCCTCGGGATCGACGGACGAGGGCGTGGAGCTGGGGACGGGGTTGGAAGCCGAGAGGCCCATCGACATGGTGGAGTTGCCCCAAAACGAGAAGTTGCTAGCGAAGACCGTGGAAGCGGCAGCGACCTTGGCCTGGAGAGCCGCGGTGGGCAGTTGGTCCGAATCCGGATCGGTGGGATCCTCGAGCACGTCGTTGCCCTGCGCGTCCACCGAGTCGCCCACGAAGGAGATGGTGAAGTTGGCGCTGCCGTCGAGGACGTCGGAGAAGACGCAGTTGCCAATGCCCAGGTTGCCATCCTCGAGCTGCTTGAAGCTGTTCTGCTCGCCGATGAGGACCTCCACGTCGATGCCGCGGCCCTGGTTGGCGAAGATGCAGTTGTAGAAGAAGCCTCCGGCGTTGTCGCGCAGGGTCATGGTGCGGCGTCCGGCCTCGGCCCCGCGGCCGATGAAGGTCATGTTGTAGAGGTGCGGAATGGCGTAGGGCTGCGCGGTCTCGGGGCTGGTGCCACCGTCGAACTCGCCGATGCGGTCGCCCGCGGCGGCGTCCTGGATGGCCACCCAGAACTGGCCCTTGCCGCGGTAGCCCTCGTCGTAGTCGTAGCTGTCGTCGCCGCAGTAAGAGACCAGGGCGTGCTTGATGTTGGGCATGCCTCCGAAGAACTCGATGCCGTCGTCCTTGTTGGCCACGACCTCGACGTACTCGATGGTGGTGCCGGAGCCGACGCCGCCGAGGGTCAGGCCGTTGATCTCGTTGCCTTCGCCGATGTCGGTGCCGCCGTGGCGGATGGAGACGTAGCGGATGACGCCGGAGTTGTCGGCGTCGTTGGTGCCGCCGTACTCGCCCCGGGGCTCGGTGGTGGGCAGGCCCTCGATGCTGGTGACGCCGGGGTCGGAGTTGAGCTTGGCAGCGCCCAGGACGATCAGGCCGCCCCAGAGGCCGCGCGAGTTGACGTCGAGGTTGCCGGTGAGCTGGTCGGCCTCGGCCGTGAAGATGATGGGCGCGGCAGCCGTGCCCTCGGCCATGATCTTGCCCCCGCGGGCCACGATCATCGCGCTGGCGTCAGCTTCCTGGCCCGGCTGTCCTTTGATGACGGTGCCGGCCTCGATGGTCAGGGTCTGGCCCGAGTTCACGAAGACCAGGCCGTCGAGCAGATAGACCTTGTCGGCGGTCCAGGTGATGGTCCCGGTTCCTTCGCCAAGGTCCTGCACCCGGACAACCCCATTGGTCTCCTCGTAAACGGTGGCCGTCGGGCTGGGTTTGTCCTCTTCTTCTTCCTTGCAGGAAGTTGAGAATTGGGCCAGCGACAGGGTCAGGAGCATCGCGGTCAGTTTCAAAAAGTGCTTTTTCATCGCAAAAATGAATTAGTGGTTTAATGTGCCGCGAAGGAACAACAGCGCCAGCAGACAAAGGTTAAGGCTTGTTTAAATGTGCTTTATGAAAAAAAGCACCCTGTGTTAAGAAAACGTAACGAAAAAGCATAAGGCCAACGAAAATACCCGCTTGGCCGAAACACCTATCGCCGGCATTAGCGTTTTTTTTCAAAAAAATGCTAAGAATCCCATTTTAAGTTAATTTTGTATCAAAGCCCCAAGCCAACGCGCTTCGACAAGCCTGGCCGCGACGGACTTTAAACCTTTTCGAGAAACCTCCCTCCAAGCCACCACAATGGAAACGACCGCCAAGCGAAAGCCACAAAACGAAGCCCTGAACATGCTCTCTACCAGCCCCAAGATCCTCACCAAGGAAGACCAGTTGCTCAAGCAAGTGCGCAAGCTGGAAGCGGAAAAGCAGGCCTTGCAAGAAGAAAAGGCGCGCCTTTCGGAGCTCGTGGGAACCCTGGCCCACGAGCTCAAGAACCCCGTGGGGCTCATCCAGACCTTCTCCGGGCTGCTGGTCAAGTCGGACTTCCCCATCGGCGAGGCCCAGCGCCAGCGCACCCTGGCCGCCATGTTCAGCTCCAGCCAGGTGGCCGTGGCCCTGGTGGCCGACCTCCAGGACTACTGGGAGCTCCACACCCGCTCGGCCGTCCTGCGCCCTCAGACCAACGACCTCGAGCTGGCCCTGGGCGAGAAGATCGCCAGCTACCAGATCCTGGCCGACAAGCGCGGCGTGGGCATCGCCTTCCACCCCCTCGGCCTGGCCCCCTTCCGCTTCGACTCCTCCAAATGCCGGCAGGCCCTGCACAACCTGCTGCACAACGCCATGCGCTTCACCCCCGACGGCCAGGACCTCGCCGTCCGGATCGCCCGCGAGGGCGACATGGTCCGCGTGGAGGTGCGCCACGGCGGCGAAGGCATCCCCGCCCGCGAAAACCACGACTACTTCGACCTCTTCCAGGACTTCGGCATCCCCGCCCTCACCAGCGAGCGCAACAACGGCCTGGGCATGGCCGTGGTCCGGCAGGTCGCCCTCCTGCACGGCGGCAGGGCCGAGGCCGTCATCCAGCACGGCAAGGTCGAGGCCTTCGCCTTCAGCCTGCCCCTGATCGACTGAGCCGCCGGCATCCGCGATTCCGCCGGGCTGACACGCCGGGGCGCCGGGCGCGCAGGTTTCGCGCCTCCCTCCCACCCCGGAGCGACAGGCTTCACCCTCTTTTCCTATCTTCGCGCCATGGCAAAGATCCTCATCACCGGCGGCACCGGCCTGGTCGGCAAACGGCTGACCCAACACCTGGAGCAAACGGGGCACCAGGTGGCATGGCTGACCCGCGCCCCCAAGAAAAAAAGCAAGGTCAAGAGCTTCCGATGGAGCGTCAGCAAGGGCCAGATCGACCCGGAGGCCCTCGACCATGCCGACTACGTCATCCACCTGGCCGGGGCCGGCATCGCCGACAAGCCCTGGACCGAGGCCCGGCGGAAGCTCATCCTCGACAGCCGCGAGGCCTCCGCCAAGCTCCTCTTCGAGGCCTTCAGCCAGGCCGGCAAGGCCCCCAGGGCCTTCATCACCGCCTCGGCCGTGGGCTGGTACGGCGGCCAGAGCAGCCTCAAGCTGTTCGTCGAATCGGACCCCGCCGAGGACGACTTCATGGGCCGGGTCTGCCAGGCCTGGGAGCAGGCCGCCGACCCCTTCGCCAGCCTCGGCGCGCGGGTGGTCAAGGTCCGCGTCGGCATCGTGCTCGACAAGGACGGCGGGATGCTCCAGAAGGTCAAGCTGCCCTTCTTCTTCGGCCTGGGCAGCCGCATCGGCAACGGGCGCCAGGTCATCCCCTGGGTCCACATCGACGACCTGTGCCGCATCTTCGCGATGGCCGTCGAGGACGGGCGGATGCACGGGGCCTACAACGCCACGGCGCCCGCCTCCGACAGCAACCGCGCCTTCACGCAGAAGCTGGCCAAGGCCATGCGCCGCCCCTGCCTGGCGCCGCCCGTGCCCGCCTTCGCCATCCGCCTGCTGCTGGGCCAGCGCTCGGTGCTGCTGCTCAACGGCAACCGCGTCTCGCCCCACAAGGTCATGGGCCTGGGCTTCCAGTTCCTCTACCCCGAGCTCCAGGACGCCCTGGACTCCTTCTTCCGCAAGCGCAAGAGCCGCTTCCCCATCGGCCACAAGCCCTGACCCGGCCCAAAGCCTGCCGCATGGAAACCCGAGCCTTCCCCCACGAGCGCCTGCCGGGCCTCGAGCTGCGCGTGCTGCCGCTGGGCGAGCTGCTGCCCTGGGTCGAGTCCCAGGAGTACGCGCTCATGCCCCAGGTGCCCCTTTCGCGGCACCGCGCCCAGTCCTACGCCCACAACCCGCGCGCCCTGGCCTCCGACCCCGTGCTGTTCATGCTCTGGCACCAGGGCCAGATGGTGGCCTACCGCTGCGCCCTGCCCGACGCCCTGCCCGCCCTGGGCCTGCGCCTGGCCTGGATAAGCGGAAGCTGGACCCACCCGGCCCACCGCCGCCTGGGCCTGACCACCCGACTGCTCGAGCCTTTCGTCGAGGCCTGGGAGGGCAGGGCCGCCTTCACGAACTACGCCCCCGAGTCGCACCTGGCCTACCGCAAGAGCGGCCTGTTCGTGCCCTGGCGCCCCCGGCCGGGGCTGCGGCTCTACCTGCGGCCCACGCTCGCGCGGCTGCTGCCCCGGCGCTGGCCCCAGGCCCGGCCCCTGGCCCCGGCCCTGGCCGCCCTCGACGGCCTCGCGCGCCTGGCCCGCGCCCCCTGGCTGGCCGCGCTCGAAAGGCGCCTGGCCCAAGCCTGCCCGCAGGTGGAGCACCTGGCCCGGCCCGACGGCCAGGCCCTGGAGGGGATGGAGCGCTGGGCGCCCGGCTCGCTCTTCGCCCGCTCGGGGCCCGAGCTCGACTGGATCCTCTCGCACCCGTGGGTGCTCGAGGGGCGCCTGCCCGACAGCGGGCAGGGGCGCTACCAGTTCTCGAGCCTGGCGGGCAGCTTCCGCTGGCACCTGCTCAAGCTGCGCCGCGGCGGCAGGCTGGCGGCCGTGCTGCTGGCCAAGCTCCGCGACGGGCAACTGGACCTGCCCTACGCCTTCTTCGACGCGCCCGACGCGCCCGAGGTGGCCGCGGCCGTGGCCCTGCTGGCCCTGCGGACGCGGGCCGACAGCCTGCTGCTCAACGACGAGCGGCTCTTCGAGCCCTCGCTCTGGCCCGCGGGCCTGGCCTTCCTGCGCCGGAGGCAGGACCAGCAGATCTACCTCAGCCAGCGCCTGGCCCAGGAGGCCGGCGACCCCGGCGGCTGGTCCGTCCAGGCCGGCGACGGCGACGGCGCCTTCACCTGAAAGCCAGCGGAACTTCCTTGCGTAGGGCCGGGGCGATAGTTTTTCGGCAAGCCCGCCCATCGAGTCCGGCAAAATTGCTAATTTCGTGGCATCGCCTTGAGCCCTCGAGCAAGGCATCACCCCCAATCACTCATCCCCAAGCTCCCCCGATGGACCTCAAACTCAAGCTGGACAAGGAAGTGGCCGAACTGGCGCACAAGTACTCCCAAAGCAAAGGCATGACCCTGGCCGAGGTGGTGGAGCAGTACATCACGGAGCTGGTGGAGAACAACTTCCCCAAGGAGCCCAAGACCAAGGAGGAGAAGATCGTCCTGGCCATCCAGCAGCACATGCGCGAGCTCTCGCACCACTACACCGGCGAGCTGCCCGAGCCTTCCGACTACATGATCGACACCAACCACTGGGCCTGGGTGATGGTCTATGTGGCCTTCAAGGACCACGCCGAGATGGTCAAGGTGCGCACGAGCGACTTCCTGATCAACTTCGAGAAGAACGCCCAGCTCATCATCGAGAACCTGGGCGACAAGGACCGCCGGGTGGCCCTGCGCATGAAGCTGGTCCACCAGATGCCCGCCCTGCGGATGGTCAACCAGATCGAGCGGGTAACCTACCACAAGGTGCAGGAGGTCTTCAAGGCGAAGTTCGGCGTGGAGCGCATCAAGGTGAAGGGAGTCGAAAAGCTGGACGAGCTGGAGGTCAAGATAAGCTTCAGCCTGGCCCAGCGGGCCACGGGCAAGGAGCCCCCGTTCCAGGCCATCGAGCAGGCCTACCGGGCCGAGCTGGTCGCGCTGGGCATCCCCAAGGACGTGGCCAAGAACATCCTGGTCAGCTTCTGACCGACCAAAGGGCAGCGGATGGGAGCATCGCCCGCCGCCCCTGGGCGCGCCAAGGCCCGCGGATGGGATCCTTGGAATCCGCCTGGCTGGAGCCATGCATGGGCCGGCGCTCCTGGCCCCGGGTGCTGGCCAGGAGGCTGGTCTGGCTCTTGTGTGGGCGCCACCTCGGCGAGCCAAAAAAGCCTTAGCTTTTCGTGGAAAAGGCTTAATTTTGGTGGAAAGCAAGATATTTGAAGCCAACCTCAATTCCCCCAGCGACATGGAAGCACCTCGGTTCGAACACAAGATACTCAACGGCGACACCGCCTACTTCCGGATCACGAGCCACACGCAGTGGTCCGAGACCACGCCGCTGCTGGCCGACTTCGCCAAGTCGGTGAGCCTGCCGGAGGTCAGCAAGCTGGTCCTGGCCTTCAGCCACCCCACCGAGTGGGAAGAGGGCCAACTGCCTTTCTGGCGCAAGCTTTGCCAGATGGCCCACGAGTACCAGGTAGAGCTGCTGGGAGTGGCCACCCCCAGCAGCCTGAGCATGGAGAACGGCATCCGCCGGAGCCTGGGCGCGGAAATGAAGGCCCCTCGCAAGACCCACTACTTCGTCTCGCGGTTCGAGCTGGAGGTGCTGGACTGGGTGGCCAAGAACTGACTCGACACAACCAAACCAAACCGACATGACAAAACGAAAACTTGCCGCCAGCCTGCTGGCACTCCTGGCGCTGTGGGGATTGCCGCGCCATGCCCTGGCCCAATTCTGGACGGACTACGGTTCGCTACCTGCCCTCCAGGCCCGCCCGGGCTCGGTTGACCTGGCCATCGACAACAACATGGGGACCCTCTACCTGGCCTTCGCCAAGCCGGGCGCCGCGGCCGACACGCTGAAGGTCTGGAAGCACGACGGCACGCAATGGTTCGACATCTCGCCCTCCGCGGCCATGCCCCTGAACGCGCCGGGGCCGGAGGGCCTGGTCAGCGAAGGCATCTATTACGTGCTGCACGCCGACAAGGCGCAGGGCGGCGAGGCGACCGTCAAGCAATACCAGTCGGGCTGGGACAACCTCGGCACGGCCGGCTTCAGCCTTGGCGACATCCAATCCTTCGACCTGGCCATGGCCCCGTCCTTCCAGCTCAACGTTGTCATGGCCTTCAACAGCGCCTCCAACGGGAAGCTCTACGTCTATGACGCCGCGGCCGGCTGGACGGCCTCCGCCAACGACCTCTTCGCCGAAGCCGTGCAGGACGTGCAGTGCGCGCACAGCAACGACCGCGTCCTTGCCACTGGCTACGT
Source organism: Bacteroidota bacterium (assembly GCA_020048645.1). Lineage (GTDB taxonomy): Bacteria > Bacteroidota > Bacteroidia > Bacteroidales > UBA6013 > UBA6013. The sequence continues at coordinate 13,680 of JAIFMG010000219.1, read as the reverse complement.
ACAGTCCGGCAGCAAGATAATGGTCTCGGACCTGACCAGCGGCGTGGGCACGCAGGTCTCGAGCGTGGCCAACGCCAACTACAGCCTGGCCGCTTCCTACTACGACTTCTACCTGGCCTTCGCGGACGTGAACCGTTCCTCGAAGGGCAGCATGGTCTTTTACAACTACGAGATGATGCGGTGGGAGGACAAGGGCACGATAACGGAAGACGCCATCGACCAAATCAGCTACAACCCGGTCTCGAAGCAAGCCTTTTACGTGGAGTCCGGGACAGGCGAGGCCTACACCAGCTTCCTCGGGAGCGAGGACGCTTGGTGCCCCTACTCGGACGTGGTGGAGCCGCAAGGCGGGGCCAGCCAGTGCTCGGCTTACGGATATGGCGAGTACCTGGGCTTCGTGGACCAGAGTGGCAACGCGCGGGTGCAATACCCCAACAACCCGACGGCTGGCTGCGACTTCACCACTTGCAGCAGCAACACCATCGTGGAGGGCAGCATGCTCCCCATCGGGGAAATGGGATCCTGGGCGGTCATTTCCGGCCCGGCCTTGCAGGGCTCCGGCTTGGGCGACTACACCTTCCTCACCTTCGGCAGCCCCGGCACGGCCACCCTTTCCTATACCTGGTTGTCCAGCGGGCTGTCCGCCACGGTCAGCGTGACCTACGAGCCCCTGCCCGCCAGCGCCGGCCCCGACCTGGCCATCTGCGGGGACTTCGCCCAGTTGCAGGGCTCCGAGCCCGAGGCGGGCTACAGCGGCTACTGGAGCAGCTACGACCCAGGCGTGGTCTTCAGCTCTACCTCCGCCTACAACGCCACCGCGACGAACTTCGCCATCGGCACCACCACCGTGCTCTGGATCGTGAGCAGCTCGAAATGCTCGGCCACGGACACGGTTCTGGTAACAAGCTACGACGTATCGGCCATCGCGGGCGTCGACCAGTCCGTCTGCACCAACACGGCCTCCCTTGTCTCCAACAGCGCGCCCGCCGGCTTCGTCGGGCTTTGGAGCGTCAAGCAAGGCTCCGCCAGCTTCGCGAGCCCGAACACCAGCAACACCGCGGTGTCCGGGCTTGGCCTTGGGCCCAACGTGCTGGTCTGGACCCTGCAAGGGGCCTGCGAGGACTCGGACAGCATGACGGTCACCAACAACAGCATCACCCTGGACCTGGGCCCCGACCTGACCGGTTGCCTGCCCGAGGCCGAGATCGTGGCCACCATCACCAGCTACGCAAGCGCAACGGTCGAGTGGGAGTCGTTCAGCCCAGTGGCCTACTTCGAGACCAGCAGCGAAACGGGCGCGACAGTCGCCGGGCTGGACAACGGCCCGCACGCGATACGGGCGACGGCCTCCAACGGCTTCGGATGTGTCAGCATCGACGACGTAACGATCACCAACGTTGGACACGGCAGGCCCTACGTGGGCAGCGAGAGCTTCTTTTGCACCCCGGTGGATTACATTTACCTGGTGGGAGAGCCTGGCGGGGCCTGGCTGTTCGAGCCCGCGGGCGAGATCCTCAGCCAAGAGGGCAGCAACTACCTGGTGGAGCTCTCGGTCGGCAGCAACACCATCGAGTACAGCGCTCCCTTGCTCAACGGCTGCGCGCCCAGCGACCAGTTGGTTGTCGAAGTGCAAGAGGTCGCCCCCGACGCCGGCCCGGACACGACCTACACGACCCTGGAGGTCCAACTGGCGGCCAACGACCCCCAGAACGGCTCGCCTGCCTCGTGGGAGTTCGTCAATGGCCCGGTGGCGCCGATCTTCTCCAGCCTCTCGGACCCCAACGCCACAATGACGGTCACTGCATGGGGCGTCTATGTCCTGGAGTGGCGGTTCGAGCTGGGCGGCGAATGCATCCCCCAATCCGACCAGCTCATCCTGCGCATCTTTCCACCGACCGACTTCGGAGACCTGCCCGTCAGCTACGAGCAAGAGATCAACGCCGACAACAAGGCCCGGCACTTCATCAGCGACCTGCGCCTGGGCCAACTGGTGGACGCCGAGCCTGCCGCGCAGCCGCATCCCCTGGCCCTGGGCGACGACCTGTCCGGCCAGGCCGACGACGACGGCGTCAGCACCGAGGGATTCTGGCCCATGAGCATCCCGCAAGGTGGCAACTTCGACGTGGAGGCCAACGGAACCAACGGATGCCTGAGCGTCTGGATCGACTGGAACCGCGACGGATACCTGGACGATGCCGCCGAGCTGGCCATCGACCGCCAGGCCGTGGGCGTGGGACAGAACCGCGTGACCTTCGACGTGCCCGCGGCCGCCTTCCCCGAGGCCGCCTTTTACAGCTTCAACACCCGCTTCCGCCTCTACCCCGACACCGGCGCCGCCGGATGCGCCGACCAGAGCGTCAGCTACTTCGGGGCCATCGACGGAGGCGAGGTCGAGGACTACCTGGTCATGGCCGCCGTCTATCAGGTGAGCGTCTGGGACGGCAGCACCTGGAGCAACGGAGAGCCGATGCCCGGCACCTGGATCCTCCTGGCCGAGGACTTCGACTTCGAGGGCCAGCAGGAGTTCATGGCCCTGGACGTGCTCAGCGGAGCCAGCTCGCGCCTGGCCCCGGGAAGTGAAATCCACGTGAGCGGCCTTCATGCGCAAGGCGGCAAATCGCTGCTGGCCAAGGTGATGCGCATCGAATAAGATCCCGCTTGGGCACCCCCTGCCCTACTGCTTGGAAAAGCCCCGGCGTCCTGCGCGCCGGGGCTTTTCCATTGGCTTTGCGCGAACGTTTTCGGACCAACCCAATTTGGAACGTTTCCACGCAAGCCGAGCGCAGAGAGGCCCAGTCGCAAGCAGTTGATAACCAGGGTATTGAAAAACTAAATTCCAGCAAATTCTGCTCTTCGGCATGGCCCGGCCCAGGGCGGCGAAAACTGGTCTCCATATCAATCGGAAAGCTGCCCGACAGCATGGGCGGACGCCCAGAAGCACCGTAATTTTGTGGCATAAGCACAACACAAAAACAACTGTCATGCGTACCTTCGCAGCCTTCATCAGCCTCGCCCTTGGCATTCTGGCCAGCGCGAACCTCCAAGCACAAAGTCCCCAAGCCAACGACGCGACACGGGACTTGAGCTACCAGAACCCCATCACCAAGAAAGAATACACCGTGTCCGTCACCAGCACGGTGCCCGACCAGCTCTATGGCGAATACCGGGGCGACATCGGCTACATCGAGCTGCGCGGCGACGGCAGCGGCGTGTTCAAGTACAACATCGCCTCACCCTTCTTCGACTGCCCGCTGGGCTTCGAGGAATCCGAGATCGCCATCACCTGGGGCATCGAGGTCGGTGAGCAGGGCCAGTTGGCCCTCGACGGCCAGTTCATGCGCCTCCACCTGGTCTCCACCGACAACAAATCGCTGGGTTGCATCGGCAGTTGGATGGACGACAACTACACCATGCTGCACATGGCCCGCCGCGACGACGGCAACATCGTCATCGTCTGCCCGGAAGGCTCAATGGCTAGCCCTTGGGAAAAGTCAACTGTTTTCTGATTCGTTTTTCACAGTTCCCTGCCCCCGGCCCGGGGCAGGCCCATGATTTCCTTTTTGGTTTGGGGCCGGCCTCTCGCGAGGCCGGCCTTTTTCCGTTGCCCCCTGCCCTGCCCCAGCAGACCTCGGGCCAGGTGGATTTGCTCCGAACGCGCTTCGGCCCTATCTTCGCGGGCAAAATAGAAACCGACCATCTCCTGACCATGACCCCTAGCACAACCCACGCCGCCGAGCTCTCCCGCTGGCTCGATTCCGAAGACCTCGCCCTGGTGGAAAGCGCCCTGGCGCGCGTCCGCCAGCAGGGCGAGCTTTCGCTCATGCCCCAGGTGGCCCGCCTGCTCGGCCACCCCGATGCCGCGACCCGCCGCCTGGCCCAGTCGCTCCTGAACGACATCAAGGACCCCCTGGCCCGCGGCCTGGTGCTGGAGGCCATCGCCGCCGCGCCCGCGCCCCTGCTCGGGCCCCTGGTGGCCTCCTGCTGGGAGTCCGGCCTCGACTACACCGTGCACCTGCCCGTCTTCGTCGAGCTGCTCCTGCGCCAAGACTACGCCGTGGGCCTCGAGGCCCTCACGGTGGTGCAGCAGATGGAACGCCCCGACGAGCTGGCCCTGCGCCAGGCCCTGGCCCGGGTCGAGCAGCAACTGCCCGGCCTGGACGCCGGACGCCAGGGCCTGGCCCAGGAGCTGCTCGACCAACTCCAATCGTGGGCATGAGGCGCCCTGACCAAGCCGCCCTGGCGATCGCGGCCGGCTTGCTGCTGCTGGCCCAGGCCGTGCTGGCCCAGTTCCCCAACGTGGTGGTGGCCGGCGCGCAGCCCCTCGGCATGGCCAACGAGCCCTGCGTGGCCCTAGACCCCAAGCGCCCCCAGCGCGTCATGGTCGGGACCAACCTCAACCTGCTGGCCCGCTCCATCGACGGCGGAAAAGCCTGGAAGCGCCAGCAGGGACGATCGCGCTACGGCGTTTACGGCGACCCCGTCCTGGTCTGCGACACCGCGGGCGACTTCTGGTTCCTGCACCTCTCGAACGCCCCCGACGGCCAGTGGATCGACCGCATCGTCTGCCAGAAGACCCCCGACATGGGGCTGACATGGACCGTGGACACCTTCGTGGGTCTCAACCCCGGCAAGGCGCAGGACAAGCAATGGGCCGTGGTGGACCGCTCGAACAACGCCCTGCACCTGAGCTGGACCGAGTTCGACCAGTACGACAGCCCCCGGCCCGAACACCGCTCGCGCATCCGCTACGCGCGCAGCCTCGACGGCGGGCGGAGCTGGAGCCAGCCGCTGGTCTTGAGCGAGCGCGAGGGCGACTGCCTCGACGGCGACATGACGGCAGAAGGAGCGGTTCCCGCCCTGGGCCCCGACAGCCAGGTCTATGTGGCCTGGTCCCTCAACGACACCATCTGGTTCGACCGCTCGGACGACGGCGGAGCGACCTGGCTGGAGCGGGACGTCGCCGCGGCCGCGCAGCCCGGCGGATGGACCTACGACGTGCCAGGAATCTACCGCTGCAACGGCCTGCCCATCACCCTCTGCGACACCACCGGAGGGCCTTTCCACGGCCGGATCTACATCAACTGGACCGACCAGCGCGAGGGGGACGACGATACGGACGTCTTCGTCTGCCACTCCGACGACCAGGGACGCACCTGGTCCTCGCCCCGGCGCGTCAACCACGACCTGGGCGCCAGCCAGCAGTTTTTCACCTGGATGGCCATCGACCCGGCCACGGGCTGGCTCTACGCCGTCTTCCACGACCGGGCGCCCTACGCAGCGGGCAGTGTCCGCACGCGGGCCAGCCTGGCCGTCTCGACCGACGGCGGGCGCGACTTCCGCCAGTACCCGCTGAGCGAGCGGCCCTTCGAGCCCGATGCCAGCGTCTTCTTCGGCGACTACAACGGCGTGGTGGCCCAGGGCGGCATGGCGCGGCCGGTCTGGACCGAGATGGACGGCAACCTGAACCAGCGGGTGGTCATGGCCCTGGTGGACTCGCTGCCCGAGCCTTGGCTGGGCCCCGACAACGCGCCCTTCGCGGCCCTGTGCGCCAGCCGCGACCCTCTGCCCAGCGTGGGGCGCGGCGAGGCCTTCGCCCTGGTGGAACTGGACGCCCCGGCCCGGCTCAGCCTCTGGGTGCGCGACGGTTTCGGCAGGCCGCTGGCCACGCCCTACCTCGGGCTGGACTTTCCGCCGGGGTCGTACTTCTTGCCCCTGCGGGCCGAGACGCTGGGCCTGCCTCCCGGCCCCTACCGCTGGGAAGCCCGCGACGACTCAGGCCTGCCGCGGGCCTCGGGGATGCTGCGGCTGCCCTAGCGGGAGCGAGGCAATCGCGGAAAAACGTTCGGGGCGATCACGCTGTCCTTGGCGGCAAGCCTGGTCTGTCGGCCTGGGGCTCGCAGGCGTTGGCCATGTGGGGAAAAATGCCTACATTCCACCTACGAAACCCCACCAATAAGACAACAAGCATGGAAACTGTTCTGAAAAACGATTTCATCGAGATGGTCTTCGACAGGAAGATCGGTTTGATGAACACCATCTGGAAAACGCGGCTGGAAATGCCGCGCAACGCTTACCGAGCGCTGATGCTGGACTACTTGGCCCAGCTTGCCAAGCATCGGCCGAAGCTGCTGCTGATCGACGCGCAGGACGCCCAATACCTGGTGGATCCTCACGACCAGGACTGGATCAACAACAACATCTACCCGCAGACTGCCGAGGCGGGCGTGCGGCGCATCGCTTTCGTGATGGGCCGGGACTATTTCGTCCAGGTGAGCCTGGAGCAGGTGGCCTCGGACAGCATGGAGATCCCTCAAGTCTCGTCAAGCATCGCGCAGAACTTCTTCGACGACCTCGCATCGGCCCTCGCGTGGCTTCGCGGCTGAGCGGGCGCCGGACTCACTCTAGCCACCGGACGAGCAGCCGGCCGGGGCCCATGCCGGGCTTGGCCGAAAGCAGGAGCGTGCCTGGGCGCCCGGCCAGGATCGAAGGCTGCGCAAGGACGCGGCCGAGCATGACCTTGCGGGTCTCGTCCTCCATGTCCTGGCCCATGAGCCTTTCGCGCAGGGCCTGGCCGAAGGCCTCGTCCATCTCGTTCTTGAGGCATTCGAGCGAATGCTCTTCGGGCGACCAGAAGGCCACGAAAGGCTCGGGCAGGGCGTCGAGCAAGTGGTTGAGCTGCTGGTCGGCCGGGGCGTGGCCGATGTTGGCCGCGGTGCCAAGCTCGGCCATGAAGAACTCGCCGCCGCGGTAGTCGCCGCCCTCGAAGACGGCGCGTCCGACGAGCAGGAACCGCCCGGGCTGGTCGAGGCCCTCGAGCTCGACCTCCATGCGGAGGTCGCCCTGCGAGAAGATGGCCTCGGCCCAGCCGAGCTCGAACAGGGTCCTGGACCCGGACTCGAACAGGCCGGCCAGGGGCTCGCCCTTGGCCAGGAGGCAGTGGGTGAAGAGCGGGTGCTGGGCGTTGCCGGCCACCTGCCGGATGCGCCCCTTCGAGCCGGTGCGGACGACGACCCCGGGCAGGTTCTCGGAAAACTGGCGCTGCTCGTCGAAGGTGGAGGCCATCTGGGCCAGGGTCTGCTTCTGCTGGGTGATGTCGAAGACGGCCATGTGGGCCGAGAAGGCGGCCTCGGCCTCGTCGAAGACCATGACGGTGTGCAGGCGCAGGTGCCTGCGCTTTCCCTCCAGGCTGTTGAGGGAGACCTCGCAGCTCTGGGTCTCGGGGTTCTCGAAGACGTGCTTGATGTGCTCGAGGAAGCGGGGCTTGGACTCGCCCGAGACGAAGGCGTAGAGGTAGCTGTTGCGCAGGGCATGCGGGTTGGCGCCCAGCAGCGAGGACGCCAACTGGTTGGCCTTTAGGATTTTGCTGCGCTGGTCGATGGTCATCAGGGCGACCGGAGCCAGGTGGAAAAGGCTGTGGAGGTTGCCTTGCTCGATTTCGAGGCGGGTCTGGTATTCGCTGAGCTTGTCTTCCAGGTCCTGCAAGTTGTTGTGCCTTCGGCGGCGATTTTCGGAATAGAGCGGCAGCGGCTCAGAGCGTCGGGCCGATGATTTGTGTTCAGGTTCGGGCATGGTTGGGGAGGGTTGGGGGAACCGACAATTTAGGCCATTTCTTGATATTTTCAAAACTTTGCCTGCCTTGGGGCGAATTTGGAATGATCCCAAAGTAGCCACGGGACGATTTCGCGACTTTTGGCGGCGCCCCCCACCCGCGAAGGGAGTCCATTTTTGATTTTTCTTATCTTCATGGCCTGAAGCCTGGCCCCAGAAAGGGGCGGGGAAAATATCACATCAAATTTCACATACCATGAACATGCTTCAAGATTACTCGGCCGCGGCGAGCCGGATCCAGCAAATCCTCAAAGACTACGTCCAAAGCTCGGGGCTCCGGTCGCTGGTGGTCGGCGTCTCGGGCGGGATCGACAGCGCCCTGACCTGCGCGCTGGCCAAGCCGGTCTGCGACGAGCTGGGCATCCCCCTGATCGGGCGGAGCCTGAGCATCGTCTCGAACAAGGCCGATGAGCAGAACCGTGCCATCGAGATGGGCAAGCACTTCTGCCACGACTTCCAGGCCATCGACCTCTCGGAGGCCTACCATGCCTTGGCGCCGCAGGTGGCCGAGGACCACGGCGACGCCGACCACGAGCACTTCGGCTTCAAGGTGCGCATGGGCAACGTCAAGGCCCGGCTGCGGATGATCTACCTCTACGACCTGGCCCAGCGCAACTCGGGCATGGTGCTTTCGACCGACAACTACACGGAGCTGCTGCTGGGCTTCTGGACCCTGCATGGCGACGTGGGCGACTACGGGATGATCCAGAACCTCTGGAAGACGGAGGTGTACGAGATGTCGCGGCACCTGGCCCACGAACTGGCCGACCCGGCCGCGGCCAAGGCCCTGCTCGACTGCGCGAACGCGGTGCCGACCGACGGCCTGGGCATCACCAACAGCGACCTGGACCAGATCAAGGCCTCGAGCTACGCCGAGGTGGACGAGCGGCTCGACGAGATGGAGCGCCTGGGCGACTCGCTGCCTGCCGAAAAGGCGCAGCACCCGGTCATCCAGCGGCACAGGTCCTCGGCCTTCAAGCGCGAGAACCCGTACAACATCCCCCGGGCCCTGATCGTGGGCTGATGGGCGCGGCTCAGTCGTCTTTGCCGCCGAAGACGGAAATCTGGACGTAGCGGCCGGGGTTGGCCTTCATGTCCTCGAGCAGGCGGGCCAGGTGGTGGGCCGTCGAGTCGAGGTTCTGGTAGAGGGAGGGATCGTGCAGGAGCATTCCTGCCGATCCCTGCCCCTGGTTGAGCAGTTCCAGGGTCTGGTTGAGCTCGTCGAGGGTGCGCTGTGCCGTGGCCACGGCCTGGGCGATGTTGGCCTGCGAAAGGCTGTCGGCCAGGTTCTTGACCGACTCGGAGGTGGCGCTGAGGTTGTCCACGATGGTGGGAATGCCGCGGCCGGTCTGCTCGACGACCTGGTCGAGCTTGGCCGAGGTTCCCTCGAGGCTCTTGAGCACCACGGCGACCGAGGCCAGGCCCTGGGCGATGAGCTCCTGGTTCGGGGCGCCCAGCAGGAGGTTGAGGCTCCGCAAGAGCGTGTCCACGCCCAAGAGGATGCTGTCGGCCTTGGCCACGATGGGGTCAACCTTGCTGGTGAGGCTGGCCACCATGTCCTGCTCCACGCGCGAGGGCAGCTTCTCGCCCGCGGCCACGTAACCCGTGTCGGAACCGATTTCGAGGACCAGGGCCTTGGTCCCGAGCAGGTCCGTTGACTGGAGCAGCACGACGGTTCCCTTGGGGATGCGGTAGCGGTCCTCGACGCTGAAGGCGACCATGAGCTGGCCCAGCTCGCCTTCCTCGAAGGCTATCCCGCGGACCTGGCCGATCTTCTTGCCGTTGACCAGCACGGGGCTGGAGTTGGTCAGGCCCTGCACGTTGGCGAAGCTGGCCTTGAAGTAGTCTTCCCGGATGAAGATGTCGTCGCCCTTGAGGTAGCCCATGCCCCAGACCAGCAGGGCCAGGGCGACGGTTACGACAAGGCCGATTTTGTGTACGGATTGGAATTTGAAAGCCATGCGTATGGTTTGGTTTGGTGAGCGATAGCGGAAAAGGGCTGCTACTGCCCCAGGGCGTCGAAGTCGATCTCGTCCGCGCGGGGCAGATGCTCCAGCCTTCCGTCGTGGCAACGGAAGACCTTGGCCTCGAATTGCCGGACGATCTGGTGGTTGTGGGTGGCCATGATGACGGCCGTGCCCAGGCGCCTGGCCTGCTGGAAGATGGCCAGGACCTGCTGGGCCGACTCGGGGTCGAGGTTGCCGGTGGGCTCGTCGGCCAGGATGAGCGGGGGCGAGTTGAGCAGGGCCCGGGCCACGGCCACGCGCTGCTGCTCGCCTCCGGAGAGCTGGTGGGGCATGGCGTCGAGCTTGTGCGGGAGGCCGACCCTTTCGAGGACCTGGAGGACGCGGGCCTGCCGCTCTTCGGGGCGGTGCCAGCCGGTGGCCTCGAGCACCAGGGCGAGGTTGTCGCGGACCGAGCGGTCGGGCAGCAGGCGGAAGTCCTGGAAGACGATGCCGAGCTTGCGGCGGAGCCAGGGCACCTGCCGGGTCCTGAGGCGCAGGAGGTCGTAGCCGGCCACCCGCGCGGCCTCCGCACGCAGGGGCAGCTCGGCGTAGAGGCTCTTGAGCAGGCTGGTCTTGCCACTGCCCACCCGGCCGACCAGGAAGGCCAGCTCGCCGGGGGCCAGGCTGAGGTCAACCTGGTCGAGGATGGTCTTGGGGCCGTGGGCCACGCGCGCGGCCCGGAGCTCGACGAGGGCGCCCGCCATCAGACCTCGACCTTGAAGACCACGCCGTACTCGGCCTTCTCGATGGCCTCGACGATCTTGGCCACGTGCTGCCCGTAGCCGAGCTTCTCGAGCTGCTTCTTGGGGTTGTAGGCCCGGATGTGGGCGACAAGGGCGTAGTGCTCGTCGCGCAACTGGATGTAGTCAGGTATCTTGCTGGTTCCTTGCGTCTTGAGGATGTACATGGCGTTCCGATGATGTTTAACAAATTGAAAAACAAAGGCTTAGAAAGATCGCGGAGCCTTGCGGAAATACGCTGGGAGGCCGCTGGCGTCCAAAGTTAAAAAAACTGCCTAGGCCCCAAAAAACTAAATCGAATTTATTATCTTCGTGCGCTTGTTTCCTAAGAAGAGCCAAAACCAAATTTCCCGACGGATACCGCCAGCGCCTGGCGTCCGCCCGCCCGCCCGGCCCATGGCCAGGCATGGGCGCGTCCGCGGTAGGCCAAGACCAGGGCAAGCGGCAATTAAACCCAAAACAATGTCAGAAGAAAACAAACCCATCGAACAGGGCAAAGGAGAGTACACGGCCGACAGCATCCAGGTCCTCGAAGGGCTTGAGGCTGTCCGCAAGAGGCCTGCCATGTACATCGGCGACATCGGCCCCAAGGGCCTCCACCACCTGGTCAACGAGGTCGTGGACAACTCCATCGACGAGGCGATGGCCGGGCATTGCACCACCATCGACGTCACCATCCACGAGAACGGCGCCGTCTCGGTGCTCGACGACGGCCGGGGCATCCCCACCGACTACCACGAGAAGGAAGGCCGCTCGGCCCTCGAGGTCGTCATGACGGTGCTCCACGCCGGGGGCAAGTTCGACAAGGACAGCTACAAGGTCTCCGGAGGCCTCCACGGCGTGGGCGTCTCCTGCGTCAACGCCCTCTCGAAACACCTGGTGGCCACCGTTTACCGCGACGGAAAGACCTTCCGGCAGGAGTACTCCAAGGGCGCCCCGCAGACCGAGCTGACCGTCCTGGGCGAATCGGACCGCCGCGGCACGGACATCTACTTCCTGCCCGACGACAGCATCTTCACCACGGTGGAGTACAAGTTCGACACCCTGGAGAGCCGCCTGCGCGAGCTGGCCTTCCTCAACAAGGGCATCCAGCTCAGCCTGACCGACCTGCGCGAAAAGGACGAGAAGACCGGCGAGCCCCTGCGCGTGAAGTTCCGCTCCGACCAGGGCCTCAAGGAGTTCGTGGAGTTCCTCGACCAGAACCGGGTCAAGATCATCGAGAACACCATCCACATCTCGTCCGAAAAAGGTGAGGTGCCCGTGGAAATCGCCATGCAGTACAACGATTCCTACAACGAGAACACCCACTCCTACGTCAACAACATCAACACCCACGAGGGCGGAACCCACCTGACCGGATTCCGCCGGGGCATGACCCGCACCCTGAAGAAGTACGCCGAGGACTCGGGCATGCTCGCCAAGATCAAGTTCCCCATCTCGGGCGACGACTTCCGCGAGGGCCTCACCGCCGTGGTCTCGGTCAAGGTGGCAGAGCCGCAGTTCGAGGGGCAGACCAAGACCAAGCTCGGCAACTCGGAGGTCTCCGCCTTCGTGGACCAGGCCGTCAGCGAGATGCTCACCAACTACCTCGAAGAGAACCCCCGCGACGCCCGCCGCATCGTCGATAAGGTCATCCTGGCCGCCAACGCCCGCTTCGCCGCCCGCAAGGCCCGCGAGATGGTCCAGCGCAAGACCGTCCTCGGCGGAGCCGGACTGCCCGGCAAGCTGGCCGACTGCTCCGAGAAGGACCCCAGCCTCTGCGAGGTCTTCTTCGTGGAAGGCGACTCGGCAGGCGGAACCGCCAAGCAAGGCCGAGACCGTAAATTCCAGGCCATCATGCCCCTGCGCGGCAAGATCCTCAACGTCGAAAAGGCCATGATGCACAAGATCTTCGACAACGAGGAAATCAAGAACATCTTCACCGCCCTGGGCGTGACCATCGGCACCGAGGAGGACAGCAAGGCCCTCAACATCGAGCGCCTCCGCTACCACAAGATCGTCATCATGACCGACGCCGACGTGGACGGAAGCCACATCACCACCCTGATCATGACCTTCTTCTTCCGGTACATGAAGGAAATCATCGAGCAAGGATACCTCTACATCGCAACGCCCCCGCTCTACCTGGTCAAGAAAGGCCAGAACCAGGTCTATTGCTGGAACGACGACGAGCGAAAGGCCGCCCAGGAGAAGATCCCCGGCTCCAACGTCCAGCGCTACAAAGGCCTGGGCGAGATGAACGCCGAGCAGCTCTGGGAAACCACCATGAACCCCCAGCAGCGCACCCTGCGCCAGGTCACCATCGAGAGCGCCGCCGAGACCGACCGCATCTTCTCGATGCTCATGGGCGACGACGTGCCGCCCCGCCGCGAGTTCATCGAGAAGCACGCCCGGTACGCCCGCATCGACGCCTAGCCGAGCACAAGCCCGCGCCAAGCAAAAGGCCAAGGAGAGGATCCCCCGATCCGCCCTTGGCCTTTTTCGCTGGGCCGAATGCCCGGTTCAGCCCAAGCCATCTGGAACCATGTACGAAAAGATCCACGACATTCTGCTCAAGCAAAAACTGGTGGCCTTGGCCTCCGCGGACGCCCAGCACAAAGAGCTGGTTTTCAAAATGCTGGCCGAAGAGCTTGAAGAGCCCAAAATCGGCGCAGGCGCGACCCTGCTTTTCTGCGAATGCGGCTACCCGACAAAAGTCATGGACGCGGGAAAATCGGCTTGGCTCGAAACATTGCTCAAGAAAGAGATCGACTTCGACCACTACCGAGAGCAGTACTACTGCCCCAAATGTGGAAGATTCCTCATCGAAATCCAGAACTGATACCCCGTCGCGCCCGGAGGTGAAATGTCCGAACGCTATTGGGCAAAAGATTTCAGGGCCACGCCCCTTTTGGATGCCTGGGCTTTGCCGCGAAAGCCCCGAAGGGGCGCAATATCAAAGCGATGGGTGAAGCCCATCGGAACGCAGACGCTAACCCTTCCCAAGCCCTGAAGGGGCGAAACAATCAGGCGAAGCGGAAAGGTCGGGGCGCAGGAATCTGGCCCTTCATCACCCATGAGGACAATTTCGCCCCTTCGGGGCTCTCTTTTTTGGGTTTGGCTCCGCTTATCATCACACCCCTTCGGGGTTGGGCGAATCCCGAAGGGGATGGAATTGTTATAGCCTATTGAGAATTCCAGAATTCAAAATAATATCTTAACTTTGTCTTTGGATAAATTTTAAAATATGATAGATACGTAACTATTTAGGTCATCTCGCATTTGACGGAAAGGAAGTTGTGGCCGTCAAAAGTGTTTTTGAGCTCCCTGAAAATGTTTCTTCCCTG
>JAIFMG010000236.1 GCA_020048645.1 Bacteroidota bacterium | reverse complement strand
TATGTCGGAAGGAATGACCATGCGCTGCCGTGGATGTGGATTCGGAACCTGTTTTTTTTATACTAACGCAAATATACCTAAATAATTACAGAAAACGAGCCTTCTGTTCCCGAAAATGGTCAATAATATGCAAGATATGACTAATGCTGGCCAATAACAACGCTTTTGACATTATTTAACACCGATGGAACCCCCAATTTGGGATTTCGTTATTTTTTTGCTATGCCCTAAGGGGATGAGAATGGACAAAAAATGATTCCGAAAATGGGCAAGCATGGAATGTGTGCCCGGAAATCGACTTTTCGAGATTTTCCGTTGGAACAGTTTTTAATGTGTCATTTATTTCCCTGATTGGGGCAAAATTCGCCAAAGGCTTGCCCATTCCGGGCGAATGGGCTTATCTTTGGATAAAAAAGGAATGAGAAACAAGGCGATTTTCCTGGACCGCGACGGGGTGGTCAACCGCGAGATCGGCGACTACGTGAGCGGCCGCGAGCAGTTCGTTTTCAACGAGGGCCTGTTCGACTGGCTTCGGCGGTTCCGGCGCGAGGGCTACCTGCTGGTGGTGGTCACGAACCAGGGCGGGGTCGGGCGGGGGCTTTACAGCGAGGCCGAGGTGGAGGCGCTGCATGGCTGGATGCGCGCGGAGCTTTCGGCCCAGGGCATCGAGCTGGCAGACGTCTTCCATTGCCCGCACCACCCCAGCAGCAGCGAGTGCCTTTGCCGCAAGCCCAAGCCGCTGATGGTGCAGCGTGCCCTGGCGCTGTGGGACATCGACCCTGGGGCGTCGTTCCTGGTGGGCGACACCGAGCGCGACATGCTGGCGGCGGCTGGCGCGGGCGTGCGGGGCATCCGCGTCAGGCCGAACCACCTGGAGGACCTGGTGGCCCACTTCGGGCCGCTGGAGACGGGAGGCCGGCCATGACGGCCTGCGTGGTGGATGGCCGGCTGAGCACGCTGGAGGCCGAGCGGGTGGACCTGGGGAACCGCTCTTTCCGTTACGGCGATGGGTTGTTTGAGACCTTCGTGGGCGCGGGCGGGCGGGTGATGCTCTGGGCCGAGCACATGGCCCGGCTGTCGGGCGGCATGGCGCTGCTGGGCCTGGACGCGGCACCGGCGTTGGAGGGCGAGCTGCTGGCGGGGCTTTCGCGGCTCCACGCGGCGCTGGGCCTGGGCGGCGGGCCTTTCGGGGGGCGGCTGATGGTCTGGCGGCGGGGCGGTGGGCGTTACGCTCCGCCGGGCGGCTCGTTCTCGTGGCTGCTCGAAAGCTGGTCCAAGGCGGAGGCATTCGGACTTTCGGTGGAAGCCGTCCGGGTGGGGCTTTTCCCGGAGGCGGTGCTGGTGGGCAACGGCTTGTCGCGCTACAAGCGGAACTCGGCCCTGCCCTACGTCTGGGCCTCGGGCTGGTGCGGTTCGGAGGGCCTGGACGACTGCCTGTTGCAGGACGCCCTGGGCCGCGTGGGCGAGGCCTTGTCGTCGAACGTTTTCTGGCGTTCGGAGGGGCGCTGGCATGTGCCGGGCCTGGAGGCTGGCGGGGTCGCGGGCTCGGTGCGGGCGCATGTGCTGGGCCGGGGCCTGGCGCGTGAGGCCACGCTGCCGTGCGCGGACCTGGAGAGCGTGGAGGCGATGGTGCTGGCCAACGCGAACGGCGTGCGGGTGGTGGGCCGGCTGCTGGGCCGAAGCCTGGACGAGGCGGCGGGCCGCTCGTGGGTGGAGGGCTGGCTGGCCGGGGCGCTGCTCAGTTGAGGTTGGGATTCTCGGGGAAGTTTCCCCAGGCGCGGTACTTGTCGCCGAGGTCGCGCAGGGCCTTCTGCCAGATCTTGTCCACGTCTTCGGCCATGACGCTCTGGCAGTCGGTGCGGGTTACGATCCAGTGCTGGCGCTCGATCTCGCCGGCCAGTTGCCCGTCGTGCCAGCCAGAGTAGCCGATGAAGAAGCGGACGTTCTGGCTGTGGAGCATCTCGGACTCGGCCAGCAGGCGCAGGGCGTCGAAGCTGCCGCCCCACCAGAGCCCGGGCAGTACCTCGACGCTTTCGGGGACGAGCGGCCCGAGGGTGTGGATGAAGTGGATGGTGTCGCGGCCGACAGGCCCGCCCAGGGAGACGTTGGCCTCGATGTCGGGGAAGTCGCCCAGCAGGTCGGGCAGGTCGATGTCCACGGGCTTGTTGAGGATGAAGCCCACGGTTCCTTCGGGGTTGTGCTCGGTCAGCAGCACCACCGAGCGCTTGAAGTAGATGTCGT
The DNA here is from genome assembly GCA_020048645.1 of Bacteroidota bacterium. Lineage (GTDB taxonomy): Bacteria > Bacteroidota > Bacteroidia > Bacteroidales > UBA6013 > UBA6013. The sequence continues at coordinate 9,524 of JAIFMG010000236.1, read as the reverse complement.
GCGCGAAGGGCTCCGAAATGAGGATCTTGCCTTTTTGCGGAGGTTCGTTGGTGGGCTCGAGTTTCAAGAAATCTTCAACGAAGTTGTTCATCCTGGTGGGGGTTGTTATGCTTATGGGACAAGATACGCGTTTTTCCGCTGGGATGAAATTCCAAAATCCAGGCCAAAAGACCAAAAGTTGGTAGGATAGATAAACTTTGTATTTTTGCGGGCTTGAAACGATAAATGAAACGAAATGACGCCAAGATACTGGCTTATCCTTCTGGTTTTCAGTCTGATGTTAGGGTCATGCTCATCGAGGAGGCTGGTCTTTTTTCGTGTCCCGGAGAGCGAGCTTACGCCGGAGAACCGCGAGGAATGGCTCAGGCGAATGGCCAACGGCGAGAATCCGCGCCCGGAGGAGACGTTGCACGAGTATGTCCGCGACGAGCCCGACTACCTGCTCCAACCCCTGGATTTCCTGCAGATCGACGTTACCAGCTACAACAAGGAGGTCTCCAGCCTGTTCAACCAGCGGGCGATGGGGGGGCAGAACCAGAACCAGAACATGAACCAGAACCAGAACATGAACAACATGCTCCGGGGAGGGGGGGCGAACTTCTTCTTCACGTCCTACGTCATTTCGGAGGATGGCACCATCGAGATGCCCATCGTGGGGAAGGTTCCCGTGGCGGGGTACGACATCTTCGAGGCCGAGCGCCTGGTCCAGGAGAAGGTGGCCGAGTACCTCGAGGACGCGACTGTCAGCGTCAAGCTCGTGAGTTTCAGGGTCTTGTTCCTGGGTGAGGTCGGCCAGGTGGGCATACAGCAGTTCTTCACCTACCGGCTGAACATCTTCGAGGGCCTGACCCAGGCCGGAGGCACCACCGACGACGCCAACACCCGCCGAGTCCTGATCATCCGGCAGACCGACGACGGCTACCTCTCGTACCGCATCAACATCACCAAGCGCGAGATCCTGGAGCAGGAGCACTTCTTCCTGCTGCCGAACGACATCGTCTATGTCGAGCCAGTCCGGGTCAAGCTCTTCCGGCGCGACAGCCAGGACTTCTTCTTCTACCTGAACACGACGCTTTCCCTGGTAACCACCTTCCTCCTGGTCGCCCGAATCAACTAACCAGCACTCCCCCCCCGACATGGCATCTCTCGAACCGATGGCTTCGCCCGCACCCTTTCCCATGCCTGGCAACACGGGCCCGCAGTTCGATTTCAAGAAGTACCTCTTCCTGTTTCTCTCGCGTTGGTACCTGTTCTTGATATTCCCGGCTTTGGGCTATGGGTATGCCTTTTTCCTGAACAAGAAGAACGCTCCGCAATACGCCGTCAAAACGTCGATCCTGGTCACGGACGAGAACAGCCCGGAGCAGCTCCTTTCCGGCCTGACCTTCCTGAACCGGAACATGGACATGGAGAACGAAATCGGAATCCTGAAGTCGTACTCGGTTTCCTTCGAGACCTTGCGCGACCTGGACGACTTCGGGGTGAACTACTACCAGGTCGGCCAGTTTCGCGACATCGAGCTCTACCGCGACTGCCCTTTCCGCGTGCTGCGGGACACCACCCACGAGCAGCGGGGAGGCATCGTGTTTTCTGTGCGCGTGCTTTCGCAGCGCGAGTTTTCCATCCGGCAGGGCCCGCAAGCGAGCGAGCAGATCGTCGAGTTCGGGCAGCGCCTCGAGGCGGAGGGCTACTCCTTCCGGATCGAGCTGCGCGCCCCCAGCGACTTCCGACAGCAGTGGACTGCCGAGGAGTACTACTTCCGCACCCAGGACATGAACAACCTGGCCAACGAGTACTCGGGGCGGCTCCAAGTCGAGCCCTACGCCAACTCCCCCAACATCCTCTGGCTGTGGATGCAAGGCCCGACACCGAAGAAGGACGCCGACTTCCTGAACGCCGTGGCCCAGACCTACATCCAGGCCAGCCTCGACGACAAGAACCAGATCGCCACCAACATGATCAAGTTCATCGACGACCAGCTCCAGACCATCGTCGATTCGCTCGACAGCTCGCAAGACAGCCTCCAGAACTTCCAGTTGCGGAACACCTACCTCGACGGCAGCGGCAGCTCCAGCGAACTGCTCCAAACCTACGAGGAGCTCGAGCAGCAAGAGGCAGAGCTGGCCTACCAGCGCGAATACCTCGACTACCTGGAAAAGGAGCTCGTCGAGGGCATCCAGTTGGACGACCTGCTCCTGCCCTCCATGCTGGGCATCAGCGACCCGCTGCTCAACGAGCCCCTGCAGGAGCTGGCCAGCCTCTACCGCCAGCGCGAGCTCGGCCGCTTCGGCGTGGTGCAAGAAAGGGAAATCCCCCTTTTCAAGGAAATCGACTTCAAGATTGACCTGGCCGAGAGCGAACTTTACAGCAAGATCGAGCTCAGCCGAGAGCTGCTCCAGAAAAAAATCGACGAGCAGCGCCAGAAAATGGCCGAGATCAACGCCCGGATCGGGCAGCTTCCGCAGGCCCAGCGCCAGCTCCAGAACTACGAGCGCCGGTTCGAGTTCAACGACCGCATCTACACCTACCTGCTCCAGAAGCGCACCGAGGCCGGAATGTCCATCATCGCCAACCGCCCCGACGCCCGCGTCATCGACACCGCCAACCCCCGAAACGCCGTCTTCAAGGGCCCCAACCCTTCGGCCAACACCAACCAATGGCTGCTCATCGGCCTGCTCATCCCAAGCGCCTTCCTCATCATCAAGGAGCTGTTCAACAACAAGATAGAAGGCCAGGGCGACATCGAGCACAACACCCAGGTCCCCATCATGGGCACCATCTCGCACAACAACAAGAAGAGCAACATCCCCGTGTTCACCAACCCCAAGTCGCCCATCTCCGAGTCGTTCAGGGCCTTGCGCACCAACCTTCAGTACGCCCTTGTCGAGCAGAAGAAGTGCCGCACCATCGCCGTTACCTCAACCGTCTCGGGCGAGGGAAAGACCTTCAACGCCATCAACCTGGCCGCGGTCATCGCCATCGCCGAGAAGAAGACCCTGCTCATCGGCCTCGACCTGCGAAAACCCAAGATCCACCTCGACTTCGAGTTCGACAACAGCGTCGGAATCAGCAACTTCCTGGTCGAGGACAAGGAGTTTGACCAGGTCGTCCTGCCCACCCACATCGAGAACCTCTGGGTGGCCCCAGCAGGCTCCCCGCCGCCCAACCCCGCCGAGCTCATCGAGTCGCAGCGCATGGAGCTTTTCGTCCAGATCGCCAAGGAGCGATTCGACTACGTCATCTTCGACACCCCGCCCGTGGCCATCGTCACCGACAGCATGCTCATCTCGAAATTCACCGACTACTACCTCTACGCCGTCCGGCAGAACTATTCCACCAAGGCCGCCATCAAGCTCATCAACGACCTCCACGAGTCGAAGAACCTCCCCAAGATGGGCATCGTCCTGAACGACGTGCGCTTCAACCGCATCTACAGCACCTACGGCTATGGCTACGGCTACGGCTACGGCTACGGTTATGGCTACGGCTACGGGCAAGGCTACTACGAGGAAGAGGACGTCGAGAAGGCGGGAGCCCTTTCCAAGCTGCTCGACAGGTTCCGTGGCCGGCGGATGGGCTCCTGAGGCGCGAAGCCATTTTCTTTTTGAGCCGAACTTTTGTATTTTCGCATCCGGAAATGCCAACCCTCAACCCATCAACACCCCTGAAAAATGTTCGAGAACTTATCCGATAGGCTGGAACGGTCGTTCAAAATCCTCAAAGGTGAAGGCAAAATCACCGAGATCAACATCGCCGAGAGTCTCAAGGAAGTCCGACGCGCCTTGCTCGATGCCGACGTCAACTACAAGATAGCCAAGGACTTCACCACCACCGTGAAGGAAAAGGCCCTTGGACAGAACGTCTTGACGGCCGTGAAGCCTGGGCAGATGATCGTCAAGATCGTCCACGACGAGCTGGCCCTGCTGATGGGCGGGGTCTTCACCGACATCAACCTCGGGGGCAACCCCAACGTCATCCTGATCGCGGGCCTGCAAGGCTCGGGCAAGACCACCTTCTCGGGCAAGCTCGCCAAGTTCCTCAAGTCCAAGCGCAGCCGGCAGCCCCTGCTGGTGGCCGGCGACGTCTATCGGCCCGCGGCCATCGAGCAGCTCAAAGTCCTGGGCCAGCAGATTGGCGTGCCCGTCTTCACCATCGAGGGCAGCAACGACCCCGTCCGAATCGCCAAGGAAGGCATCGAGCACGCCAAGAAGTTCGGCTACAACACCGTCATCATCGACACCGCCGGCCGCCTGGCCATCGACGAGCAGATGATGCAGGAAATCGCCAACGTCAAGAACGCCGTCAAGCCCAGCGAGACCCTCTTCGTGGTCGATTCCATGACAGGGCAGGACGCCGTCAACACCGCCAAGGAGTTCAACGACCGCCTCGACTTCAACGGAGTGGTCCTGACCAAGCTCGACGGCGACACCCGCGGTGGCGCGGCCCTTTCCATCCGCTCCATCGTCAACAAGCCCATCAAGTTCGTGGGCATGGGCGAGAAGATGGAGGCCCTCGACGTCTTCCACCCCGACCGCATGGCCGACCGCATCCTCGGCATGGGCGACATCGTCTCGCTGGTCGAGAAGGCCCAGGAGCAGTTCGACGCCGAGGAGGCCATGAAGCTCCAGAAGAAGATCGCCAAGAACCAGTTCAACTTCAACGACTTCCTCAACCAGATCAACCAGATCAAGAAGATGGGCAACATCAAGGATCTGGCCGCGATGATCCCCGGCGTCGGCAAGGCCATCAAGGACCTCGACATCGACGACGACGCCTTCAAGGGCATCGAGGCCATCATCTTCTCCATGACCCCGCAAGAGCGCGAGAAGCCCGAGCTCATCAACGCCAGCCGCCGCAAGCGCATCGCCAGCGGCAGCGGAAGCAACCTCCAGGAAGTCAACCGCTTGCTCAAGCAGTTCGAGGAGACACGCAAGATGATGCGCGCCATGACCACCGGCAAGGGCATGGCCCGGATGATGAACGCCATGAAACAAATGCAGGGAGGAAAGCCTTGAGCGTCCGTACCCTGACGACCTCCAGACCACGCCAAGGCAGCTCTTTCGCTCGGAAAGGGTTGCCTTGGTCTTTTTCCGGCCCCAACAGCCCCTCTTCATCCCCCCAAAAACGAACAGCGATGAGCAGCACGCCCCACATCATGGATGGAAAGACGATCGCCGAACAGGTCATGGCCGAAATCGCCCTGGAAGTCCAGGCCTGGACCCTAGCCGGAGGGCGCCCCCCGCACCTGGCCGCCATCATCGTCGGCCAAGACGGCGCCAGCCAGACCTACGTCGGCCACAAGGTCAAGGCCTGCGCCCGCGTCGGTTTCCGCTCCACCCGCATCGACCTGCCCGAGGAGACCACCCAGGAGCAGCTCCTGCGGACCGTCCGACAGTTGAACCAGGATCCCGAAATCGACGGCTTCATCGTCCAACTGCCTCTTCCCAAGCACCTTAGCGAAGCCGAGGTCATCGAGGCCATCGACCCGCGCAAGGACGTGGACGGCTTCCACCCGAGCAATGTCGGCCGGATGTCCGCCGGATTGCCCTGCTTCCTGCCCGCCACCCCCGCCGGAATCCTCGAGCTGCTGCGGCGCTACCAGGTCCAGACCGCCGGGAAGCACTGCGTGGTGCTGGGGCGGAGCAACATCGTCGGCAAGCCCATGGCCGCGCTGCTGGCCCAAAAAGGCTGGGACTGCACCGTAACCCTCTGCCACAGCCGCACCCAGGGCCTCGAGGAGCATTGCCAGCGGGCCGACATCATCGTGGCCGCCCTGGGCGTGCCCCGCTTCGTCAAGGCCCACATGGTCAAGCCGGGAGCCGTGGTCATCGACGTCGGCATCACCCGCGAGCCCGACGCCAGCCGCGCCGCGGGCTTCCGCCTGGTCGGCGACGTCGATTTCGAGCCTGTCCGCGAAAAGGCCTCCCTGATAACGCCCGTGCCCGGCGGAGTCGGCGCCATGACCATCGTCTCGCTGCTCAAAAACACGCTTCTGGCGGCCCGGAAGGAAATATTCCGCTGAAAACCGCGTTATCCACTTTCCCACCGACGCCCTCAACAAGCCCTCACCCGCAGCCCCTACCATGAGTTTCCTCTTCCCGACTTTCCTTTTCGCACTGGCAGCCATCGCCTTGCCCATCCTGGCGCACCTGTTCAACTTTCGCAGCTTCAAGACCGTCTATTTCAGCAACGTGGCCTTCTTGCGCGACATCCGCGAGCAGACCCGGGCCAAGTCCAAGCTCAAGAACCTGCTGCTCCTGATCTTGCGCATCCTGGCCGTGGTCGCCCTGGTTCTGGCCTTCGCCCAGCCTTTCCTCAGCTCCGACTACAGCCAGGAGGAGCCCCGCCTCCAGCGCGTGGCCATTTACCTCGACAACTCCTTCAGCATGGAGGCCGAAAGCGAAAAGGGGCAACTTCTCGAAGTGGCAAAAAACAAGGTTCATAGCATACTCGACGCCTTTCCGCCCTCCACCAAGTTCTATTTCCTGACCAACGACTTCGAGGCCAAGCACCAGCATCTGGTCAGCCCCGAGCAGGTCGAGACTTTCTTGGCCGAACTGGCGCCAAGCCCGCAAACCCGCACCCTTTCGGAGGTGCTCGAACGCCAGCGCGACTTCCTTGCAGGGCTGCGCGTGGACAGCCTGGAGCTTGAGCTCCAGGCTTTTGTGCTGTCCGATTTCCAGACCTACATGGCCGACCTCGACCGCGTACAGCCCGACTCGAACCTGCGGGTACACCTTCTGCCCCTGCCCGCCGTGGCCGTCAACAACCTCCACATCGACTCATGCTGGTTCGAGTCGCCCACCCGCAAGCCCGGGCAGCCCGAGCAGCTCTGGCTGCGCCTGCGCAACGGCTCCGACCAGGCCTACCAGAACATGACCGCCGAACTGTTCATCAACGACACCCTCAAGGCACTGGCAAATTTTGACATTGAGCCCCAGGCAACCCAGGAGGTCAGCATCAACTTCAACAACACCAACAAGGGGATTTACCACGGCCGCGTCAGCATCTCCGACTATCCCATCACCTACGACAACGACTTCTTTTTCGCTTACACCATCGCCGAGAGCCTCAAGGTGCTGGCCATACATCCCGGCGAGGCGGGGCGCAACCTTCAGGCCCTGCTGCGTGCCGAGCCTTACTTCGACTTCACGCTCATGCCCGTCAATTCGGTGCAGCCCAGCTTGTTGCAGGAGTTCCAGGTCATTTTCCTCGAAGGCGTCGGGCAGTTCAGCTCCGGCCTGGTTTCCAGCCTGGCCGCCTTCGTGGCCAACGGCGGCACCCTTGTGCTCTTCCCCGACCTCGAGGCGCCGGCGGCCAGCTACCAGCCCCTCCTGCAAGCGCTCGAAGCCGCGCCCTACGCCCAGGCGCTCCGGCAGGACAGCCGGGTGGCAGAAATTGACTACCAAGACGAAATCTTTGCCAACGTGTTCCAGAAGGTCGAGCCCAACGCCGACCTGCCCAGCGTCAGTGCCTATTTCAGCTTCGCCAGAAGCGTCCAGACCCTGGAAAAAAGCCTGCTCTCAACGCAAAACGGCAGCCCGCTGCTCAAGCGCGCCCCGCATGGCCTAGGGCAGGCCTACATCTTCGCCATGGGCCTGGACGCCGAGTCCAGCAACTTCGCCGAGCATCCGCTTTTCGTCCCCACGGTGCTCAACATCGGCCTTTTCAGCCAGTTCTCGGGCCAGATTTACCAGACCATCGGCCAGAGCGGAAGCCTCGAACTGAACCGCAGCCTGGCCCAGGAAAGCCAGTCGGCCCTGCACCTTAGCCTGACCGATGGCTCTTACGACCTCATTCCCAAGCAGAACAACGACTTGGGAGCCGGCAAGATACGCCTGTTCTTCGAGTCGGAGGTCAAGCGGGCTGGCAACTACCGCGTCTGGGCCGACCAGCGAGACCTGCTCGGGGTGGCCTTCAACTACGACCGGCAAGAATCGGACCTGCGCTATCTCGATGCCGAAGAACTCGGCCAGAAGCTCGAAGAGCTGGGCCTGGCCAACTTCGACCTGCTCGAGACCCAGGACGAGTTCCTGGCCAGCGCGCTCGAAGAAATCGGCCGCGGCGGAAAGCTCTGGAAGTGGCTGCTGCTGGCCGCGCTGCTCTTCCTGGCCACCGAAGTCCTCGTGGCACGGCTTTGGAAGGACTGAGGGCGGCGCTTTGTCGGCCCGGCAAGGCGGCGTTTTCAGGCCTTACCAAAGCCTGCGTTGATCGCGTAGCGCTTGTCTTGCTTGGCGATGAAACCTTGCTTGGCCAAGCTGCTGACGATGCGTCTAATTTTTCGCTGAAATCCTTCAAAGTCGTTGATTTCCAGCGAGTTTTTGTATTTTTCCAGGTAAAGCAGTTTTCCGATTTGTGAGGCCGATTCGGCTTTTTCCGTGCTGTACCGGTTGATCTTGAAGATGATTTTCAGGCACTCTTTGTGATCTTGCGGCAACGATCGGTAAGCCTCGCCGAAGGCTTGCAGAAGCTCGTCGTTGAAGTTTTCTTTGAGCAGTTCTCGGTTGAGCACGAAAACAGGCAGCAGGGGAGTACTTTCAGGATGTTTGTGGATGAGCCGGCTTTTTTCCAGCGATCGTATCGCGTCGAAGTGGTTGTTGTCGGGCGTCAGCAGGATGGTGTAGTGGTATTTTTCATTCTCCTTCTCCGATTTGTAGAGATAGGCCAAGACGTGCTTCTGCTCGCTGGTCAATTCCTCGCCCTGGGTGAGGTTTTGGATGAAGCCCGAGAAGGCGGAAAGCAAGGCTTCCATCTTGTCATCCAACAGTTTGCCGCTTTGGATCACCAGCGAAATGTCGTCGTAATCCCGAAACTTGTAGTAGGGAATGTCGATCCGATCGTTCAGGCATTCGTTGACCAAAGTGGCCATGCCGATGCCTTTGCCTTCGTATTTGTTGAACACTTTGAGCACATCCGCCAGCTTGGGATTGACGGGCTTTGGGTTGGGGATGATGCGCCGGAGCGGGATTTCATGCTCGGTTTTTTCGATCAGTAGGTTTTTCTTGAAGCCACCTGGGTTTCTGATTTCAATATGTTTTTGCGGAATGATGTCGATGTTGATGAACCTGTCGATGGTATAGTCGCGGTGGGCCAGCGAGTTGTTGACACATTCTCGGATCAGGTCTTCCGGATACTCGGGAACCCCAGTCCCGCCGTTTTCGGCCCGGACGCCCACTGGAATGTTTTGGTAGATGAAGCCGTGGCCATTTTCGAGCAGCGGTAGGATGTTGTCCTTGAAGATTTTCTTGTTTTGCGCGATTTGCGACGAAGAGCGCACGAAACAGTCCACCTGGCATCGGTTTCCCAGGAAGTCCTGCGGGTGTTCGCCACAGACCAGCATCCCCAAGACTGTCGGCTCTAGGTCGCTGGTGATGAACGATTTGCGCAAGAGGAACGATTTCGCGCTTTCGAGGTCCGCTTTGGGGCTTTCGATCCTCATACTAAACCGCTCCCGAGACACTTGCTAATTTTTTGTACATTTGCAAAAAAAGAACGACTATGAAAACACACCCCCATTGCACCGA
>JAIFMG010000140.1 GCA_020048645.1 Bacteroidota bacterium | reverse complement strand
CACCAGCGGCGCGCCCAGCTTCGCGGCCCCAGCGACCACCCCCTTCGGCCTGGCCGACGTGGGCTTTTACGCCTCGCCGAGCTTCGCGGACATCGACGGCGACGGCGACCTCGACGCCTTCATCGGCAACTCCTATGGCAATACCCTCTTCTTCCAGAACGTCGGCACCAGCGGCGCGCCCAGCTTCGAGGCCCCAGCGAGCAACCCCTTCGGCCTGGCCGACGTGGGCTATTACGCCTCGCCGAGCTTCGTGGACCTCGACGGCGACGGCGACCTCGACGCCTTCATCGGGGAAAACAATGGCAACACCCTCTTCTTCCAGAACACCGGCACCACCGGCGCGCCCAGCTTCGCCACCCGATTGTTCAACCCCTTCGGCCTGGCCGCCGTGCGCAATTACTCATCGCCGAGCTTCGCGGACATCGACGGCGACGGCGACCTTGATGCGTTAATCGGGAGCAGTGATGGCTTGACCTCCTTCTTCGAGAACTTGGAATTTGACGGCAACACGACCTGGGACGGCGGCTCATGGGGCGGGGGCGAGCCTGGCCCCGACACGGACGTGCTCATTCTGGGTGGCTACGACACCGGGCAACAGGGCGGCTTCGACTGCTCGACCCTGCGGGTGGGCCAGGAGGGCCTGCTGCTGATCGGCACGGGCGGGACGATACGGGTCGGGGGGCAGTGAGGGGGACGGGGAAGAAAAAGCCGATGCCGGACTCCGCCCTGCCCCTCCTGGGGCTTGGCGAAATCCGGCACCGGAGTCAAGACCTGCGATCAGAGCTGTTGCAAGAACAGGGTGATGTTGTCGCCCAGCTCTAGGCCCAGGGCCTTGCGCAGGCGCGAGCGGCCCACGTGGACGCTCTCGGTCTCCAGGTAGAGAAGCTGGGCCATTTCCTTGCTGGTCAGGCCCAGCCGCTGCAGGACGGCCAGCCGCCTTTCGGCGCCGGTCAGTTCGGGGAACATGGCGTTCAGCTTGTCCCAGAAACGGCTGTCGAGACTCTGGTAGCGCTCCTCGAAGAATTTCCAGGTGAGCCTGGAATCCTCCCGGTTGAGCATGTTGTGCAGTCCGATCAGCTCTTCCCTGAGCCGGTTGCTGACGCGGAAGGTGGTGCGCATCGTGTCAATCCTGTCATTGAGCTCCTTGAGGATGGCATTGCTGTTGGCCAGGGTCAGGGCCATGGTGCGGAGCTCGCTGAGGTGGGAAAGCTCGACCTGGCGGAAGGCCTGGCCCAGAAGCATGGCGGAGTTGACGCGGGCGCGCATCTCGACGGCCTCGAAGGGCTTGGTCAGGAAATCGACGGCGCCCGCGCTGAGGGCCTCCTCGAGCTCGGAGGGGCCGATGTGTACGCCCGACATCATGATGGCGGGCATCCGCATCCGCCCCGTGTCGGCCGTGAGCGTCTGGAGCATCTCCAGGCCGTCCATGGTGGGCATCTGCCAATCGACCAGGATCAAGTCGGGCTTCTTCTCGCGGGCCACCCGCAGGCCCGCCTGGCCGTTGTTGGCCTGGTAGAAGAGGTAGGTCGAATCGATCCGGCTGAGGATGTCGATGGCGGTGCTGATGTTCCAAAATTCATCGTCCACGATCAATATCGACTTCGGGTTGCTCGCCCCTTCCACCATCTCTGTCATTGGCTTTTGGCATTCATTATTTTCAACCATATCAGAAAAATGTGTCTTGTTTGAACAAAAGAACCACCGGCGCGACGAAGCCGCGCCGGTGGTCAGAGAAAGGTCTATTCGAGCGAGTACAGGAGCATGAGCTCATGCGAGCCGCCCGTTACGGCCGAAAGCCTCGAATTGGTGGTCTCGAAGGCATAGCCCAAGTCGAACTGCCCGAACCGGACCCCGAAGCCGAACAGGCCGTCCTTGTTGGTCCGGAAGCCCATCTGCATCCACACGCGCTTGTCCCAGGCCAGCCGGGCGCCAAAGTCGGCGAAGTTGGGGAAATCGACCGAGGTCCGGGCCAGCACGTAGGGCGTAACCTCCAGCTTGAGCATCTCCACCGGCAGGTCGTAGCTGGCCATCGCGTTGAAGGTGGCGAAAGTACGCTTTTCCTGGGATGAGTAGAGCAAGGGCGAGGCCATTGAGAGGTTGAGCCGGTTGGCCCGCAGGCGGAATCCGAAGCCGAAGTAGAACAGGCTCTCGTCGAAGAGGTTGGAGCTCCAGGCCGGGTCGTTCTCGGAAGCGCTCCGGATGGCGTCGCGGTCGAGCCGGTTCTGGAACACGCCGGCCGTCAGCCCGAAGTGCAGGCTCGACTGGTCCGAGAACTGCACCTTGTAGGCATAGCTTCCCTCCACGCGGCTGGTGGACAAGACGTTGCGGTTGTACTGCGAAACGTTGAGGCCCAGGCGCATGTTCTTGGCCACGATGCCGTTGACCCCGGCCATGCGCGTCTCGGGGGCGCCCTTGACCCCGGTCCACTGGTCGCGGAAGAGCAGGTAGGCCTCCAGCTTGCCCTCGGTGGGCGTGTAGGCCGGGTTGAGCAGATACGGATTTTGCAGGAAAAGGCTGGGCGAGGGCACCTGCTGGGCCAGGGCGACGCGCCCGGCCAAGGCCACCCACAAGAAGAACAAAATTCTCATTTTCATGGACTTGTGATTTTTCGAGATGAAAACTCCTTTTTCTTGAAGGCTTATCGGACCAAGGTAACGGCCCCGCTGTGCAACACGCCATCGCCGCAGCGCACCAGGTAGTAGTAGGTGCCCACGGGCGAGCCCTGCCCGCGCCAAGGCTGTTCGTAGCCCTGGCTTTCATAGACGGAGTTGCCCAAGTGGTCGAAGATGCTGAACTCGCATCCCTGGTAGAGCTGCGGGTTCTCGACGCGCCAGAAATCGTTCAGCCCGTCCTCGTTGGGCGAGAAGATGTTGTCGCTCACCAGGGTCGTCTCCTGGGCGTCCTCCACCACTACCCAAATCTTGAACAGCGCGCTGTTCTGGCCGTCCGAGACCATCGCGTCCAGCTCGTAGCCCGGCACCCGCTCGAAGTCGAGCGACTCCACCAAGCGCAGCTCGCCCTCCTGGCTGAGCGCGAAGCGGCCTTGGCCGGCGCCTTGCGCGAGCGAGTAGCGGAGCACGCTGTTGGCGTCGCGGTCGGTGGCCTCGAGGCGGGCCAGGAAAGTGCCCGGCAAGGCGGCCTCCGAGACCTGGACCGTGCGGTCGTCGATCTGGGGCTTCTCGTCGTTCTCATCGCGCAGGAGCACCTGGAGGCTGGCCACCACGTTGTACTGCCCATCGGTTACCTGCAAGCTCAGGTTGTGGAAGTCGCGGGTCTCGAAGTCGAGCGGCTGGCTGACGAAGACCCGGCCGTCGGCGGCGTCGATGCTGAACCAGCCCAGGCCGTTGCCCTCGAGGATGGAGAAGACCAGGTTGGTCCCCGGGTCGTCGTCGGAGGCGTCCATCGTGTGGAAGACCGTGCCCACGGGCGTGCCCTCGGTGATGGCCAGGCTGGCCGAGGCCATGCGGGGCGCCTCGTCGTTGTGGTCGCGCACGAAGACCCGCACCTGCCCCTGGCCCACGTTCAGCCCGTCCGAGACGTTGACCAGCAGCAGGTGCTCGTCGTCGGTCTCGAAGTCGAGCGAAGCCACCAGGAAGACCCGGCCCGTGTTGGCGTTGATGCTGAACAGCCCGGCCTCGTTGCCCGAGGCGAAAGAGTAGCCCAGCGTGCCGAAGCCGTCGGGGTCAGCGGCCCCCACCGCGGCCACCTGCGTGCCCAGCGGCTGGTTCTCGGGCAGGTCCACCACGGCATCCTCCACCGCGGGCGCGAGGTCGTTGGCGTTGCCCACGGCCACGGCCACCGTCGCGGCGTCGGTGTTGGCGCCGTCCGAGACCAGGATTTCCAGCAAGTGCGAAGCCCGGGCCTCGTAGTCGAGGCTCGAAACCAGGCTGATGGCGCCCGTCGCGGCATTGATGGCGAAGGCCTCGTGGCCCAGGCCCCCCGCGAGGGAGAAGCTCAATGAGCGGAACTCCGGGCTGGCGTCGGCATCGGTGGCCGAAACCTGGCCCACCACGCCCAGGGCCTGGTCTTCCGGCAAGGACAGGTCGGAGACCGACAGCACCGGCGCCAGGTCGTTGACATCCTGCACCGCGATGGTGATGGTGCCGAAGCCCTCGTAAACGCCATCGGCCACCTCCACCCGCAGCTCGTGCGAAGTCTGGCTCTCGTAGTCCAGCGGCTCGATCAGGAAAATAGCCCCGGTGTTGGGGTTGATGGTGAAGATGCCGAACTCGTTGCCCGAGAAGATGGAATAGACGAAGCGCGTGTTGTCGGGGTCAGTGGTCAGCACCTGGGCCAGCTCCTGGTTCAGGGCCATGTCCTCGGGCACCTGCGCCACGAAGCTGGAGACCACGGGCGGCTCGTCGCTGACGTTGAGCACGTTGATGGCCAGCGCGGCCGTGCCCACCTGCACGCCGTCCGAGACCTCCACGGTCAGGTCGTAGCGGGCGCGGGTCTCGAAATCGACAGGCAGGGCGATGCTGACCACTCCGTTGGACGGATTGACCTTGAAGCGCCCCTCCTCGTTGCCCGCCAGAATGGCGTAGCCGTAATCGCCCGACTCGTCGGGGTCGAAGAAGCGGACCTGGGCCACGAAGTCGTTGACCACCAGGTCCTCGCGGATGCTGACCTGCAAGTCGTTGACCTCCGGGGCCACGTCGTTGTCGTCCGTAACCCGCACCGTCAGGCGGGCCTGGCCTTGGTTGGGCCCATCGGAGACCACCACGTCGAGCCGGTGCTCGGTCCGGGTCTCGTAATCCAAGGGCGCCACCAGCGCGATCTGTCCCGTCGCGGCATCCACCGCGAAGAACTCGCTGGCCACCCCGCCCACCAGGCTGTACTCGAACTGCCGGAACTCCGGCGAAAGGTCGGCATCCGAAGCCAGCACCTGCCCGAAGTTGCCCAGGGCCGCGGCCTCCGAAAGGCTGAAGCTCGACGGGAAGACCGCCGGGGCGTTGTCGTTCACATCCTCCACCACGATGGTCAGGTTGTTCTGGCCGAAGCGCAGGCCGTCCGAGACGCGCACCACCAGGTTGTAGCGGTCGAAGGTCTCGTGGTCGAGCGGCGAGGCCAGGAACAGGATGCCCGTGTTGGGGTTGATGCTGAACTTGCCCGCCTCGTTGCCCGAGAAGATCGAGTACGAGTGGCCCGTGATCAGGTCGGCGTCGGTGAAGCTGATGAAGGCCACCTGGCTGAGCGGGGCCAGGTCCTCGGCCACGCTGAAGGTCTCCGCCTCGACCACCGGCGCCTCGTCGTTGACGTTGGCCAGGTCGATGGTCAGGCTGCCGAAGCCCGACTGCGCGCCATCGAAGACCTCGATCTGGAGCACGTACTGGCTCTGGGTCTCGTAGTCGAGCCAATCGGCCAGGCGCAGCTCGCCCGTGGCCTGGTTGATGAAGAACTTTCCGTCCAGGTTGCCGCTGGCGATGCTGAACTGGAAGGCTCCGCCCAGGTCGGGGTCGGTGGCCTGCATGAGCGCCACCTGTCCGTTCAGGGGCAGGTTTTCCGCCACCAGCACCTGCACGTCGGGGACGGTCGGGGCCACGTCGTTGGCGTCGGTTACGGCGATGCTGACGCGGGCCGTCCCGGCGTTGGTGCCGTCGGAAACCTCCACCAGCAGGCTGTGCTGGCTGTGGGTCTCGAAATCGAGCGGCTGGAGCAGCAGCACCTGGCCCGTGCTCGGGTCGATGCCGAAGAAGTCCGTGTCGCCGCCCGTGGCCGCGTACTGGAACACGCGGAAGGCGGCGCTGGCGTCGCGGTCGGTGGCCAGGAGCTGGCCGACGACGCCCGGCGCCGTGGCCTCGGAAAGGCTGAGCGCCAGGTCGGATACCGCGGGCGCCTCGTCGTTGACGTCCAGCACCTCCACCACGAAGCTGGCCCGGCCTTGGAAGATGCCATCCGAAGCGGCCACCACCAGCGGGAAGCGGGAAGCGCTCTCGTGGTCGAGCGGCGCGGCCAGGAACAGCTCGCCCGTGTTCTGGTCGATGGTGAAGCGCCCGGCCAGGTTGCCCGTGAAGATGGAGTAGAAGAAGTTCGTGGCCCCGTCGGGGTCGGCGGCCACGACATGGCCCACCGAGGCGCCCACGGCCCAGTCCTCGGCCAGGAAGACCGTGTCGGCCTCCACCACGGGCGTCTCGTCGTTGACGTTCAGGATGTTGAACGTCAGCGTGCATTGGCCCGTGTTGACCTCGTCGAAGAGGTCGATCGTCAGCACGTGCTGGGCCTGGAGCTCGAAGTCGGGCGAGGCCACGAGCATCAAGGCTCCCGAAATCGGGTTGATGGAGAACAAGGCCGGATCGTTGCCCGCCGCGATGGAGTAGCTCAGGCGGCCCCGCGTGTCGGGGTCGAGGCCCACCACGGTGGCCACGCGGGTGCCCAGGGTGCGGTCCTCCGCGAGGTCCACCACCTGGTCCTCGGCCGTGGGCGCGACATCGTTGGCGTCGAGCACCACCACCGTCAGGACGCGGGTTCCGGAGTTCGCGCCATCGCTGACGCGCACTTGCAGGAAGTGGTCCTGGCGGGTCTCGAAGTCGAGGGCCTGCACCAGCGCGATCTCGCCCGTGGCGGCATCGACGCTGAAATGCTCGCTGCCCTGTCCGCCCAGGAGCTCGTACTGGAACTGCCGGAACTGCGGCGAGGCGTCCTGGTCGTAGGCCTGCACCTGCCCCACCCCGCCCAAGGGCGCGGCTTCGGAGATTTCAAGGTCCGGCCCCGTTACCACGGGCGCGATGTCGTTGGCGTCCTCCACCACGATGTCCAGGATGCCCTGGCCGATGTTGAAGCCGTCGGAGACCCGCACCACCAGCCGGTAGCTCGAAGCGGCCTCGTGGTCGAGCGGAGCGATCAGGAACAGCTCGCCCGTGTTGGCATTGAGCAGGAAGCGCCCGGCCTCGTTGCCCGAGAAGATCGAGAACTGGAAAACCGAGCTGGGATCGGTGTCCGTGGCCTGCACCTGGCCCACGGGGCTGTTGACGGCCAGGCTCTCGGAGATGCTGAAGGTTTCGTCAGCCACCACGGGCGTCTCGTCCGTAACGTCGAGCACCTCGATGGTGATGGTCCCCTGCCCCGTCTGGACGCCATCCGAAAGCTGGACCAGCAGCACATGCTGGGCCTGGCTCTCGTGGTCGATGGTCGCGGCCAGCCGGACGGTCCCGCTGGTGGGGTTGATGCTGAAAAAGCCGGACTCATTGCCCGAGAGGATGCTGAAGCTGAAAGAGTTATGGCTGTCCGGATCCGAATAGGCCACCCGGCCCAGCTCGCCGTTGACGGGCAAGGTCTCCAGCACCGACCAGAGCTGGTCGGGCACGGTGGGCGCCACGTCGTTGGCGTCGAGCACGTTGACCGTGATCTCGGCCGAGCTCTGCCCCACCCCGTCCGAAACCTGGACGATGAGCGTATGGACGACGCGGCTCTCGCGGTCGAGCGGGGCCACCAGGGCGAGCTCGCCCGTGGCGGGGTCGATGCTGAAAGCCTCGTGCCCATCGCCGCCCACGAGGGCAAAGCTGAGCTGGCGGAAGGCCGCCGAAGCGTCGGCGTCAGTGGCCACGACAAGGCTGCCCGTGGGGGCCAGGGGCAGGCTCTCGCTCAGGTTGAAGCTCTGCGGGTTGATGGTGGGCGCCAGGTCGTTGACGTCAAGCAGGTTGAGGGTGATGGTGGCATGGTCGAAGAAAGTGCCGTCGGAGGCGCGCACCACCAGCGTGTAGCTGGGCGCCGTCTCGAAATCGACAAGGCCCACCAGGTACAGGCCCCCGGTGTTGGGGTTGAGGTAGAAGCGCCCGGCCTGGTTGCCCGAGAAGATCGAGTAGAACAGCTCGGTGCCCGCGTCGGCGTCGGTGGCCACAACGCTGCCCACCTGCGTGTTGAGCGGATGGTCCTCGTCGAACGCGAAGGTGGCATCCTGGGCCACGGGCGTCTCGTCGTTGAGGTCTTCCACCAGCACCGTCAGCTCGGCCTGGCTGGTGTTGAGGCCGTCGGAGACCTCGATGGTCAGCACATGCTGCGGGGCCGTCTCGAAGTCGAGCATGGCCGCGAGGCTGACCTGGCCCGAAAGCGGGTCGAGGGCGAAAATCCCGGGGCCGTTCCCGGCCACGATGGAGTAGCTGAACGTGGAGTTCAGGTCGGGGTCGTTGGCCGAAAGCGAGGCCACGAGGCTCCCCGCGGGGCTGGTCTCGGCCAGGGAGACCGTCAGATCGGCCAGGCTGGGCGCCACGTCGTTGACGTCGGTGATGTTGATCGTAACCCAGCCCGTGCCGGTGTTGGCGCCGTCGGAGGCCTCCACCAGCAGGGTGTGCTGGCGCCGGGTCTCGTAGTCGAGGGCCTGCACCAGGTTGACCTGGCCCGAGGGATACAGCGTGAAGCTCTCGTGGCCCAGCCCGCCGAGCATGAGGAACGACTGCGGCCCGAAGGCAGGCGTGAGGTCGGCGTCGGTGGCCAGGGCCTGGCCCACGGCGCCCAGCGGCTGGTCCTCGGGCAGGTTGATGACCACGGGCGTAACCACGGGCGCGACATCGTTCAGGTCGCGCACCTCCAGGGCCAAGGCCCTGGCGAAAGCCAATCCGCGGGAATCGGTGGCGCGCACGCGCACCGAGAGCGCCTGCTCGGCCTCGTGGTCGAAGCTGGCCGCTGCCAACAACTGGTCGCCCACGATGAAGAAGCGCGAGTTGTCATCGCCTCCCGTGCCGGAGACCAGCTCGAACTGGAAGGTCTCGCCCGCGTTGGCGTCGGTGGCCGAGAGCGTGGCCACGGCCTGGCCGGGGGCGTTGTTCTCGTCGAGCCCGCTGGCGGAAAGGGCGATTTCGGTCGGGGCGACGTTCTGCTCGCGGACGGTCAGGGTCCAAAGGCGGCTGTCGAGGCCGTTCTCGGCCAGGACGACAAACCCGAGGGGGGCGCTGAAGTCGTTGGCCGTCAGGCCGCTGGTCTGGAGCTGCCCATCGACCCAGGCCGAGGCGAAGTCGGCCAGGGTGAACTGGGCCACCAGGGCCGTGAGGTCGGTGCCGACGGCTACCTCGAGGTAGAGGCTGCCGTCCACGGTGTCAATGGCGGCGGGCGCGACCTGCTCGGGCAAGGAGAAGGCCAGCAGGTCGGTCTTGTCGCTGAAAGGCACGCGGGTGATGTTGACGGCCCAGTCGCGGGTGTCGCCGTTCTCGGCCACGAGGGTGTAAACCAGCGGGGCGCTGAAGTCGTTGGCCGTCAGGCCGCTGGTCTGGGGCGCCGCGGCCACCCGCGCCGAGGCGAAATCCGAGAGGGTGAAGCTGGCCACCAGGTTGGAAAGGTCGGTTCCCTTGACCACTTCGAGGTCCACCCGCGAGCTGGCCTCCGAAAGGGTCGCGGGCCCGGTCTGCTCGGCCATCGAAAAGGCCAGGAACGAGTTCTCGGGGCTGAAAGGCACTCGGCTGACGTCCACGAGCCAGACCTGCGCGTCGCCGTTCTCGGCCGTGATCGTGTAGGCCAGCGGGGCGCTGAATTCGTTGGCGGTAAGGCCGCTGACCTGCGGCACGCCCCCCACGGCCACCGAGGCGAAGGGCGAAAGGGTGAAGCTGGCCACCAGGGCCGTGAGGTCCGTGCCTTTGGCCACTTCGACCTCGACAGTGCGCGTCAGGGCGTCGATGGTCGCCGGGCCGGTCTGCTCGTTGAATCCGAAGGTGAGAAAGTCGTTGGCATTGCTGAAAGGCGCGACGCTGACGGCCACCCGCCAATCGCGCTCGGTCTGCCCATCTTGGGCCAAGACCGTGTAAACCAAGGTGTCGGTGAAATTGTTGGGCGTGGTTCCGCTGGCCTGCGGCGTTCCGGCCACGGTGGCCGAGGCGTAGGGCGAGAGGGTGAAGCTCGCCACCAGGGCCGAAAGGGTCGTGGCCTTCTGCACCTGGATGCTGGCCAGGCGGGCCAGCGGGTCGATCAGGGCAGGCCCCGTCTGCTCGGCCAGAGAAAAGGCCAGCATCTCGGCCTGGTCGCTCGGCTCGGGGTAGCCGAAGACATAAGGCAAGGTGGGCAGGCCGATCTCGGTGTCGGCCACGAAAGGAATCCGCTGGCTCAAGGCATAGACCTGGTCGGCGGAGGCGTCATACATCTGGAAGCTCAGCGTATCGCCCGTGATGGCGTTGCCATAGAGGTAGAAGAAGACCAGGTGCCTGTCAATGGCCGGAAAATAGACCGGCCGGGCCACGCCTCGGCATTGCCCTCCGACGAAGGCGCCGATCATGTCGTTGGGGTCAGTGCTCTCGACGGCGAAGAAGTTCAAGGCTCCCGTAACCACCATCGAGTACTGGAATCCGGACGGGTTCACCGTCCAGGTGGGCGGAGCCGCCCAGGTGCTCTTTGTTCCCGTTGTGAAGAGCAAAAGCAGAAGGATCGCTACTTTTTTCATTTTCTTTTTTTTGAGAGAGAAAAACAGTGTGAAAAGACCTCGGCCTCCCCCCAAGGAAAAAGAGAAGGGCGGAGACGGCCACAGCGGCAAGCCACTGGCAGAGGCCATATTAAAGTGGGCCGCCTCTGCGCTTGAGGCGGCCCACGGAATCGTGAAAGCGGATCAATCCACCTTCACAACGGGTATCGCGAAACTTTCGGTGGCATTGAGCACCCGCACCCAATAGACCCCCGGCGCCAACTGGGTGGGCAGTCGGACCAAGGCGTTGCCGAAGACCGACTCACGCGACTGCATGAAGATCTGGCCCAGGGCATTGGTAACGACCACTTGCACATCTTGGCGGACAGGCGAGTAGAGGCTGAGGGTAAGCTCGTCGGAGAAGGGGTTGGGGAAGCACCGGGCCTGGAAGGGCAGCCCGTCGAGGTCCTCGACAGCGGTAACGGCGTTCTCGGGCGTGAAGACGAAGGGCGCGTCGAGGTCGCCGACTTGGCCATCGGCCACGAAGTCGAGGGTCTGGCTGAAGGCGATGGTCGCCCCGGTCTCGTTGTGGACGGCCTGGAAGTGGAAGCGCTCGCCTTGGGTGTTCCCGCTCACGGTCAGGAAGTAGAGCATCCTGCCCTGGGTCTCGGAATAGACAGGCTCGCCGAGGGCTTGGCAGCCGTTCTCGGTCCAGCCTTGGATCCAGTAGTTCTCGCCAAGCTGCTGCTGGTCGGGCATCTCCACCACGGCCAGGACGCTCATGTTGTACTGGTAGTCGGTGGGCTGGTAGCCGGGGCAGGCGAACTGCGCCGTGTCGGCCAGGGCCTTTCCGTTGACTCCGAACTCGGGGTAGGTGAACGCGCCGGACTGGCTGAGGCTGAGCATGTAGCCTTTTCCGGGCTGCAAGAACTTCAGGCTGCCTATCCATCCGATGTTGGCATCGAAAATGGCGAAGGCGTTCTGGCTCTTGATGACGTTGCCCGTGGAAAGCGGCGCCAGGGCCATGGCCTCGGAGAGGTTGATGTTGACCCTGGGGACGAAGCCGATCCAGTTCCAGCCGGGCACCACGGGGATGCTGACCTGCCGGGGGTCGAGGACCTGTCCGGCATAGCTGAGGGTGTCGGCGGAGCTGAGGCGGAGCTTGTACATCTGCTCGGTCTGGAGACCGCCGGTCGCGCTGATGG
Organism: Bacteroidota bacterium; assembly: GCA_020048645.1. Lineage (GTDB taxonomy): Bacteria > Bacteroidota > Bacteroidia > Bacteroidales > UBA6013 > UBA6013. The sequence goes on along the minus strand of JAIFMG010000140.1, from coordinate 20,704 downwards.
TTCCCATCCAACCGAGGTTGGGCACGAACTGGTCGTAGGCGTTGGCGGACTTGATGATGTCTCCCTGCTGGGGAGCCAGCGGGGCGAAGACCTGGTTGAGGTCGGCCAGCTCGGGGGCGTCGAGGTTGAATGAGACCCAGTTCCAGCCGCGGGCCAGGCTGACGCTTTGCAGCACGCGGTCGGTGGCGTCGAAGACGATGGGCGCCGCGGGAGTGCCCAGCACGCCGTTGGCCTCGAAGTCGAGCTCGGGCACCACGCCCTCATGCACCGTGGCCTGCGAGGCGTCCCAGACCTTGAAGGTCAGGTGCTCGCCCGAGAGCTGGTTGCTGAAGATGGGCATGAAGACCTGGTACTGGTCGTAGGCGGCGATGTAGTCGAGGTAGGCCACGCCGCGGCACTCGTCGCCCACGAAGGCGGCCAGGCGGTCGTAGCGGTCGGTCGAGAACACGCCGTTGATGCGGACGTTGCCGATGATGTTCATCGAGTACTGGAAGGCGCTGCCGTCCACGGTCCAGTCGGGCTCCTGGTCGAACACCCGCACGCTCAAGGCCAGCTTCTCGTCGAAGCCGAAGTCAGTGGTCAGGTAGAGCTCCTCGGAGTAGTATCCGGTGTTGATGCCGGGGCTGATGGTGAAGGTAACCGGACGCGTGGTCAGGGGCGCCAGGGTGCCCGAGCTGGGCGAGGCGGTGAGCCAGGGCGGCAGGTTGCCGACGGTGAAGTTCTGGTACTGCCCGCTGGAGTTCTGGATGGTGGCCATGAAGGTGTAAGGCTCGTAGAGCGGCTTCTCGATGACGAAGCGCTCCTCCTTCCAGGTAACCTGGTTCATCTTCACGTAAACGCTCCAGGTAACGGGCGACTGCATCCGGTTGCCGTTGAGGTCTCGGACGTTCTGGACGGTGATGTCCAGGATGCAGTTCTCGATGCGGCTGGGCGGATCGTTGAGCATCAGCACGATGCGGTCTCCGTTGGAGACCCACTCGAAGTTGACCTTGCTGACGGGCCGCGTGAGCTTGATGGCAGGGCTTTGTCCGGCGAAGAAGGCTCCCCCGAACGACTGCACCATGTGCGGCGTGGCCGAGGCGTCCGCGATGGACGGCGTCAGGATGGGCACGCCCATGACCACCTGGTAGCTCTCGAAAGGCAGGTAGGCCAGCAGCCCGGGCATGTCGGTGGTCTGCCGGCTGTTGATGTTGGCCAGGATCTGGTCGGCCTTCTTGGCCAGGTTCCAGACCCGGATCTCATCCATCATGCCATTGAGGAACTGGTCCTGGAAGTAGCTGGAGGCGCCGTAGTTCATGCGCGCGCCGGCATAGAGCTTGGAGCCGCCGAAGTCGCCCCACTCGCCCGCGGGCGAGGTGTAGCGCAGCGCGCCGTCGAGGTAGCTCGTGAGCACGGTGCGGCGGTTCATGACCAGGGCGAAGTGGTGCCAGGCTCCGTCGAAGGCGCCGGCGTCGGCGGCCTTGAAGCTCTTGCCTCCGCTGTGTACCCAGATCTGCCCGGCCGCGTCGGAGGCGATGGTCCAGCCCAGGGCGTTCTGGTCGGCGGCCGTCCCGGCCCCGTTCGAGAGGAAGGTCTGCGCGCCGGGGGCATCGGCCTTGAACCAGAACTCCAGGGTGAAGTCCTGCTCGCCGGTGAAGGCCAGGTCGAAGGCGTCCATCTCAAGGAAGTCGTTGACCCCGTCGAAGGCGTAGGCGTCGCCGCCAGGCTCGACGGCCCATGAGCTGGGGTCGATCAGGGTGGCGGTCCTGCTGCTGGCGTAATCCTGCACCAGGCTTCCGCGGGCCTCGTCCATGCGCCAGTTGCCCACCAGGCCCTTCTCGAGGCCGCTGAGCAGGAGGTTCATGTTGACGACGATCTTGGAGATGGTCAGGGTGGAGGTCCAGACCCGGAGCTCGTGGGCGTTGCCCAGGAAGGGGAAAGGCTCGCCGAAGGTGGAGCGCCCGACGAGCAGGCGGCCGAAGTCCTCGTAGTCGGAGGTGAGCACCTCGTTGCGGAGCATGCTGCCGTCCACGAAGAGCTGCGTAACGCCGTTGACCTTGTCGTAGGTAACCACGTAGTGGTGCCAGACGGGCGAGGGGTCGCCCGCGGTAGGGTCGATGGAGGTCTTCATGGACTGGCCGGCCAGTTGGAACATCAGCCTGCCGTCGGTGTCGAATCCGAACCAGAGCCCGGTCTGCTCGGTGCTTCCCTGGGCGACCAGGGTCTGCTTGCCGGTTCCCTCGCGGCGTGCCCAGATCTCGATGCTGAAGGGCTTGTCCACGAGGTTGACGCCATCGGGCACGACCATGTAGTTGCTGCCCGTCCCGTCGAAGTGGATGCTGGCTCCGTGGGCCAGCTCGGTGCCGTTGAGGATGCCCCGGATGTCGAAGTTGCTGAAGGTCAGCCCGCCCTCGAAGATAGGCTCGTTGAAGGTGATCATGATCTCATCGTCGGGGGTCAGGATGCCGCTGGCGGGCTGTGGCGAGCCGAAGGCGCGGGGGTTGACCCGGTCGAACTTGCCGATCAGGGGCTCCGAGCCGCTCTCGGCGCTGGAGCAGTAGCTCATGGCGCGGAGGTTGTACTGGCCATCGACCAGTTGGGAGACGTTCCAGGAGAACGGCAGTTGCGAGCCTAGCAGGGGCAGGTCCGGGCTTCCGGGCAGGATGCCGACAGGGTCTTTCCACCAGTTCTGCAAGCCGATCCAGGTGCTCTGGCTCGTGGGCTTGTACTGGAGCTGGATGCGCTCCAAGGTGGCGTTGTTGGCGTCGTAGCCCGAGATCATCGAGCCGACGAAGTACTCGCCCTCGTCGTTCTGGCTGTTGTAGTTGACCAGGAACTGGTCGAGCGGGGCGCGCAGCTCCACGTCCGTACACGAAGGCACGAAGTGGGCCGATACCCAGACGGTGTCGCCGATGGTGAAAGGCCGTCCGTTGGTGTGGAAGGCCCAGTCGCAAGGCGAGAAGATCATGATGCCGATGCTGTCGTAGTCGAACACGTCGGGGCGGGTCATCTGTATGGACAAGGTCTTGACGACGGTCTGCCCGGCGGGCACCTCGAAAGTCAGGGGCGTGAGCAGCACCTCTCCATCGACCGTGAGCAAAGCTCCGTCGGGATTGGTGTTGTCAACGGCCCTGATCTGGTACCACATCACGTCTCCACTCCCGCTGCGGTTGCCAAGCTGGAGGTTGTAGAAGGCCGCGGCGTTGTCGGGCACGTCGAAGACCTCGGCCGGCTCGACGGCCAGGGTGGGCACCTCGCGCTGGATGGTGCCCTGCGAGAGGACGGGGCTGTCGCCCAGGGCGTACCCGGCCACCAGCTCGCAGATGTCCTGCACGCGGACCAGATCGGGATAATAGACCTTGCTGTTCTTCCATTCGCCCTCTTCGTCCTGGAAGAATCCTTCGAAAAGCTCTGCCCTTTCCTTGATGGCGTCGCGGAAGGCGCCCGGGGTCGCGTAGTTGTTGTTGAGCATTCCGCCCAGCACGCTGTCCCACCAGGGCTTGTTGTAAAGAGGCATCATGGTCGCGTCCCACACGGCCTGGGTCATGACGTAGCGGGAAATCAGGTCCAGGATCTCGGGCAGGTTGCTGTCGGTGATCTTGAAATCCTTGTTGACGTAGTACCTCGGCTCCTCCTCGCCTTCGTAGGGGCACATGGATCGCCCGCCCATGAGGCGGAAGATGGGCCCGTCGGAAGAATGGGGCGGACGATAGACGTTGATGGTGAAGTAGTCTCCCTGGTCGGGGTCGTTGAGGGTGTAGGCGGTCGATGTGGTGGTGGAAGTGCTGGTGCCGATTTCGGACTCCATGTTGAAGCTGATCTCGAGCGACTGCTCCACCTCGACGCCCGTGCCGCCGACCTTGCCGCCAAGCTTGAGCTTGGCCTCGAGGCTGAGGTCGATGGAGGCCTTCAGGACCCGCGAGTCAGTGGTGGTAGAAGCCGTCGAGTAGGTCAGGGTCGGCCCGGCGTCGAAAGAGTGGTTCTTGTCGAACTGGTTGGCCTCGACCTTCTCCTGCTCGTTGCGGGCCAGGGCCTCGCGCCAGAGGCGGATCTGCTGGTTGTAGTGCCGCACCTCGTCGCGTGCCCAGGTGCCGCTGAAGCCGGGCATGCCGGGGGCGTAGGTGTAGCTGGGGCCGGTGTAGTCGTTGTACAGCGGGTTGTCGCTGGTCTCGGCCGAAGGCCAGAGCGTCTTCTGGCGCTGCGCTCCCCAGAGGGGGTCGTCGTTGCAGGTGCCAAAGCGCGGGTCGTCGGCATCGGTGAAATGCACCGTGTAGTGCGGGTTGCCGAAAAGCTGGGCGTTGCGCAGCTCGACAATCTGCGGGATCAGGTAGTTCTCGATGTGGTCCTGCGAATAGACGAAGTGCGTGCTGTCGGGAGCAATCGCGCCCTCGAACGACGGCACGACCCCGATGGTGTAGCCATTGTTGAAGGTCCCCAGGGTGGGTACGTTGGGGTTCATGGCCTCGATGGGGTTGAGCAGCCTAAGCTCGTCCGAAAGGCCGAAGATGAAGTTCAGCGACTGGCCGATGAACAAGTCGCTCGCCGAGCCGACCAGCTCGGGGTTGGCGTCCGTCTGGATGGCGACGTTGGCGGTCTCCTCTTTGGTGAAGCCGGTGGTGTGCCCTACCTTGATGGAACTTTTTGCGGTGAAGGTCAGGGTGTTCTCGAGCTCGGTGGGGGTTGACATGCCCAGGCCGAGGGTGAACTTGGTGCCCAGGGCTATCTGTTTCTGGAGCTGCCCGGAAAGCCCTCCGGTGAAACTGGTCGAGTAGCTCGTGGACTTGGTCGTCCCTTGCTCCCAACTGGTGTAGCTGCCGCTGCCCGGAGGGTCGCGCAGGATGTGCGAGACCACTTGCGGGCCTTCGGAGACGAAGTCCATGCCTTCCATGAGCTGCGTGCCCAGCACGTAGCCCCGGAAGAAGCCGCCATCGGTGGGGTTGGGCAGCCAGGTGGAGACCTGCGAGCCCGAAATGGCCGTAACCTCCATGGCCTTGGTGTAGCTGTGGGCCGGCGTGATGCTGTTGGCCAGGAAGTTGGGGCTTCCGGCCGTGAAGCCGACCACCGTGTCGCCCCCCGAGATCACGAACTCGCGGGCCGGGTTGGAGGCCAGGTTGTTGATCCAGACGATGCGGGCCCCGCGCACGTGCTCGCTGCTGACCACGGGCGGGACCTGGTCGTAGTTGGTGAAGCTCTCCAGCACCTCCATCTTGACCTCGTAGCGGTTGTGCTTGCTGAAAATCGGGTAGGCGAAAGGGTTGTTCACCAGGTCGAAGCTAACCGGAGAGTCGCTGTCCATGAAGCGCAGGACGCGGTCGCCGATCAGCGGCTGGCCATCCTTGCCCATGACCAGCAGCTCGGGCTGGTTGCGATAGACGTAGCTCGAGACCGCGTGGTAGCGCACCGTGTCGATGCCCGTGCGCACCCGCATGATCTCCTGGAACTCCGAATAGGGCTCCTGGCCCACGTAGAAGCGGTAGAGCTGGTCCTGGAAGTGGAAGGACGCGTTGCCCTGGTCGTCCATCACCACCGGGATGCCCTGCTGGCGCACCGAAGGCGTGGTAACGTCGGCCAGGCGGGTGTTGCCGTTGATCTCGACGGTGGCCACCTGCTCCTGCCAGATGTGGCTGGTGTCGGTCTGCTCGGGCAGGTTGAGGCTCAGGTCCAGCACGTTGAACGGCGTGAAGGTCGCGCTCGGGTTGTTCAGCAGCGGCGCGTAGGCCCCGTTGCGGTCCGAGACGATGTAGCGCATCGGCGGCAGCGAGATCTCGTACTCGCCCGAGGCCGGGTCCGTCAGCGCGTACTCCTCGTAACAGCCGCCGCCCTGCTCCGTGACGAACTTCAGCTCGGCCTGGCCGATGTTGTTCACCGACAGGTCAAAGCCCAGCTTCTTGGACGACTCGACCGTGCCGCCGACCACCCGCCCGATGACGGTGTAGCGCGTCACGTCGATGAACTCCAGCCCCGAGAGGGGCTCCTGGAAGTCGAAGGTGCCCACGGGCGGGAAAGTCGGGTTCTCGAACTGGTGCCCGGGCATGTAAACCGAGACCTTGTGGTGCCCGATGGGCACGTTCATGTCGAAGAAGCCGTTCGCGTCGGTGCGCACGGGCAAGCCGTCGCGCACGACAATCTGGCCATCGACCTGCAGGAAGACATCCTTGGCATAGCACGAGGAGTTCTCGTAGCGGACCGTGCCCGTCACGCGGAAGGACGATATGTCCGTGAAGTCGATCCCGTTGAGGATGGAAGAGGAGTTGCCGATGTAGAGCGTGCGGTTGCCGGGACGGAAGCTGTGTACGCCCAGGCTGGGCGTGATCAGGAAGTTCTCGCCCGTGCCCCGGTAGGCGATGTTCGAGATGATGTAGTCGCCGTCCTTGTCGGTAACGCCCGCGAAACCGAGCTGCTCGAAGGTCGGGAAGAAGGTGTTGGTCCACGAAGCCCCGTAGAGGCGCAGGTCGTTGCGGTTGAAGTCGTAGGCCCCCCGCGAGAAGTCGTAGGTGTAATGGCCGAAGTTCTCGTTGACGCGCCAGTAGGCCACCAGGCCCGGCTCGTCCTGCCCGAGGTAGCGGCTGAAGTCGCGCTTGACCTCCAGGGGGCTGCGGGCGCGGTCCCAGACGCGCAGCTCGTCGAGGTGGCCCTTGAAGTAGCGCGAGAGGTTGACCCCCTCGCGGCGCGCGGCCACGCTCAGGTTCTGCTCCACGTGGCCAATGGCCACGCCGGGGAAAAGCTCGTAGGCCACGCGTTCGCCGTTGACGAACAGGGCCAGGGTGTCACCGTCGTAGGATCCGCAGACGTGGACGAACGAGCCGGGCACGAGGTCCTCGGCCGAGCTGTTGACCACTTTCTGGCTGCCGCCGTTGAGCCAGAAGGCCAGCTTGCCCGCCTCGTAGCTGAGGCCGTAGCCGCCCGTGCCCTCGGTCAGGCTGAAGAGGTCGGCGTCGCCCATGTGGCTGGCGTCCAGGGCCACCCAGGCCTCCACGGCCACCTGGCCGCTGGCGCCGCGCAGCGCGGGCACGTTGCGCACCGTGCCGTAGTCGTCGCCATCGAAGTAGAGGCTGGCGCCCAGGGTCGAGCTGGACGACTGCGCCGTGACGCGCACGCCCTCGACGGCCACGCCGCCCTCGTACTCGATGTGCCCGGTGATGATGCCGAAGGGCACCCGGAAGCCCAGGGCCTCGACGTAGGTGATGCCCGGCACCCTGGCGTCGGAGATGCCGTCCGCCTGGATCGTGTACTTGTAGAGCACGTTGCCCTGCGCGAACTGGTCTTGCCAGATGCGCTGCTCGCCCCCGATGGTGGCCACCAGGATGGAGTCGGCGGGCGAGCCCACGGGCTTGCGGTAGATCCGGAACCGGTCGATGCGGTCCTCGAGGTTGTGGATCTCCCAGGCCAGCTCCACGTAGTCGGGGTAGTAGCCCTTGGAGCTCTTGACGAAGGGGTCGAAGACCACGGGCAGGTAAACGGCTTCGAAGGGGAAGCCCGCCCGGATGAAGTTGCCGTCGTTGGTGGTGTGGTAGGTCGTGCCCAGCGCCGAGGCGTCGATTCCGACGCTGTAGAAGTTGCCGTCGCTGGCGTTGTACCACCCACCCGCGGTCGAGACGTTCTCGGGCATGCGCGACTGTGCGCGCGCGCCTGCCCAGGCCGCCATCAGGATCAATATGATGAGCTGTTTTTTCATGGTTGTGAATGTTGGAGTTCAGGAAGGAGAAACCTGCCGCCATCGCGGCGCTCTAAGGTTCACTTGCGCGAATCCGCGCCCAGGATCAGGGCCTTGAGCGCCTCGACTTCGGCCCGGAGCTCGGATGCCTGGTCGAGCTGGGCTCCCAGGCTGCTGTTCTGCTCCGTCAGGCGCTGGTTGGCCTGCCGGAGGGCTTCCAGCTCGGCCTGGAGGGCCTCCACGCGGCTGGCCAGCTCTTGGGTGGCGCTGATGTTGAGCATGGCCAGGGCGTCGTAATCGACCGAGCGGAAGTCATCGACGTACTTGCCATAGACGAAGACCTCGCCCCCGCGGAAATCGCTCTCCACGGCGAAGGTGTTGGCGTCGAGCACCTGGCAGACCTTGAGTTCCACAGAGCTGTCGGCCAGGCTCAGGCTCACCATGTTGCCCAGCTCGAAATCGTGGGGCTTCTCGGTGGTGATGGTCAGCAGGCCCTCGCTCCAGAGCGCCGAGCTGGCCATCGCGAATACGTTGGGCACGATGTTGTTGGAAGTGGAGACGGCCTGCGGGAACACCTGCTCGACCTGCTGGGCGATGACCTTCTTGTGGTCGCGGCGGGCGGTGTCGGCCACCAGGTGGTAGTCGGTTATCTCGATAAGGCGGAGGGTCTCCAGGTCGGACGAGTTGTCGCTCCGGCCCACGACGAGCTTGGCGCGGGCGTCGGACCAGGTGTCCCAGGAGGTGGAGATGCCCCGGTTGTCGCGCACGGCCAGGATGCCGTTGTCTTCGATGTCGATGATTCTACCCGAGGGAGTCCGGAAGCGCAGGCGGTAGAAGGCTTCATAATAGGCGTACTGCTCGTAGAAAGTGCTGCCGTTGGCGTACCAGCGGAAGCGGGAGCCGTTGTCGTATGCCCCGTAGAAGTGGAAGTAGCTCATGGAGCCGTTGGCCGTGCCGAAAGTCCAATCGCCCTGGCCCCGGAAGCCTGCGCTGGCCTGCATGTAGCTGCCGGACTCGATGTAGTTGCTGGCGCTGATGTAGCTGCTGGCGCTGATGTAGCTGGCCGACCGCACGGGGCCGCTGGCGTAGAAGTCGCCGCCGGGGTTGAAGCTGTAGCTGCCACCGGCGCTCAGGTTGATGGACAAGCTGTTGCCGCCGCCGAAGATCGAGGCGTTCGAGCCGTTGGGGTTGTGGAAGAAGATGCGCCCGGCGTTGGATGCGTCGGCGTAGAGGTCGATGCGGCCGTGCGTGCTGCCCCCGCCCACGCGCAGGCTACCCCGCGAAAGGTCGAAGTTGTAGCTGCCGTCGCTGATCCGCAAGGCGGGCGCGCTGCCGGTGTTGCGGTAGCTCAGGCCCCACGTGCCGCCGCCGTAGTCGGTGAACGGAACCGACAGGCTCTCGGCCGCCTTGGCGTAGGGCACGGCCAGCAGCTTCTGGTCGCTCATGAGCTCGTAGGCGCCGCCCGAGTTGCGCACCTCCATCTTGATCCAGTAGGTGGCCGAGGCGAAGTTGATGTTCTTGAAGTCGTTGGTGTTCACCGTGCCCAGCTCGGCCTTGAAGACGCCGAAGGGGTCGGAGGTGATGCCCGTGTGCTCTTCCACGAAAACCGGGTTGCCGGGGTCGCCCTCCGGGTAGATGCTGAAACGGACCCCGATGTTCTCGTTGCCCAAGGCCGCGCCATCGGCGCCGCGGGCGATGCCCTGGAAGTTGAAGCCCCGCGACTGCGACATGACCAGGCTCGGCATGGCCACGAGAAGGGACAGGAAAAGAATTGCCTTTTTCATTACGTTGCGTTTTAGGTGGTGGATTTTTGATTGAAAAAGTGCCGCGATTCCGGCGTACTCCAAATAATGATTACCTGGATCAGCCCTCCAAATCCAAAACCTTAACAAAAACGAAACAAAATAAAGTCCGACTCCTGTCAATCAATCACTTGACCCTTCATTTCGACCCACGGACCATTTTGGTCTAAAAAAATCGAACCAAAAGCATATTTTTTCCAAACTATCAAAAAAAGTTATCCTTAAATATTTGATATTCAATATTTTATTTTTTAATTTCTTATTTTTGACTTTAATTTTTCAAACAAAAAATGGGAAGAAAAAAAAATTGCCTTTCCCTGAAAAAAAATGAAAAAGCCCTGGGAAAAGGCCGCGCGCCCCTCCAAAGGCCCTTTTTTCTTTCCCTATATGGGAAGCCCGGCCCGCCTGCCCAGGCCCAATCGGCCCCGGGTGCCGCGAGGCCCGGCCCTCGGGCGGCGAAAAACTTGCCCGACGGCCCGGAAGCCTCGGAGAGAGGGGGCGAAATTCCAGAAAAATGGCCATCTTCGCCGTCCCTGGGGCCGCGGCCCTGACAAGGGCACCCTTGACCATTACCCCAAAAGAACAAGCGGATGGAAGCGGAGAACAAGAAGAAGATACTGGTGATGAACGGCCCCAACCTGAACCTGCTGGGCCGGAGGCAGCCCGAGATCTACGGCTCGGAGGGCTTCGAGGGCTACTTCGAGCGCCTGCGGGCCGAGTTCGACGGCCTGGAGCTGGCCTACTTCCAGTCGAACCACGAGGGCGCGCTGGTGGACAAGCTGCACCAGGTGGGCTTCGACTGGCAGGGCGTGGTGCTGAACGCCGGGGCCTACACGCACACTTCGCTGGCCCTGGCCGACGCGATCGCAGCCATCGCGGCGCCGGTGGTGGAGGTCCACATCTCGAACGTCCACGCCCGCGAGGCCTTCCGCCACCACTCGACGCTTTCGCGGGTGTGCCGCGGCGTGGTGTTGGGCTTCGGCCTCGAGTCGTACCGGCTGGCCTTGCAGCATTTCGCCTGGGAGGCCGCCCGCGGGCAGATTTGACGATGCCCCGATATTTTCTTTATTTCGCGCATCGAATCCATCAACAGAAAAAGTGGCTGAAACCAAATACGTCTTCGTGACCGGAGGAGTAACCTCCTCGCTGGGCAAGGGCATCATCTCGGCCTCCTTGGCCAAACTGCTGCAAGCCCGGGGCTACTCGGTAACCATCCAGAAGCTGGACCCCTACCTCAACATCGACCCCGGTACGCTGAACCCCTACGAGCACGGCGAGTGCTTCGTGACCAACGACGGGGCCGAGACCGACCTGGACCTGGGGCACTACGAGCGCTTCCTGAACGTGCCCACCTCGCAGGCCAACAACGTTACCACGGGCCGCATCTACCAGTCGGTCATCAACAAGGAGCGGCGGGGCGACTACCTGGGCAAGACCGTGCAGGTGATCCCGCACATCACCGACGAAATCAAGCGCCGCATCAAGATCCTGGGCAAGAAGAACGAGTACGACGTGGTGATCACCGAGATCGGCGGCACCGTGGGCGACATCGAGTCGCTGCCCTACATCGAGGCCGTGCGCCAGCTCCGCTGGGACCTCGGCCCGGGCAACTCGCTGGTCATCCACCTGACCCTGGTTCCCTACCTGGCGGCCTCGGGCGAGCTCAAGACCAAGCCGACGCAGCACTCGGTCAAGGCCCTGCTCGAGAACGGCGTTCAGCCCGAGGTGCTGGTGCTGCGCACCGAGCGCCCGCTGACGCGCGACGTGCGCTCGAAGGTGGCCCGCTTCTGCAACGTCGGCCCCGAGAGCGTGATCGAGAGCATCGACGTCTCGACCATCTACGAGGTGCCCCTGAAGATGCGCGAGGAGAAGCTCGACCAAGTGGTGCTGGCCAAGCTGAACCTGCCGCCGGGCCGCGAGCCGCTGCTCGACCAGTGGAACCACTTCCTGGGCAAGCTTCAGCACACGGCCAACGTGGTCGAGATCGCGCTGGTGGGCAAGTACATCGAACTGCAAGACGCCTACAAGTCCATCAAGGAGAGCTTCGTGCACGCGGGCGCCTACAACGACTGCTGGGTCAAGCTGCGCTGGGTGCATTCGGAGAGCCTGCGCGACGACGCGCAGACGGCCGAGGCCCTGGCTGGCGCGCAGGGCGTGCTGGTGGCGCCGGGCTTCGGGCACCGGGGCATCAGCGGCAAGCTCCGCGCCGTGCGCTACGCCCGCGAGCAGGGCATCCCCTTCCTGGGCATCTGCCTGGGGATGCAGTGCGCGGTGATCGAGTACGGCCGCAACGTGCTGGGCCTGGAAGACGCGCACTCGACGGAGGTGTACCACGCCACGCCCCACCCGGTCATCGACCTGATGGAGGAGCAGAAGGGCATCACGGACGTGGGCGGAACCATGCGCCTGGGCGCCTACCCCTGCCGCCTGACCCCCGGAAGCCTGGCCGCCGAGGCCTACGGCACCCTCGAGATCGAGGAGCGCCACCGGCACCGCTACGAGTTCAACAACCAGTACCTCGAGCTCTACCAGCAGGCGGGCATGGTCGCCACGGGCATCAACCCCGACTCGGAGCTGGTCGAGATCGTCGAGCTGCGCGGGCACCCGTGGTTCGTGGGCGTGCAGTTCCACCCCGAGTACAAGAGCACCGTGGTCAAGCCCCACCCCATCTTCATGGCCTTCGTGGGCGCGGTCAAGAAACATTCGATTCACCTTCAAAACCCAAGCGAGCCCGCTAACCAACATGGATAAAAACTCGATCATCGGCCTGTTGCTGATCGGGGCGATCATGATCGTCTGGAGCATCATGACCAGCCCCTCCGAGGCCGAACTGGAGCAACAACGGCTGCAAGACTCCGTGGCCCAGACCGAACGACTGGCCGAAGAGCGCCGCGCCCAAGAGGCGGAAAGCCCCCAGAGCCAGGCCCCCGCGCCCGAAGCCCTCGACGACTCCACCCGCGCCTCGCAGTACGAGACCCTCTACGGCGCCTTCGCGCAGGCTGCCCAGGGCCAGAACCAGTTCGTGAGCATCGAGAACGAGCTGATCCGCCTGACCGTCTCGACACAAGGCGGCAAGCCCTACAACGTAACCCTCAAGGAGGAGCGCTACACCCGCTACGACTCGGTGCCCGTCCACCTGTTCGACGGGCCCGACAACTTCTTCGGCTTCAGCTTCTTCGCCCAGAACCGCCTGATCAACACCAACGACCTCTTCTTCGAGCCCCAGGCCGGGAAGACCCAGATCGAGATCAGCCCCGACGGGCAGGCCCAGACCCTGAAGCTCCGCCTCGACGCCGGAGGCAGCGACCGCTACATCGAGTACGCCTACACCCTGACCCCGGGCAGCTACGTGGTGGACTTCGACGTCCGCTACGTGGGCATGAACCAGGTCATCGCCAGCAACGTCAACATGCTCGACTTCAAGTGGCAGTTCGACGCTCCCCGGCAGGAGAAGGGCAAGAGCTGGGAGACGGACAACACCACGATCTTCTACCAGTATTACGACGACGAGGTGAACTACCTGACCGAGCGCTCCGAGATGGAGGAGGAAGACATCACCACCGACGTGAAGTGGTTCGCCTTCAAGCAGCAGTTCTTCTCCACGATCCTGATCGCCGAGACGGCCATGAACTCGGCCCTGCTCAAGTACCAGCAGCACCCCGACCCCGACTACATCGCCAACTTCCTGGCCGAGACCAGCTTCCCCTACGCCGGAGGCCCCGAGCAAAGCATCGCCCTCGACCTCTACTTCGGCCCCAACCGCTACGCCGAGCTCAAGGAAGTCGGCAAGACCTACGAGGATGTCGAGGTCAGCCTCCAGGAGATCATCCCCCTGGGCTGGGGCATCTTCGGCTGGGTCAACCGCTTCCTGGTCATCCCGCTGTTCAACCTGCTCGGCGGATTCATCTCCAACTACGGCCTGCTCATCCTGGTCATGACCCTGCTGATCAAGCTCCTGCTCTTCCCCCTGACCTTCAAGTCCTACCAGTCGTCGGCCAAGATGAAGGCCCTCAAGCCCGACATCGACGAGCTCAGCAAGAAGTATCCCGCCGACAAGCCCGAGAAGCAGATGGAGAAGCAGCAGGCCGTCATGGCCCTCTACCGCAAGGCCGGCGTCAACCCGCTCGGCGGATGCCTGCCCATCCTGCTGCAAATGCCCATCCTGATCGCCATGTTCCGCTTCTTCCCGGCCTCCATCGAGCTGCGGCACCAGTCGTTCCTCTGGGCCGAGGACCTCTCGACCTACGACTCCATCCTCGACCTGCCCTTCAGCATCCCCTTCTACGGCGACCACGTCAGCCTCTTCACCCTGCTCATGGCCGCGGCCATCGTGGTCAGCACCCAGCTCAACAGCGGGCAGATGAACGACGCCAACTCCCAGGTGCCCGGCATGAAGTTCATGATGCTCTGGCTCATGCCCATCATGATGGTCTTCTGGTTCAACAGCTACTCTTCCGGCCTGAGCTACTACTACTTCATCTCGAACATCGTTACCATCGCCCAAGTCGCAGGCTTCCGCAGGTTCACCGACGACGAGGCCATCCGCCGCAAGCTGCACGAGGCCAAGCGCCAGCCCGAGAAGAAGTCGCGCCTGCAAACGCGCATGGAGGAGCTCCAGAAGGAACAGGCCCGCCTGCGCGCCCAAGGAGGCAAGCCCGCCCCCACCAAGAAAGGCCCCAAGAAGCCCCCGCAAACCCCCTGAGCCCCACCCGGCCCAGCCCCAGCCCAACCGCACCGCGCCCCGCCCCCTACCGAAAAGGGACGGGGCGCCGGCCTTTCGAAGCCCCACCAAGAGCCCGCCGCGCCAGGCCAGCACGACCAAACCCGCCGGACCGCAGGGCGCGCGCCCTACCCGAATCCTCCCCAGCTAGCCGAACACCTATGGCGGAATTGATTAAATTCGCGTTCCTCCCAGACATCAAAACGCGAAGAAAATGGCCGAAAGGAAAAAATTGAACTTGGGATATTCAGACTTCAAGAATATCATTCAATCCAACTCCTACTTTGTTGACAAAAGCCTGTTCATCCAAGAGGTGATCGAGACTGAAAAAAATGTCCTGCTGCTGCCCCGCCCCCGCCGATTTGGCAAAACGTTGAACTTGTCCATGCTCCAATGCTACTTCGAGAAAGGCGATCCTGAAAACCAACAACTGTTCAAGGACTTGAAAATAGGGCAGGTCGGGCACGACATCCAACAACATTGCTGCAAATATCCCACGATAAGCCTCAGCTTCAAAGACGCCAAAGCAAGAAATTGGGATGAGACGTTCAAATACATCAAAAAAGAAATTTCAAAGCTGTACCAGCACCATGAATACCTGCTCAACAACAATGTTTTGTCAAAGCATGAGAAAATCAAGTTTGACAAAATAATCACGGAAACTGGTGATACCGTCGATTTCGCGGTAAGCCTATCCGAATTGAGCGATTATCTGCACCGCTACCACCACGAAAAAGTTGTGATCCTGGTCGATGAATACGACACGCCCATCCAAGCGAGCTACGCAAAGTTCTATGACGAAGCCGTTTCCTTCATGCGGAATCTGCTGAGCGGAGCCTTCAAAGACAACTCCAATCTTTACAAGGGCATCATCACAGGGATTCTGCGCGTATCCAAAGAGAGTATTTTTTCAGGCCTGAACAACTTGAGTGTTTGCTCGATTTTAGAGGATGAATTTTCGGATAAATTCGGATTCACAGAACCAGAAGTAAGAGGAATCCTGGCCGATTTCAACATCAAAACAGATTACGCAGAAATAAAACGATGGTACGACGGATACAAATTTGGAGAGACCACCCCTATCTACAATCCTTGGTCAATCTTGAATTTCGTCGTCAGCAAAAATGAAACATTCAAGACATTTTGGACCAACACAAGCAGCAATGAACTGATCAAAAATGAAATAAAGAAGAAAAATGCGGACAATGTCCGACAAGAAATCCTAAAGCTGATCAACAACGAAACCATCGTAAAAGACATAGAAGAGAACTTCGTGTTCACCGATCTGGATACACCCAAAGAAGTATTGTGGACCCTCCTCACCTTTGGTGGGTACCTGACCACGCGAAACAAGGTTTCGAGAAAGGAATACGAGTTGGTCATCCCGAACTATGAACTAAAAACCGTCTTCCAGGATACAATTCTCGAATGGCTGCAAACGGACATCAAGATCATCAAATCACTGTTGCAAGATACAACGCACCATCTGCTCAACAACCATGTCAAGGAGTTTGAGCTTGGGTTCAAGCAAATCATTGGAGATACTTTTAGCTATTACGATACAGCGAAAAACAACGAATATGTCTATCAGTCCTATATTTTGGGCTTGCTTGCCATCATCGGCGATGATTACATCATAAAATCAAACCGGGAAAGCGGAGAAGGGCGATACGATATTATGCTGGTTCCTCACGACAAATCAAAGAATGGAGTGGTCATCGAAATCAAATCCATAGAAAAGCAAAGAGACAACGAAAACAAGGCTAATTTCCAGAAACGAATCCATGAAGCGATCCAGCTTGCATCGGCCCAGATCGATAAAAACCATTACTACAAAGAACTGCTCGCCCATAAGGTTAAAATTCAGAATATCATCAAAATCCCCATCGTCTTCGCAGGCAAAGAACCCTTCATAAGCCTGCCCCTGGAAGAAAGTTAGAAACGCACCCTCGCACCGGGTGCCAGCCATCCTCAACGGCTTTGCCACGCTTCGCGACACCTGCCCCGCTACCTTACGGCAAATGCGCATTTCCAGCCTTGCAACTGGACAAAACACAAAAAAAGCATTCCCACAATGAAGCGAAACAAAAGCCATATCGTCCTCCTGGTACTCCTTCTCCTAAGCCTGTCGCGGACCGAGGTCCAGTCATGCAGCATGTATAAAATCACCGTTGATGGAAAAACTATGGTGGGCTGCAATCATGACGATTGGCTCACAACACCTAAAATATGGTTCGAGAATGCGCAGCAGCCGAACGAATACGGTGCCGGATTTAGCGGGGCCAGGGAAGTAAGCCGCAACAGGACAGCCCCGCAATCGGGCATGAACACCGCAGGGCTGGCTTTCTCTCGTTTGGCTTCCTATTACCCGAGCCAACCCAATCCATTCGCGAACCGGTTGAAAATTACGGATGAGGCGGAATACCTGACAAACATCCTTCACCAATGCGCGACCGTGGCGGACGTGAAACGTTACATCGAGCAATACGACCACAGCTTCTTCATCGACGGCGTTTTCATCTACATCGACAGCTTGGGAGATTATCTGCTCGTGGAACCTTACCAAATCTTGGAAGGCAATGATCCGGCCTATGTCCTGGCCAACTTTTGCCCCTCGATAACCGACAATGAACAGGCCAGGCAAATGGAGAGGTACAGGAATGGGGAAGATTTCCTGAAAAAACACCCCATGCGATCTTCCTTGGCCTATTGCACCGCGCTTTCTGACACCATGCACGTATGCCGGAAAAGAAATGGAGATGGCACATTGATCTCTTCAATTTG
The DNA here is from genome assembly GCA_020048645.1 of Bacteroidota bacterium. GTDB lineage: Bacteria > Bacteroidota > Bacteroidia > Bacteroidales > UBA6013 > UBA6013. The sequence continues at coordinate 3,765 of JAIFMG010000140.1, read as the reverse complement.
GGATACGAAGGACAAAACCGTACACCTGTACTTTTATCATGTGTACGATTCCGCTGTACGCTTTAGCCTGGTTGAGGAATTGGCAAAAGGCGACCATATCTTGAGCATCCCAGAGTTGTTCCCCCAAAACGCTGAATTTGAAAGACTTGTCAACTACAAGACGCCCTTTAACATCCCCGAATTGCGAATTTTGCTTGTAGTTCTCGCAGGTTTTTTGGCCCTCTTCGCGCTTTTGCTCGGCATCCCCATGTTCTGGAAAAACAACAAGCTTGCGATTTCATTCCGCCCTTTTATCGCAATGGCTGCCATCAATCTACTGCTTGTCGCTTACCTATTTGTTTTGGTCACCAACAAGTACATTTTCTATTTTGATGCTCCCTTCAAACACCGTGAATCAATACTGATCAGTGCTTCATCCTACATTCCGTTCCTGTTGTTGGTAACGATTGTCCCATTGGTTTACCAATCCTATCAAAAACTAAAGTCTGCCGAAGTCAAGCTGTGGACCAAAACGACATTGGTTTCTAACACCTTGGTCTATGTTTTCTTGCTCGCTGGGTTTTCCTATTGGGGCCTTTACAGCATTTGGGCGTGAAGAAGATGGTTTCTTGCAAAAGCGTGAGGCCCCAAGGGTACCCTAGGTAGAGCAGAGAACTGAAAATCGTGATGTTGTTCGATTCCTGGTGATGCCACCATTCCAACCAGCCTTCCACCGGTTGGGCCATTCGCAGCACAGGACTTGCGGCCAAGCACCGTTTGGCCACTTCGCCCGATTCCCTTCCCGCACACCTGGCCTTCCTCTGGCCGCGCAACACCGCCCTGCATCCCCAAGCGCAATCTTTTCCATTGACCATCAATGACTTGGGGCTTGCCAATGACCTCCCCAACCACAACGCAACCATGAGCGAGGAAAAAAATCGCCCAAGCACTTGCTTTTCCAAGGTATAGTTTGTAGCTTTGGCAATCGTCAATTTCAATCCCCCAATGAACAGGCTACCCTTCAAAATCGCACATGCCCAGGGTCAGAGTCGGCTGGTGGTGGCCTACGGGCCCGAAGGCTTCCAATTGAGCTGTGCATTTAGATTCCAACGCATCATGGTGCTTTGGGGTAGGAATTGACGATGAGAAGTAGTGATGTTAGTGTTTACTAAAAATGAAACTAAATGAATATAAATATTAAAAAAGCAGTTAAACTATTTTTTCCAAACCCATCTTTGGAAATGGTTTATTTTGAAGCAATTGCAAATTCTATTGACGCTAATGCTGATTTGATAGATATTTTTATCAAAATAAATGCCTATAATCAACCTGATACATTATCTATTGAAATTGTTGATAATGGAGAAGGCTTTAACGAAGAAAATTTTTATAAATTTTCAAATTTACTAGAAACCGAAGAAAACGACCACAAAGGAATTGGGAGATTAGTTTTTCTAAACTATTTTAAACAAATTGAAGTTGAGAGTATTTATGAAAATAAATTACGGAAATTTCAATTTACGAGTAGTTTTAAGGGAAAATCTGAAATTACTGAAATTGAAAATTCAAATAAAAAAACATCATTAAAATTTATAGGTTATACAGGTCAAAAAGTAAAACAATACGATTATTTAAGACCAACAGCGATAAGAAAATCTATCCTCTTAAAATTTTATCCTCTTTTGTATTCTCTGAAAATTAGAAATAAAAATTTAAGTATTAAAATTCATTTGGAGACAAAAGAACCCAATCCTGAAAAAAATTTTTATAATGAAAATAAAGAGTTGAATATTAACTCATTGCCAGATTTTAAAGTTGAGAAAATACCAGCAACAGGTTTGGATTTGTTTAAAGATTTAGAATTACATTATAGTATCAAAACAAATCATCAAGACCAAGCAACTATTACAGCAATTTGCGCTGATGGCAGGACAGTTGATATGGAGATTATTTCAAAAAATAGTATCCCGCAAGGTTATGAAATTATTTTTTTACTAATTTCAGATTTTTTCACAGGCAAAGTAAATCCATCAAGAGAAACATTAGAAATAAGTGATATTGAATTAAAAACTGTAAAAAGATTGTTTAGAGAAAAAGTTACAGAAATACTAAATGACAACATTCCTGCAATACAAGAAAGAAATAAAAAAACTAATGAAATTTTAACAAATCAATATCCACACTTACAAGGATATTTTGAAAAAAAATCTGTTGGCCTAATTGATAAAGAAAAATCACTTGAAATTGCGCAGAAGAAATTTTTTAACGCACAAAAGGAAATATTAGAGGCAACAAATTTAACTGATAATCAGTATGAACAATCATTAGAAGTCTCGTCAAGATTATTAACCGAGTATATTTTATATCGTTCCAAAATTATCAATAAGTTAAAACAAATTGACATAAAAAACAAAGAGCAAGACATTCATAACATAATTGTTCCAATGCGAAAATCATTTCAAAAATCGCAATTTATGAACGATTTGTATCAAAATAATGCTTGGCTACTTGATGATAAATATATGTCCTACTCTGTAATTTTGAGCGATTTAGAAATGGATAAACTATTACAAAAAATTACAGAAGAAGAAAGTTTGACAGAAAAAGATGAAAACAGACCTGATATTGCTATTGTTTTTTCAAATGACCCTTTAAAAACGGAAAAGGTTGATGTTGTAATTGTTGAACTAAAAAAATTAGGATTACCATTAGAAAGAAAGAATGATATTGTTGTTCAATTAGTTAGAAGAGCAACAAAATTGTTGGAATATTATCAAAATAAAATACAACGAATTTGGTTTTACGGAATAATTGACTTAGATAAACCTTTCATAAGATTGTTAAAAGGTTTTGGGTTTGCGGAATTATATTCAAACGATACTGTTCTATATAAACCTCAAGATATATATATGGAAGATGATTTCAAAATTCCAATTGGTATTTATATTCAATCATTTGACGCATTTTTAAAAGATGCAGAAAGTAGAAATTCCACTTTCTTAAACATTTTGAAAGAAGGTTTAAAACAGAATAATGATTAGACAATGATAAGATTGCTATGTTTGACAAAAATGAATATATCTAAAAAAGTAAGAAACCAAATTAGATGAAAATTAATACTCCAATCAAATCATGCAGCAAAACAAATGTTTAGCAAAAATATCACATCCAAAGAAGTTGAATTTCCGTTGCTAAATGATGAGACAGTGATAGACTATCAGACGATGAAACTAGTCCAAGCAATTTAATTCTTGGATATTGCAAAAAAAGACCAATGAGTCCGGTCTAAAAATGTCACTTCTACCATACTTTTCATAATTTTATTCTTGATTATCAATTAGTTACAAATCAATAAATGTAAAAAACGACTTTAAAACTGGACCCACCAATTCATTGAGTGTAAAGTTATAGCGTAAATAAAGCAATCTTCGATATAATTACATCGTTATAGCCTTCAACAGATATTTGGAAAAATGGTTACAAAACGCAAAAAATAATTAAACTGAAATGTGTAATTTGTAAACATTGAACAAAAAAAAAGGTTTAGTAACCTTTGCTTTGGAACGTGAAAACGTAATTATCGTATTTAAGTACGCTTCTAAAATGTTTGAAATACTACGGTAATTATTAGTTGACCTCAGAAACCACAAAACCATTGTTAGATATAGCAAATGAAACGCTCACCCAAGGCGTATAATTTGGTAATTATTTAGGTATATTTGCGTTAGTATAAAAAAAACAGGTTCCGAATCCACATCCACGGCAGCGCATGGTCATTCCTTCCGA
>JAIFMG010000149.1 GCA_020048645.1 Bacteroidota bacterium | reverse complement strand
AAGTATTGAGAAATCTGGATAAAAACGTCGTAAAATCATTGAGCCTGTTCCATTGGATTGAACGGGCAACTCGATAGCGGTTTGGTATTATTGCCTTATTGATCCAGGAATCCTAGGGGAGGCAAGGATTTCTTGATGTTGTGTTTGGTGGTTCGGACACTTCACCCCTGAAAGCAACTTGATATGAAACCAGCCGGGCCTCAGCGCACGCGCAGGTTCTCGAAGTAGCTGAAGTTTCCGCTCGATTCGCCCACGACCAGGTCGAGGTCTCCGTCGCCGTCGAAGTCGATGGCCGCGGGGTTGGGGTTGGTGCCGGTCTCGACGTTGTCGAAAAGGTTGGAGCGCTCCAGCCAGCGGGGTTCGCGCTCGGTGCCGACGTTCTGGAAGTAGGCGAACTTGCCGATGTGGGCGCCTCGGCTGAGCAGGATGTCGGTGTCGCCGTCGCCGTCGAAATCGGCGGCGGCCACGGCGGCCGAGTGCGTGGTGAAGACCTTGTCGGCGAAGAAGCCGGGCTTTTCCTCGAAGCGCGGCGCGTGTCGGGTGCCGACGTTCTCGAACAGGTGCAGCCGCCCGTCGGCGTCGCCCAGCAGCAGGTCGTTGTCCTTGTCGCCGTCTATGTCGGCCAGCGCGAGGGTGGGCTGGCTCTGGGCGGGCGGGGTGGCGAAGGGGTTTTCGAGCTTTTGCCAGCCGCCGTCGGGCATCTGCCGCAGGGCGTGGAAATGGCGGTTGCGGTCGGCCACCAGCAGGTCGGCCAGTCCGTCGCCGTTGAGGTCGGCGGAGGCCGTCGCGACGAAGGCGCCCAGGTCGAGCTCGGGCAGGGGCAGAGGGGCCTCGGTCCAGCGGGGCTCGCGGGCCGAGCCGGTGTTCTCGAAGAAGAGCAGCTCGCCGACGGCGTTGCCGGCCAGCAGGTCCATGTCGCCATCCTGGCCGTGGTCGAACAGGCAGGGCGTGCCGCGTGTGCCCACGGAGACGGTCCCGCCGAAGAGGATGTCGTTCTCGACCCAGACGGGCTCGACGTTGAAGCCCTCGTTCTGGAAGTACTTGACGGTTCCCTCGTAGTGGCCATAGACCAGCTCGAGGTAGGCGTCGTGGTCGAGGTCCACCAGGGCGGGGCAGATGAAGAAGTGCTCCTCGGGGATCTGGGCGAAGGTTTCGAGGAAGATGCGCCACTGGGGCTGCTGGGGGGTGCCGAAGTTCTTGTAGAACTTGAGGTCGGACTCGTCGTTGCCCACGATGAGGTCGAGGTCGTCGTCGCGGTCGAAGTCGGCCAGGAAGGGATAGGCGAAGAGGCCCATGTCGATGCTGAGCTTGACCTTGTCCTGCTCGCGGAAGCTGGGGCGCCCGCGGGTGCCGGAGTTGGGGTAGTAGCGGAGGGTTCCGTCCTCGGCCAGGCCGACCATGATGTCGAGCAGCCCGTCGGCGTTGACGTCCCCGAGCGAGGGGATGGGCTCGATGCCGACTTGCAGCCCGGCGAGCAGGGCGGAGTCGGCCACGAAGCGGGGCTTCTGGGGGTCTCCCTGGTTCTGGTAGTAGGAAAGCCCGCGGAAGCCGCCGGCCACCATGTCGAGGTCGCCGTCGCCGTCGAAGTCTCCGAAGTCGGCCACCACGGCGTCGAGGGCCGAGATGTGCTCGAAGATGTTCTCGGGGGCCAGGGCGAACCTCGGGCGGGAGAGGTTTCCCTCGTTGCGCAGGAAGACCAGGCCGACGTCGGCCCCGCCCAGTACCAGGTCGGGGTGGCCGTCGGCGTCGAGGTCGGCGAACCGGGGCGTCGAGAAGTTGAACGAAGGGATGCCCGAGGCGCTGAAGACCTCGGGGTGCTCGCGCCAGGGCTGGGCGAGCAGGGCCGAGGCGCAGGCCAGGGCCGGGATGAGGAGGGCCAGCCGCTTGCTCAGTACCATTTCCAGAGCCTCCAGGCCACGGTCTGGCCGTTTTCGTCCTGGCGCTCGAGCCAGAGGTCCTTGTAGGAAAGCCGCTTGATTTCCCAGCGCCAGTCGTGCTGGATGCTGTCGGCGTCGGGGCTGAAGATCTTCATGCGGATGAACTGTTCGTTGTCCTCGAAGGCCCAGGTTCCGAAGCGCATGTTGTCGGTCTGCGTGGGGTTCTCGGGGTCGAGGGGGAAGAGCTCCCAGGCGAAGGTGCGCTGGTCGTTCTTGTGGAACTGGATGTTCTGGTCGGCGTATTCCTCGGTGAGGTTCGCGCCATTTTCGACGACGCGGTCGAAGAAGAAGAATCCGGCCACGCGCTCCAGCTTGGTGTAAACGGTCAGGAAAGGCCCGTCGTCGTACTTGCAGGCGGGGAGCCCGGTGCTGAGCATGACCAGCAGCAAGATGGCTTTTTTCATGTGGGGAGGTTTTTTTGGGGGGGCATTCGGTGCGATGGGTGCGCGAATTTAGGCAAAAAGCCTTGTCGGCCCACGCGGGCGGTCGGCTCAGGGCTGGGCGGGCTCCTGGGCCAGTTGGGGCAGCCAGAGGCCGACGGCCTCGACGCCCTGGAGGGTCGGGTCCCTCATGCCGTGGACGATGTCGAAGCGGTAGGTCCCGGGCATGGCGAATCGGACGGCGGGGAGGTAGAGCAGGTCGAGGCGGTAGGGGTCGGAGCCCTCGCCGAGCCACTGTCCGTCGGGCAGGGCCAGGTCGTGCTGGAGGGTGTCCTGCTCGACGCTGCCGTTGGGTGCGGTGGTTCGGACGAAGAGCCAGATGTTGCTGTACGGGTAGTCGGCGTTGTGCCGCAGGCGCACCCACATGCGGAAGGCCTGCTCCGGCCCTGGGGCCTCGAACAGGAAGCTGACGGTGTCGGCCATGCTCCAGCGGGCGTCGGGGAGCTCCTGCTGCTGGTCGGTCAGTGCGGGGTCTTGGCATGAGGCCGCCAGGAAGGCCAGGAGCAGGGTGCTCCAGGGCCCTGGCGCCCAGGGGCGTGGTCGATTCGGTCTTTTCATGGTCGATCAGTCGGCGTTTTGGGGTGGTGTGGGAGGGGTTCCCTCGCCGGGCTTGTGGGGCCGCCGGCTGGGTCGTCGGCGCTTGGGCTGCGCCTTTTGGTCGGCCGTGTTGGCTTGCCGCGGGGTCTCCGGGAGTGTCCCTGCGGGCTGGGCCTCGGGCTCCGGCTTTGGGCTGGGCTTCTGGCTGGGCAGGGGGGTGCGGTGCGCGGCTTGCGCGGGGGCCTTTTCCAGCGGCTGGGCGGGCTTCTTCTTCTTGCGTTTCTTCTTGCGCAGGTTTTCGTCGAAGCGGGTCAGGCTGTCCTGGCCGACGGTGTCCACGTATTCCTCCGCGGGCGGCTTGACGACCTCTTCCTTGAAATCGACCAGGTTCTGGATCTTCTCGCCCTTTTTGTTCATCTCCACGAGCTCCTTGACGCGGTCCACGGAAATGGCCACGGTGGAGAAGGTCTTGCTGGGCTGGATGCTGAACCACATGACGCGCTTGAAGATGTCGGTCTTGAAATGCACGGCCTTTCCCTCCTCGAGCATGAGCGTGGTCCCGCGCCGGGGGAAGTCCTTCTGGGCGTCGATGTAGGAATCGAGCTCGAAGTTGAGGCAGCACTTGAGCTTCCCGCACTGCCCGGCGAGCTTCTGGGGGTTGAGGGCCAGCTCCTGCTTGCGGGCGGCCCCGGTGCTGACCGACGAGAAGTTGGTCAGCCAGGTGGAGCAGCAGAGCTCGCGGCCGCAGGAGCCGATGCCGCCGATGCGCCCGGCCTCCTGGCGGGCGCCGATCTGTCGCATCTCGACCCTGACGCGGAAGCGTTCGGCCAGGACGCGGATGAGCTGGCGGAAGTCCACCCGCTCCTCGGCGATGTAGTAGAAGATGGCCTTGGTCCTGTCGCCCTGGAACTCCACGTCGCCTATCTTCATGTCCAGCTTGAGGCTGGCGGCGATCTTCCGGGCCTCGTACATGACCTGGTCCTCCATGTCGCGGGCCTCCTGCCACTTCTCGACGTCGGCCGGCTTGGCCAGGCGGTATATCTTCTTGAACTCGGCCTTCGGCGAGACCTTGTGCTTGTTGAGCTGCATGAGCACCAGCTCGCCCGTGAGCGATACCGTGCCGATGTCGTGCCCGGGCGTGGCCTCCACGGCCACCATGTCGCCCTGCTGGAGGTTGAGGGCGTTGCCATTGAGGAAGAACGCCTTGCGGGTGTTCTTGAATTGCACCTCCACGATGTCCTGCCGCCGCCCTGCCGTGGGCAGGTCTTTCAGCCAGTCGTGTACGGGCAGTTTGTGGCTCCACGAGCAGCCGGAGCATTTTGAAGAACTAGTTCCACATGCCATTTCGCTTCTGTTGTTAGGGGTGGAGACAGAAGCAGTCGTCCCGCCTTCGGGCTCAGGTTTTCAAGCATCGCATCATTTTGAGGGAGAGGTCGAGCAGGACGATCTTGTTGGCGGCGTTGCGCTCGATGTGGGTGTGCGCCAGGTCCAGCTCGGCCGCTATCTGGGCCACGTTCGAGCCCCGGATGAAAGGGGCGAAGCGCTGGGCGAAGGCCATCTCCTCCTGGGCCAGGTGGACCAGTTGGCCGTGGTGGGCGGGGGCCAGGTTCAGGGCGAAGCTCTCGCGGACCATGCGCAGGGCGTAGAGCAGGAACTGCTTCTGGCCCTCGCGGCCAATGGAGGCCATTTCCTCGACCCAGGCCATGACCTCGGGCACCTTGACGCCGTAGCACATGCGCATCCATTCCGAGAAGTTGCGGAAGTCCTCGCTCGAGGCCCGGGCGCTGTCCAGGGCCTCCAGGGCCTTGACGTAGTCGCCGTCGGCCACCCGCAGCAGGTAGTCGAGCTGCCCGGGGCCCACCTGGTGCCGTTCGCCCAAGGCGCGGCCCAGGCTGGCGTCGTCCAGCTTCGGCAGGCGGGTGTGCTGCACCCGCGAGAGGATCGTCTGCAACAGTTGCTCCGGCTCCTGCGAGACCAGCAGGAACAGGGTCTTCGGCGGCGGCTCCTCCAGGACCTTGAGCAGCTTGTTGGCCGCCGAGGGGTTCATCAGCTCCGGAAGCCAGACCACCATGACCTTGTACTCCGACTCGTAGGTCTTCAGGTTCAGGGTCTTGATGATCTCCTCGGCCTCCTGGGCGAAGATGCCGCCCTGCTTGTTCTCGTTGGCCAGCTTCGAGAGCCAGCGCGCGAGCGTATGCCGGGGCTCGTCCAGCACGAACTCCCGCCATCGCGGCAGGAAATCCTTGCTGACCGGGTTCTTGAGCGATGGGGTCTTGACCACCGGGAAGACGAAGTGCAAATCGGGGTGGACCATTTTCTGGTACTTCTTGCACGAGGGGCATTGCCCGCACGAGTCCGAAGCCTCCGGCCTGGCGCAGCACAGGTATTGCGCGAAGGCCAGGGCAAGCGGCAGGCCCTGGCTGCCTTGGGGCCCGCTCAGCAACTGAGCATGGCTCACCCGGCCAGACCGGTGGGCTTCCAACAACCTTTCCTTCGCGGCCACTTGGCCGATCACTTCCTCGAATCGCATCTCTCGACTTTCTTATTGGGAGGGTGGTCGCAGACGCCCGATTTTCCTTTGATGCTGAAAGCGTTGGGGACTGCTTGTTTGTCTGTTTGTCGTTATCCCCACAAAGATACGCGAAAAAAGACCCCGAGGTACACTTTTCAAGGCCACCGCCATGACATCGAAACGCCCCGTCCCTTTTGTCCGACAGATTTCTTACTTTCGCGCCAAAACCTACGCAAACCTATCCGTTCCACGATGACCCCTATCAACCCCCTGATCAAAGACCTCCTGCTCAAGCACGACTGCGTCACCCTGCCCGGGCTGGGCGGATTCCTCATCCAGCAGCAGACCGCCCAGATCGAGCAGGGCGGGACCGCAGACCACTTCAGCCCGCCCCGGCGCGGCCTGGCCTTCGACAGGAGCTACGCCGGTGACGACGGAGTCCTGGCCAACGCCATGCTGCTGGCCGGGGCCGCGGACCTCGACCAGGCCCGCGCCCAGGTCCAGGAGCAGGTCCACGCCATCGGCGAGGCCCTCAACCTCGGCCAGAAGGTCGATTTCCCCGGAGTCGGCATCCTGGCCAAGATCGACGGCGCCCTGGTCTTCATGCCCGACCCCGAGTCCGAGCTCCTGGCCGAGACCCTCGGCTTCGAAGGCTTCAAGATGGAACCCCTCGACAAGCCCAAGGCCGCCACCATGGCCGCCACCGTCGTCAAGCCCCAGGAGGAGGAGGAAGACGAGAAGAAGCCCATCCTCCTGATCGCCGCCCTGCTGCTCGTCCTGCTCCTGCTCGTCTTCATCGGGTTCCAGACCAAGCTCTTTGACTTCGGCAGCCGCAGGCAGGCCCAGGTCGATGCCCCCGCCGCCGACTCCAGCGCCAACACCGCGCAGAACACCACACAGGCCCCCGACTCGGCCGCCACCGCACCCGTGGCCGAGCTGGCCCCCGACACTGCCGCCCGGCCCAACCCGCCCCAGACGCCCGCCGTGGAGGTCGAGATCGACGAGAACGGCCAGGAGCGCTTCTTCTTGGTGGTCGGCAGCTTCAAGGTCCGCGAAAACGCCACCCGCCTCAACCAGCAGCTCAAGGCCGCCGGCTACAACTCCCGCATCCTGCCCTTCGGCGACTTCCACCGCGTCACCATGAGCGGATTCGCCAACCGCGAGCAGGCCGCCTCCGAGTACCAGAAGCTCATGGCCGACAAGACCGAGGTCTGGCTCCTCGACAACTGAGCCCCGGCCCCCGCGCCCGACTGCTCTCCCCCACGAAAAACGCCGCCCCCGAAGCCTCGGAGGCGGCGTTCGTGCCTTGCCAGGCCGCGGCCGACCACTAGCTGTGGCCGCCCACGACGATGCGCAGCATCTTGAAGTTGAACACGAAGAAGCGGAAGGTCTGCCAGATCAGCGAGCGGCGCAGGAAGCGCACCATGCCTTGCGGCTCGGTCGCGTAGAGGTGTTCGCTGGGAACTCCCCGTTCGATGGGTGGTTTCATGTGGAAAAGGTTTTAAGGGATGGGGGTTCAAAAAAGGAATCAAATCGCTCGGCAAGGAAAGGCATCACTCGGGGATCATCCACCAGAGCGGACGGGCCTTGGCCTTGTACATGAAAAGGTAGTGCAGCATCAGCTTGACCCAGTGCCCGGCCAGGCCGATCTCGCCGATGGTGTAGTTGATGTCGCGGCCCCACTTGGGGTGCTTCTCCCAGTCGGGCACGATGGGGAAGACCGTCATCACGGCGGCGCGCCCCTTGAAGAAGCCGTACCCGGCCGAGACCACGCAGACCGCGCCCATGCGCGCCATCGAGGCCCGGTGCGGGTGGTCGTTCTTGCCGGTCTTGACCTGGTGGGCGATGTTCTGGGCCACGACCATCCCCATGACGCCCGAGGGCATGCCCGTGCGGGGCGGGGTGGGGGTGATGCTCATGCCGTTCTTGTTGATGGCCGGCTTCGACATGCCGTGCGGCGGGGCGAAGGCGATCCCCGTGGCATAGACGTTCGGGTAGGCCGGGCTCTGGTAGGTGGACGGCCAGTCGGCGGCCTTCCACTGCTCGTAGGGCTTGGGCGTGTAGTCGGCGTCCACCTTCATCATGCCGTTGGCGGCGAACACCTTGTCGGAGATGTCCTGGTCCTCGCGGCCGTAGGCCTTGATGCCCGTGCCGGCGAAACCCGGGATCAGCATCGCGAAGTCGTACTCTATCTGGTGGGTCTGGCCCAGGATGTCCTCGTAGTGGATGGCCTTCTCATCGACCTTCTTGACCCCGGCCTGCTTGATCCAGCGGACGCCGTACTCGCGCAGGATCGACTCCGTGAAGATCTTGGTGGGCGTGACGTAGCCGTTCTTGCGGATGTAGGCCCCGCCCATGCCGAAGTCGCCCAGCTCCGCCTCGTTGGTGATCCACCACATGTCGGCCAGGTGGCCCAGCTTGCGGTTGTCGAGCTCGGCCTTGATGTTCAGCGCGTACTCGAAGGCCGCGCCCTGGCAGGTGGCCATCGGGTGCCCCGTGCCGATCACGAAGGTCTGCCGCTGGCCCTTCTCCATCTTGGCGATGCAGGCCTGGAGGTTCTTCCACGAGTGCGCCGCGTGGTCGTAGGTGCAGACCGAGTTGGTGAACTTGTCGGGGCCCAGCCCCTCAGTGCCCGCGAAGTTGAGCTTCGGCCCCGTGGAGTTGACCAGGTAGTCGTACTCGACCTCCTCGGTCTTGCCTTCCATGTCGGGGGCCACGTGGCGGATGCTCACGAAGGGCTTCGGGTGGCGGGCGTTGCCCTCCGGGTGGATCGAGACCGCCAGGGCCTGCTTGTAGCCGATGCCCAGCTTCTGATAGACGGGAGCCAGCTTGAAGACCACTTGCTCGGTGCTCATCTTGCCAACGCCTACCCAGATGTTGGAGGGCACCCACTGGTAGTTGCTGTTGGGGCTGATGACGGTTACCTCATGCCCCTTGCCTAGCTTGCGCTTGAGGATCTGGGCAGCCGTGTGGCCCGAGATGCCGGCGCCTAGGACGATTACTTTTGCCATTATCGGTTGGTTTTAGGTTGATTGGGAAATCCGGGCCGGGTCATTGGGTCTTCTGGTTTTGACCAACGGCGGGCCGCTCGCGCAAGTTACGGCGAGACTGGCAGAAAGTCAATAGGGGGCAGGCAGGTTTTTCAACACTTCCGGGAAGGGGGCGGGTGGCCGCGGGCCGAGGCCAATGCCAGCTTGGGCCGCCGCCGGAGATTCGAATGCCCTGCTGGCTCAGCCCGAAGCCCGCGGCCGCGCTGTCCTCGAACTTGCGGCCCTCCAGCAGCGGGATTGTCCGCCAGCCGACGAAGATGGCCCCGCCCCCGCGCTCGCCCGAGCCGTTGTTGGTGAAGGTCCACCGCTCGCCTGCCGCGAACTCCCGCAACCCACCCTCACCCAGTTCGATCGCATCCGCCTGGCCGTTGCCATTGCTGGCCTGGGTCGCGCCGATCGAACCGGACACGTCGCCGTTTTCTGCCACAAGGGTCTCCCCGCGGACCGGTAAGGCCATGCCAACCAGCAGCAGGGGGATCTTCGCTCCTTTTGTTGAAATCTTCCTTTTCATCTTGACCGGGTTGGTTTTCAGTCCAATGCGACGATTGGCAAGCCCAACGAAGCTCCGAATGTTCGCCACCGTCAAATTTAAGGAAAATTATGAACAATTGGCCACGCCTGCCGGTACGTCCCGCTCGAATGATGGAATCCGAGCTTCCGCTGCCCCGTTGGCCTGATGGGGCCCGTGCGTCGAGCGGCCTTGGTTTCCCATCTGGCCTTGCCCCCGCATGCTCGCCACCATCCATGATGGTTCCGAAACAATAGCGCGTGGGCCTTTTGATAAGGCCAAGCCCCGCTCAAACATGAGGAATCGCCTTGCAGCCGAGCCCAACCCCGAAAGGGCGAAATTGACATCAACGGGAAAAAAGGCCCTTTTTCGCGGCAACAATCCCTTTTTGCCCGCACACGCTTACAAAGAGCCTAAAATGTGTCCAACTCAATTGTGTCACCAGTGGTGACACAATCTCAATATTGGGAAACAATTCGGCAAACTGCATCATTCTCCGCAAGTTACGGGCCTCGAAACTTTTGCCGAACCGCTCCACCAATTGTGTCGCCAGCAGCAACACAATTTGTTTTCCGTATTCTGCCCGTTGGTTTTGCAAAACGTCGTCGTTGATGCGCTTGCCGATGTGCCAGTAGGTAAGCGTCAACGCGCTATTGACCTGCCTTGCCGCTTCGGTTTTGCCACTTTCGATAAGCCTTACCAAATCGGCAAACAGTTGTTTTTCAGACAAGATGGTTTCTTTTTTTATCATATCTCTATCTCCCCATTAGAAGAGCCAATCCAAAGAAGAAAGCCCCGAAGGGGCGGCATGAGTGTAGAACGAACGGGCGAAATTGTCCTGAACGGAAGAACTGCCCCTATCTTTCGTAGGGATGATTCATTTTACCCACATACTCCTGTTAAGAACCTTTTAACGCCTTTGTTTATCCTGCTGTTGTATCCTGCTGTAATTGCTTTCTAAAAAGTCTAAGAGATTCAGAAACATTTTATTCCCACATGGTTCGACTCCAGGGCCATTCAATTCAAAAATTAGGGTCCAGAATTTCATTATTTTGCCTAGGTCTCTGAAGCAATCTGAAATTTCTTTATTGATTATCTTTTTGTATAGAAACATTAACTCAACTAATTTTTTTTGATACTGGTTGATGTCAAATTCAATATTGTGCTCTTCGCACAATACTTTTGCTTGCTGAATAAAGTAATCATTCTCCTCATTGTCTTCGGAAAAGAATGCCTCCTCGAAGATTCCTTTCATACAATACTCATAATCATCATTTCTACGAATGTTGACAATTACTTTTAGATAGTCCTCGCAAACCAGAGCAAACGCACCTTCGTAAACTTTTGCAAGGACAAAATGTTTTTCATTTTCGGTAAAAGGATTTGAACTATTCTCGTACATTGTTGGAAAATTTAAAAGTCTTTGAGCGATTAAGTATAGTTGCTCACATTCTTTTCGATAAGAAGTAAGTATTACATAAATCGCACTTGTTTCCATGAAGTAATCTTTCATTGCTGATTCGTTTTGATTTGTTATTTGCAAATTAGTTCACTATTGTAATTGTTGACAACGTCATTACTTCCTCCATCGTCAATTGTTACCCAAAGGCACGAATGCAAGTACGACTGAACTGTCAATGGTAATGGCAATCTACAAACTCTGAGAGCTTATAATAGATTTCATTTCCGTAGGGTACGGATCCAGGTTCAGAAAAATCAAAAATTAGGCTCAAGAATTTCAATATTCTGTCTGTGTCTCTTTTAAAGAATGCTAATGCCTTTTTATTGATTACCTGCTTGTATTCGAACAATAATTCATCTAGATCTCTTTGATAGTGGTTGATATCAAACTCAATATCGTGCTCTTCGCACAATACTTTTGCCTGTTGAATAAAGTAATCGTTGTCCTCTTTTTTCTCGGAAAAGAACAACTCGCTAAAGAGTCTTTCCATACAATATTCATAATCATCATTTTTATAAACGTTAGCAATTGCTTTTAGATAGTCCTCGCAAAGCAAAGCAAATGCACCTTCGTAAACTAGCGCAATAAAAACAGTTTCTTTATCATTGTTAATATTGATTTTATCTCCCTTGATTTTTGGAAGATCGAAAAAATGACAGGCTATTTTGTATAGTGTTTCGCATTGACTATTCAAAGTATCAAGTATTATTTCAAAAGCACTTTCTCTTTTAACGTTATATTCCATTGTTAATTCATTTTGGTTTGTTATCAGTTCGCTTACTCAATATTGAAACCATTGGCAATGCCATCTCTCCCTGCCATCCTCAACCCCAACCCAAAAGCACCATTGCGCAAGTGAAAATCAAATGCAAGGATAGCGTGTTCATCGGGTGCGGTTGAATTGATGATAGCCAAAGATACAAATTAAAACTACGAAAAGCAAGCCCTTGGGCAATCTTTCCAGGTTTTTCAGCGAGATAGCCGCCTTTTTCATAACAAGTCCTCCTCAAACGCGAAGGATTGCCCGCGAAAAGCCCCGAAGGGGCGGCATGAGTGTAGAACGAACGGGCGAAATTGCCCTGAACGGAAGAACTGCCCCTATCTTTCATAGGGATGATCCATTTTACCCAAATACTCCAGTAAAGAACCTAATGGTTTTTATGCTGGACCCAGTCTTGCTTATCGCATATGGTTTTTCCTTGCCAATCGCCGTCCCACTCACCCGCTCTAATTTTGATTTCAAAAAAATTTCGTGCCCTTCGTGCCTTTCGTGGACAAATCCCCGGTTTTTAGACTGGGCTCACCTTTGATTTCAAAAAAATTTCGTGCCCTTCGTGCCTTTCGTGGACAAATCCCCGGTTTTTAGACTGGACTCAATTTTGATTTCAAAAAAATT